>DOZZ01000050.1 GCA_003517725.1 Bryobacterales bacterium | reverse complement strand
ACATGTCTGCCTCACCTACGTATGGATCTGCGTGCTCCTCTCGGCTGGATGGGACGCGCTTTGGGTTTCAAGTGAGCAGTCGCGTCGGAGGTGGCTCACGGAGCTGACATTGGTTCTTTTGTAAGCGGTAACCTGGCTACAGCGTAGCAGTGAGAACTTCGTGTCGCTATACTGCGCTCCATGGAGTCAGCCGCGAAGCCTGGGGACGAGGAATCAGCGCGAAAGTTGGGCGAAGCGCTGCGGCGTGAACTGGTGGGCAGTCTGATTGGTGGCGGCGGCGAGGCGCGGCAGAGCCCACGTCAGGTAGCTCCATTCGTTGAGGCCCTGGAGCTTGCAGGTGCCGAGGATCGAATAGAGCACCGCCGAGCGCCAGCCGGCGTCCGGATGGCCGACGAAGAGGAAATTCTTTTTGCCGACGGCGCTGGGTCTGATGGTTCGTTCCACTGCATTGGAATCGATGTGAACGTGGCCGAAGCCGGGTGCGGAGTAGCGAGTCAGTTCCGCCCAGCGTTCGCGCGCGTAGGTTACAGCCTTGAGGAGGTTGCTCTGCGGCAGGATCGT
Source organism: Bryobacterales bacterium (assembly GCA_003517725.1). Classification (GTDB taxonomy): domain Bacteria; phylum Acidobacteriota; class Terriglobia; order Bryobacterales; family Bryobacteraceae; genus DOZZ01. The sequence continues at coordinate 2,556 of DOZZ01000050.1, read as the reverse complement.
CAGATCGGTGGCGGCGCGAGTGAGCGCCATTTCCATTGGCACCAGCCAGGCGAGGGACCGGGTGGCGCGCGCTTGCGCCCGTGCCTCCGGCGTCACATCGCGCAACTCGGCTTCGATGGCGTAGAGTGCCCCGAGATAGGCCAGAAAAGGCGCGGCGCGCTCATCGCCGGACTCCAGTGCGGCGACAAAGTAGCGCCGGCAGTGGGCCATGCAATTGACGTGAACAATCCCGGCCCGCTCCGCCTCGGGCAAAAGCCGCAGTGCTTTGAGATAGCCGGCATAGCCGTCGGTCTGGAAGACCCCGCGAAACTGGCGCAGGAAAGCGAGCGCGGGCTCGTGACTGCGCGTCAATTGGAAGTCGAACACGACCACCCCCGGCGTCGGCGCGAGGAAAGTCCACAGCCAGGCTTCTCGTGCGGCGCCCGGCCGGGCCGGATCCAACACGCGAATCGGCGTCTCGTCCCCCTGGACGTAACCGCTGCCGGCGACGATTTTTTGCAGTTCGCGGTAAACCGGCTGGAACAGACTGGCGCCATGTTCGACCCACTGGCCCATGGTCTGGCGGCTGAAGCCTGGACCGAGGCGCTGCAACATCGCCTCCTGCCGATAGAGCGGGATGGCATCGGCAAACTTCGAAAGCAGGACATGGGCGATCAGGCCGGGACCGACCTGGCCGCCGGGCACCACGCGCGCAGGCAAGTCCGCAATCTTGGGTTCACCCGCATGACCGGGGCTGGCATACACCGGCCGGATAATCTGACGACGGAACAGTTTGCCCGGCTGGTAATCGACCTCGTCGGTAATTTCCTCCCGGATCTTGACCAAGGGGGAGCCGTCCGGGGCGATCTTCGCGGCCGCGGGCAAATCCACGAGGACCGTCTCGAGCACCGGCAAGTCCTCCAACCGCTGCGCTCGCCGCACCGAGGGCGCCCGGGGTTTGCGCGCGACCGGCACGACCGGCGGCGGAGTGATGAGCTCGATGTCGGCCTCGACGGCGGCCCAGGCCAGCGCGAGCTGGTTGGGATCGAGCTTTTCCGACGAGCGCCCGAAGTAGCGCTTGAGCAGGGCCTGCAACTTCGCCTTCGCCGTGTCGCGCTCCAAGGCGGTGTGCTGGAGCAGCAATCGCGCGGTGTCGCGCTCCGTCCGCGTCACCGCGTGCGCCGTACGCTCGGCCACCAGCAAGGCGGCGGAGTCGGTGGTCGGCGTTGACATATCCATGAAATGGATACTCACAGGGTTTAAAGCAAGACCTTTCGCTCTCTTCAGGCGAAATAAATCAGCGCCGCCAGGCCCGCCGCCAGCCGCTCACTTCCAAACCCGACACCAGCGCCCACAACTGCGCCGCACTCAACGCATCCACCGGGCCGGATGGCGGCCAGGAAAAAGTTCCGCCGTCCAGGCGCTTCGTACAGAGAAACAGTCCCGTGCCGTCGTGCAGCAGTAGCTTCAGCCGCGTGCGACTTTGATTGCAGAAAGCGAAGACCTGACCCTGTCCATCCAACGGATCCTGCCCGGGTGTCAGGCGCGCCAATTGATACAAGCCTTCGAACCCGAGCCGCAGGTCCGTTGGCCCCGGCCGCAGGAACACGCGCGTCTTTGGTCCGACGCTCAGCATCGCGCCAGCTCCCGTAAAAGTTGGGCGGCCCACGCCGGCGATCCGTTTCCGGAAAACCGGACAGCCCCCCACGGCGTCGCCACTTCCGCCACCCACAGGCCGAACGCCGGGGTCGGCACTTCCACCATCGTCGGACTGGCCGCCAGGCGCGTGCCATCGATTCGTCTCCACCGATACAGCGTCTTCGGCGACACGCCCGTCTGCTGCGCGAACTCTTTCGCGCTCGCACCACTTGTCGCCCATCGAGCTAAAATCCGCACCCGCTCCGCGGCCCCCGTGTGTCGTCGTCCCGCGCCCACCTTCACCAGCATTTTGCTTTCGTCCATCCGCCCAGTCTACACGCCGCTGGCGCGCTCCGCTAGACTGTGCTCCGGAGACCGCTTACGGTCCATCCCCTTCAGACGGAGTCGGTCACCTACCTTTCTCAACGGGCCGAATCGCTCGCCGCACTGTTTTATCTCCTGACGCTTTTTTGTTTCATCCGCGGCGTTGAAACGCACGGCATAAAAACCTTTTGGGCCGGTGCTTCCATCCTTTCGTGCTTTGTCGGAATGGGCTGTAAGGAAACTATGGTGACAGCGCCCGTGCTCGTTTTTCTCTACGATAGAACCTTTGTGGCGGGCGGATTTCGCAAAGCATGGACGGCGAGGCGGACGTTCTATTTGGGATTGTCCGCAACGTGGACGGGACTGGCTTATCTGCTTGCGACCATGGGTGCGACGCGAGGCGGCTCGGCAGGTTTCTCCCACGGCGTTGAATGGTGGCCTTACGTATGCAGCCAATGCGAAGCAGTGGTCCACTATCTGCGGTTGGGACTGTGGCCGTCACCACTCGTCTTCGATTATGGCCAGGGCCTCACCGCGTCGCTCCGGGCCATTTGGCCCCAGGCTTTGGGCCTTGCGGCGCTTCTCGGTGGCACCGTCTATAGTCTCTGTCTCTTA
>DOZZ01000118.1:5761-6351 GCA_003517725.1 Bryobacterales bacterium | reverse complement strand
GCGATGACAATGTACATGCTGCTGTTTTACGAATTACTTCTGCAATACACCCTAAAGCCCAGGGACTCAGTACCCATTATGCCTTGAATCTCTCAATTGCACGAATTCTATTGGCTTCACTATCTCCGATGAGAATGGTCCCACGCGCGTCGACAAAAATACCGTGAGGGCGCGAAAGTTTGCATTGCAGCGGGTTGCCGGTGGGCCCCTCGCCACGTTCCCCGGTGCCCGCGACGGTCGAGATGACGCGGTCCGTGCCAATGCGGCGGATGGTATGGCTCTCCGTATCCGCGATATAGACGGAGCCGTCCGGGGCGCAGGAGATCCCCTTGGGACCCGACAGGCGCGCGCGGCGGGCGTCGCCCCCATCGCCCGCATAGCCCTTTTCACCGGTTCCGGCAAAGTGCTGGAAATGGTCGTCGCGCCCCAAGCGGAACACCGCGTTGCCCTCGCGCAGCACGATATAGAGGCTGCCATCCGCGCCGCGGTCGATGGCGCGCGGCCCGTGCAACGGCGTGCCCTGCCGCGGGGCGCCGTCGGGGGTCGGGCCGCGCTCGCCAGTGCCCGCGAAGGTGTCGATGATGCCGCTG
>DOZZ01000118.1:0-5728 GCA_003517725.1 Bryobacterales bacterium | reverse complement strand
GGGTCCGCCATCTCCGCTGAAGCCGGGTTCGCCGGTGCCGGCCACCAGCGTCAGCGTGCCGCTGCGACGGTCGATCCTGCGTACCTGATGCGCCGGCATGTCCACGAAGAACAGGTTGCCCCGCGCATCGAACCGAAGATCATAGGGCTCCTTCTGGCCGTCAATCACGGTGTCCAGCCGGCCCGTGCTGAGGTCTATTTTGCTAATGCGGTGATTGCCGATCTCGCAAACATAAAGCGCTCCGTCGGGGCCGGTCCGCAGCCCGTAGGGGTTGTTCACGGCGCCCGGAGGCGTCACATTGGAGATCCAAGGCGCGCGCGTGGACGGGTATAGCTTGCAAGCGGCCAGGGCGCCCAACGCGGCCCGCCTCGAGATATTCATGCGTTCAGTTCCACGTAGGCCGGTTCCGATTGGTATATCATGCTCCCAGAGCCGACACAATGATCTGGCGTCCTTTAGGCTTGTTGGCGGTATCGCTGGCCGGCCTGGCCGTGGCCGACACGGCCGCCGTAACTTCCTTCACGCCCGCGCAGCGCCGCTACTGGGCGTTTCAGCCGGTGCGCCGCGCGCCGGTGCCCGCCGTGAAAAATGCCGAGTGGGTCGCCAACCCGATCGACGCCTTTATTTTGTCGAAGCTGGAGGCCCGGCATGTCCCGCCGGCGGCTCCGGCCGATCGCGTCACGCTGCTGCGCCGCGTGTCGTTCGACCTCATCGGCCTGCCCCCCACGCCCGAAGAGGTGGACGCTTTTGTGGCCGACCGCTCGCCCCAAGCTTACGAAAAAGTTGTTGACCGCCTCCTGGCGTCGCCGCGCTACGGCGAGCGCTGGGCCCGGCACTGGCTCGACTTGGCTCGCTATGCCGAGAGCGAAGGCTTCAAGAGCGATGAGACGCGTCCCAACGCCTGGCGCTATCGCGACTATGTGATCCAGGCGTTCAACCAGAACAAGCCCTACGACCGTTTTGTGAAAGAACAGATCGCCGGCGATGAGCTGTGGCCAGGCGACCCATGGGCTCGCGTCGCCACCGCCTTCAACCGCCACTATCCAGACGAGAGCAATGCGCGCGTGCTGCAACAGCGGCGGCAAGAGATTCTGAACGACATCACCGACACCGTGGGCTCCACGTTCCTGGCCATGACTTATGGTTGCGCGCGCTGCCACACGCATAAGTTCGACCCCATCCTGCACACCGACTATTACCGTCTGCAGGCGTTCTTCGCCAACACCGCGGCGGATGACGACATCCCGATGGACACGCCCGCGGAACGGCAGCAGTACCGGGCCAGGAAAGCCGTGTGGGAAGAGAAAACCGCGCCTATTCGCGCGCAGATTAACGCGCTCCTGGAGCCGCAGAAGAAGCGCATCGTCAAGGAGTTTTTCGATAAGTACCCGGCCGAAATACAAGCCGCCATCACGAAGCCCGCGGCCGAGCGCACCGCGTTCGAATGGCAGATGTACGCCAAGGCCAAGCCGTATCTGGAGATCGACGACGATCAGGCGGCGCACGCGCTGAAAGGCGAGGATGCCGCGAAGTACCGCGCGCTGCTGGCGGAATTGAAGCCGTTCGCGAGTCTCGATCCAGGCGAAGCGCCGGTGGGCATCGGCATGCGGGATCTGAGCGCGCAAGCGCCGGCGACCTATCGCCTGGCCGTGGGTGCGTGGGATGCGCCGCAAGAACAGGTGCAGCCCGGATTTCTCTCGATCGTCGATGCCAGCACGCCCAAAATTGTGGCGCTGCCCAACTCCACCGGCCGCCGCACGGCGCTCGCCAACTGGCTTGCCAGTCCGGAGAACCCGCTCACCGCGCGCGTGATGGTCAATCGCCTCTGGAATTATCATTTTGGGCAGGGCATCGCCCCGGCGCCCAGCGATTTCGGGCTGATGGGCGGCCGTCCCTCGCATCCCGAGCTGCTCGACTGGCTGGCCTCCGAATTCGTGCGCGGCGGCTGGGACATCAAGCGCATGCAGAAGCTGATGGTCATGTCGAACACCTACCGGGAGGCGTCCACGTTTAGCGCCGAAGCCGCCAAGGAAGATCCGCGCGATCAACTGCTGTGGCGCTTCCCCCGCGAGCGGCTGGAAGGCGAAAGCATCCGCGACGCGGCCTTGATGGTGTCAGGTTTGCTGAATGAAAAGCTGGGCGGCCCCAGCGTCTTTCCGGAACTGCCGGCGGGCGCCGAGAAGCCGCGCGGCGGTTGGGCCACTTCGGCGGCCGAGGAGCAGAACCGCCGCAGCGTCTACATTTTCGTACGGCGCAACGCGCGCTATCCCATGCTCGAAGCCTTCGACATGCCGGACACCCACGAATCCTGTGGACGTCGCAACCAGACCATCACGGCGCCCCAAGCCATGAGCCTGCTGAACAGTAAAGTTAGCCTGGAATGGGCGCAGGCGTTTGCCGGCCGCGTGCTGCAACAGGCCGGCGCCGACCCGCGGGCGCAAATCGAGCGCGCCTACCGCCTGGCTTTTGGACGCCGTCCGGACGGCTTTGAAAAAGATTCAATTCTGACGTTTCTAGCCAAGCAGAAGCAGGTGATTGCTGGGCGCGCCGGCGAGAAACTGGCGCTGCCGCGCTTTATGCCCGAAGGCTATGACCCGGCGCAGGCAGCGGCGCTGGTGGACGTGTGCCAGATGCTGCTGAATTCGAACGAGTTCGTGTACCGCAACTAAATATGTCGCACAAACGCCTGGCCCGTTCGAGACGAGACTTCCTGCGCAACGCCGGCAGCGGCATTGGCGCCTTCGCGCTGGCTTCGCTGCTGGACCGCGATGGCTTCTTGCTGCCGAAAGCCGCGGCCGCCCCGCCACCGGATCCGCTGGCGCCCCGCAAGCCGCACTTCAAGCCCACGGCGAAGTCCATCATCTGGCTCTTTATTGAAGGCGGCCCCAGCCACCTCGACCTGTTCGACCCCAAACCCAAATTGGCGGAACTGGCGGGCCAGCCAATGCCCGCGTCGTTCGGCAAAGTGGTGACGGCCATGGGCACTTCCAGCAACACGCTGATGCCCTCGAAGCGCACCTGGAAGCAACACGGACAGAGCGGCATCTGGATGTCCGACTGGCTGCCCGAAATGGCGCGGCATGCCGATGACATGACGGTCTTCCGCGCCTGCTGGGCCGATGGCCTGAACCACGTGGGTTCGGTGTGCCAGATGAACACCTGCTCGATTCTGGCGGGCCGCCCGGCGCTGGGCTCGTGGGTCATGTACGGGCTGGGTTCGGCCAACCAGAACCTGCCCAGCTTCGTGGTGCTGACGGATGCCGGCGAAGTGGTCGGCGGCCCCAAGAACTGGAGCTCGGGATTTCTGCCCGCCACCTACCAGGGCACGCAGTTCCGCAACAGCGGCGCGCCGATTCTGGACCTGCAGCCGCCCGAGACCATCGGCAAGCAACAGCAGCGCGGACGCCTGGATTTGTTGAAGACCCTGAACCAGCACTTCGACTCCGACAAGCCCGAGGACACCGAACTCGAGGCGCGCGTCAACGCTTACGAACTGGCATATCGCATGCAGGCGGCGGGCCCCGAAGCGGTGGATCTGACGCAGGAAACCGCCGCCACCAAGAGCCTGTACGGCATCGACGAGGAGGCCACCTCGCGCTTCGGCACGAATTGTTTGCTCGCCCGCCGCCTGGTGGAGCGCGGCGTGCGCTTCATCGAACTATACTGCGGCAGCGGCAGCGGCTGGGACGCGCACACCAACATCGAAGGCAACCACTCGAAGATGTGTCGCGCGTCCGACAAGCCCATCGCGGGGCTGCTGACCGATCTGAAAGCACGCGGGCTGCTGGAAGACACCCTGGTGGTATGGGGCGGAGAGTTCGGCCGCACGCCGTTCAACGAACGCGGCGACGGGCGCGACCACAACCCCTGGGGCTTCAGCATGTGGATGGCGGGCGGCGGCATCAAGCCGGGCCAGACCATCGGCGCCACCGACGAGATCGGCCTGCGCGGCGTCGACGAACGAACCCACGTGACCGATATCCACGCCACCATCCTGCACGCGCTGGGGCTGAATCACGTGAACGTCACGTTTCTGCACAATGGCAGGTCGGAGCGGCCGACCATTGTGACCGGCGAAGTTATTCAGAAAGCTTTCGCGTAGAAGCGGCTGGTCTGCAAGGCTTGCGGCCCACCCGGAAAACTCGTGGCGCACTCTTGGCCCTGCCGCGACGTGGCGAGGCCATATTCAAGACTGGTGTTGAGTATGGTATGTTGAGACAGCATGGAGGCAGTGCGCAAGATCACCGTGGAAGTGCCGGCGGAACTGCTCGATAAGGCACAGCGAGCCAGCGGTGACGGCATTACCCAAACTGTTCGTGCCGGCCTGCAACTGGTGGCGGCGTCGCAGGCCTACGCAACGCTGCGCCAACTTCGGGGCAAGGTTCGCTTCACGCGTACGCTGGCCGAGTTGAAGACCGACAGATGATCGCGGTCGACACCAGCACCTGGATCGCTTTCCTAGGAGGCGATCGCGGCCAAGACGCGGAATTGCTCGACAGAGCGCTGCAGGACCGGCAGGTGGTGATGGTACCGGTGGTGCTCACGGAAATTTTGAGCGACCCGGCGCTTTCTTCAGCGGTTTCAGAAACGCTCTCGGAACTACCGCTCATCGAGGTTAGTCCGGGTTATTGGCAACGGGCGGGGGAGCTCCGAGCGAAGGTGCTGGCGAAGCGCCGCAAGGCGCGCCTAGGCGATGCACTAATCGCCCAGAGTTGTATTGATCGCGGCATCCCTCTGCTTACGCGAGACCGGGATTTCCGGGCCTTTGCCGATGCTGCCGGCCTCGATCTTGTGATTTGGCCCCCTCGGGAGTGAGTGCTTCCCTGCTTGCCAGCCGCGCCCGGCCTGGAGGAGTATCGGGAGAGCCGGGAGGCCAGCCTTATTGAATTGTGAAGCCGGTTTTCTCCACCGCGGTGCTGCCGCCTTGCTTCACGATGGCTTCGATTTCGTAGTCGCCGGGCGGCATCGATGCGGCTGAGGCGGAGGCCACGTAAGCAATTTTGCCGCTGCTGTCGGGGGCCGGCAGGTCTGGCTCCAGCCTGCCGACCACCTTGCCTTCCTTCACGTATTGGATAGCGAGCTTCGGCGGTTCTGGCAATTTGGGATCTGGAAAGACCACCAGAAAAATGGAAACGGTCGAGTCCTTGCCCCCGGGCAGCACGTCGTTGAGCGTCGGAGTGATGATGCCGTTGCGGTAGGCAAAAGGATTCTGCGCGTCGACTTGCGTCTGGTCCGGCTCGAAACGGCGCACCAGCGCCACCGTGCTGACGCTGACTCCGCCCGGGACGACTGGAACCAGCAGCACCGATTTGCGGGTGCTGACGCGATTGCCTTCGGTATCGGACACCGCGGTTTCGAGAGTGTAGCGCCCGGCGGGCAGTACGAAATGTTCCAGGTAGGTGAAGGTGCCGGCCTGCAAACCGGCCAGCTTCTCGGCCGGCACCTGCACCGGCTGATCTTTGCTCAAGCGCTGCACCACCGTGCCGGTTTTGTCCTTAACCAGGGTGATCAGCGATAAACGGGCATGGGAGGAGTTGGCGGCCTTGTCGGCGGTGAAAGTCAGGATCTTCAACGGAACTTCTACGACCAGTTCACATCGTGTACCGCCGGGGGCCGGGCCAAAGAGCAGCCCGGCGGCTCGAAAATCGAATGCGCGGGGCAACGGTTTGGTGTCCAGGGCCTTCAATAAAGGCACTTCATAAGGCAGCATGGTGATGTTGCCTTCGCT
>DOZZ01000293.1:16280-16760 GCA_003517725.1 Bryobacterales bacterium | reverse complement strand
CATCAACTCGGCCGTTTGCCGCGCGCGCCGCAGCGGACTGGTCACGATGACTCCGATCGGTTCACCCGCAAGACGCCGTCCCACCGCGGCGGCCGCTTCGAGCCCTTTGGCCGTCAACACGGCCGAGTCTTCGCGCCCCTGGTATCTTTTTTCCGCGTTGAACGTGCTCTCGGCGTGCCGGACGATCAGAACGCGCGTGGTGCTTTGCACCTGTTCACTATATGCGGTGCGCACTGTACAATGGCCATGACGTTCCCCGGTATAACGCATGAGCGTTCAACAGCTGGAAATCCAAACCTCATTACCCGATGCGCGGCGGGCGATGCGCTTCTCCGTGCTGCTGCGCCGCTGCCACATGTACCTCGGCCTCTTCCTCACTCCGTGGCTCACCATGTACGCTCTCAGCACCGTCGTGTTCAACCACTGGGACCTCATCAACCAGCACTACGGCGGACGTATGGAGCGCTTCCAACCGGAGCG
>DOZZ01000293.1:13550-16091 GCA_003517725.1 Bryobacterales bacterium | reverse complement strand
GACGACCTGCACCTGAACGGAAGCTTCGGCATCCAACAGAAACAGGACAGCATCGTCATCAACCGCCGCGATCCAGTCGCGCCCAGGCGCATCACATTCATTCCGGGCCAAGGCAAGCTGATCGTCGAGCGCCAGGCCTTCCGGACCGCCCAGCTTCTGACCACGCTCCATTCGCAGGTCAGCTATGCCAACAAGCTCACGCGAGTTAAGCTCTGGGCGTTCACCGTGGACCTCACCGTGGTCGCAACTTTTCTGCTGGTGATCACAGGTTTTTGGATGTGGTGGGAATTGAAAGTTACGCGCCGATGGGGAACCTTTTTTGTGCTCTTCGGCGTTGTCCTATTCGGCCTTTTCCTGCGGTTTGCGTGAACCATGACCTTTGACAAGCTAAACCGCCGCACGCACCTATATCTCGGGCTGGTACTGGCTCCCTGGTTTCTGCTGTATGCCGCCAGCGGCTTCATTCTGAATCATGCACAGTGGTTTCAACATCCAGGCAACGCCGCTAAATGGACCCGGACCTTCGACCGCCCCTACCGTTTGCCCGCCTCGTCCGATTCCGATGACGAAGACGCGCTCGCGGAAAAGGTTCTGCGGGACCAGGGCCTGAGCGGACGTTATCGCGCGGACTTCGATGAAGACGGCAATCTGACAATTCTCCGCGCCAAACTTTCAGGCAACATTCGCCTCACGTACTATCCGCGCGAAGGCCGCATCGTGCGCGAAGATCAGCAGCCGCATCTGGATCAGCTGCTGACGGCGGCTCACTTTCGAGCGGGTTTCGAGTACCCCTTCTTCCTGGAAATTCTGTGGGGCACGATGATCGATTTGCTGATCGTCAGCAGCCTGCTTTGGATCGCGACCGGCATTTACCTGTGGTGGAAGCTCAAGCGCTTTCGGCTGTGGGGTGGCGTTGCGCTGGCGGGAGGCGTCGTGAGTTTTCTGCTGCTGGTTCTCGGGCTATAGCAAACCATGTCATCAACCCGGACCGAATATGAAACTCCCGAATGAAACCAGCGGGCAAAGTTTAGGGTTGAAACCGAAGAGAGACCACGAGACTAACGAACTTGGCGCTACTTCACTCCGGCCCCGAATGGACACCGAGACTCAACTGCATCGCACGAGCGATCAGCTTCTCATCTCCAGTACTAGGCCGTGCCTGAATGTTTCGATCCCCTGTCTTTGATTCAGACAACTGGTTCAGCGCCGAAATACTCTGGGATACGAATGGCGAGGCAGCCCGCAGGCGGCCCGATTCGATCCAGTCCTGCACACCCGCAAGATAGTTTTGCGCGATTAACCAGGTGGAGTCGGCGGCGGTAAACATCGGTCCAATCGAAGCAAGGTAGACTTCTCGCCATTTTTTGTCCTCGAATTTCTCAAGTTTCCTGAAGATGGCCTCTGGCCATGACTGATCAAATTCGACCAATTTGCCCGAAGCGAACCAAGCGGTTGTGAAACCCGGAAGCAACGAGGATTCGACTCCAAAACCGTCCAGCGTTTCGCCCGGCGCGATCACGCCCGATTCATTCTGAGGAAACCAGCGGAGATAACGGCCTTTTTCGGTGTGGCCGAGCGCCGCCTGATCCACGGTCACGGTCGTCCCGCTCGACGCGCCTCGCCAGGCCTTGCTAGGCGGAGGAGGCCCGGTGAGGCTTTGAACCGGGATCGGCGCAGCAGGTATAAGAAGCGCCCACGTGCCAATGTTGTCCTTCGCGCGAGCGCCGTTGCTCAATCGAAATGTATAGCGGATCATCCCTTCCGTAGAGTGTTCCAGCGATTCGGCTAACTTAGGAGCGATGTTATTCCAAAGAGGTACACGGACAATCTTGGCCGGCTTGCCCGCCTCGTCCAGCGATACGATAATTTCGTGCCGATCGCCCGATAGATAGACCGGGCCTCCGTTCGGCATAGGCCGGCCCGATTCCCACACTGGTACGCCCGGCGGCGCGCTCCCTTGGGACAACGCTGACGACGCTGCTGCCAAACAGAATAGGCCAAAGAGAGCTGCGCCGGGCGTCCGCTTTACGTCTAATGGGGCCATGTTGCCTGACTGAAACCGCAGTGCGCATGGTTGCCTTCGTTGAACGAGTACGCCGCGTAGGCCCCGTTGTCGGTGCAGGCCGTAATGAACCGAGCGACGTTGACAGCATTTGTACACTGCGACGAACCGGTTCCCGCCACATCCGCGGCAGTTCCGCGGTAATGCTGATGGTGTGGCGACGTCCAGGGCGCAACGATGGGATTGTTGTTGCTGTCCTTGCATAGGCCGGAAGTATTGCAAACTATTCCTCTATTAGCGCGGTGTCAAGCGAATAAATAAACAGAAAACATTAAAACGGTCGCGGTTAAGCAGATGGAAGGGAAATGCATCGCCACTTTCCCGACTCCTTGGAGTGCCGCCCTCTTGTCGCGCGTTAAGATGCTGTTCATACCATGACGCTCCTACGTCTCGCCGCGCTGGCGATGCTGTTGTCGGCGGCCGCCTGCACCCAGACCCTGCCGCAATTCTCCGATGCCGATGCCGTGATTCAGGATGCC
>DOZZ01000293.1:8803-13416 GCA_003517725.1 Bryobacterales bacterium | reverse complement strand
TACGGCTTCCGCGCCATCGAGCCCGCGCGCGAGCCCATGACGCTCGACACCATCTTCGACTGCGCGTCCCTCACCAAAGTCATCGCCACCACCAGTGCCATGATGAAGCTCTTCGAAACCGGCAAGGTGCGCATGAGCGATCGCGTCACCGAGTATCTGCCGGAATTTCAGGGCGGCCACAGCGACATCACCGTGGCAAATTTAATGACGCACTTTTCCGGACTGCGGCCCGACTTGGAACTCGAGCCCCCATGGAGCGGCTACGACACCGGCATCGCGCTCGCTTTGAAGGACCCGCCCGCCGGTCCGCCCGGCAAAAAGTTCGTCTATAGCGATATCAATTTCCTGCTGGTCGGAGAGATCGTGCACCGCGTCGGCGGGCAAATGCTTCAGGATTACGCCAAACGCGTGCTCTTCGAGCCGCTGGGCATGCACGACACCACTTTTCTGCCGCCCGCTTTCCTGCTCCCGCGCATCGCGCCCACCGAAAGGCTCAAGACCGGCGAAATTCTGCGCGGCGTGGTGCATGACCCCACCGCGCGCTACATGGGCGGCGTGGCCGGTGACGCCGGTCTTTATTCCACCGGCGACGACCTCGCCCGCTTCTGTCAAATGCTGCTGAACCGCGGCGAGTACCAGGGCCAGCGCCTGTTCAGTCCGCTGACGGTGGATAAGTTCACGTCTCCTGAAAGTCCCGGCGGCCAGCCCGTGCTGCGCGGTTTCGGGTGGGATATCGACTCGCCATTCTCCGGCAATCGCGGCGAGCTGTTTCCTATCGGCACATCCTACGGGCACACCGGCTACACCGGTACGTCGCTGTGGATCGATCCGGCTTCTCAAACTTACGTGGTGCTGCTGACCAACTCCGTCCACCCGGTCGTGAAGAAGCCGATCACCACGGTCCGCAAGAGCGTTGCCACGGTCATCGCAGCCGCCGTCGGCTACGAGACCACCGGCCTCCAGCCCGCCGTTTGGAGCGGTCTCGATGCGCTCGAAGACCAGGGCTTCCGCCCGCTGCTCAACAAACGCGTCGGATTGATCACCAACCACACCGGCGTGGATCGCCAGGGACGCCGCAACGTCGACCAGATGCTGGCGGCCGGCGTGAAGATCGCCGGGCTCTATTCGCCCGAACACGGCATCGCCGGCAAAGAGGACCATCCCAACATCGGCAACTCCAAAGACGCGGGCAGTGGCCTGCCGGTGATCAGCCTGTTTAGCGGCAACAACCGCCCCGCGCCGCACCAGTTTCAGGGCCTGGACGTGGTGGTGTTCGACATCGCCGACGTCGGCGCCCGTTTCTATACCTATATGACGACCATGGCCTACGCCATGGAGGAGTGCGCCAAAGACAAAGTCCCGTTCATGCTCCTCGACCGCCCTAATCCCCTCACCGGGCTGCATGTCGAAGGTCCCGTGCTTGATCCCTCGCTGCGCTCGTTCGTGGGCTATTTCCCCATGCCCGTGCGGCACGGCATGACGGCCGGCGAGCTGGCGCGCATGTTCAACGGCGAAAATCATATCGGCGCGAACCTCACCGTCATCGAGAACACCGGCTGGCGCCGGAGCCAGTGGTTCGACGCGACCGGGCTGCCCTGGATCAACCCCTCGCCCAATCTGCGGAGCCTCAACGCGGCCACGCTCTACCCGGCGCTGGCGCTCGCCGAATATTCGCCCAATCTTTCGGTAGGACGCGGCACCGATCGCCCCTTCGAGCATATTGGCGCCGAGTTTATCGATGGCATGCTGCTGGCCGATCTGTTGAATTCGCAGGCCATTCCGGGCGTCCGGGCGTACCCGGAAGCCTTTCAGCCGGAGCCCGGTGCGAAGTTGGGAGGGAAGAAGCTGGGCGGCGTCGCATTCGTCGTTACCAACCGCGATGTCTTTGACGCGGGCCGCCTGGGGGTAGCACTACTGGTTGCGCTGCAGAAATTGTATCCGGGCAGAATTGCGCTGCATGCCAATCAGAATCTGATCGGCAGTCCGTCGCTGATCCACGGCCTGGAGCGAGGCCAAACCACACAGGAATTATTGGCCGCCGAGCAAACTGCCGTCGATCAGTTTGCGCGTGTCCGCCAAAACTACCTTATTTACCACTAAAAGACGCTCCAGCGCCTAAGAAATGGCAGGCGGCCCCTAAGCGGCCGCCATGGTCCGCGGCGCAGCCTCGCGGGTGCGGTTCTTGCTACCCACCGGGCGTCCCCGCTTCTTCGTCGCCACCGCCATCCATGCCGGTGGACGACCGCGCCGCCGGCCGCGGCCGCGTGCCAACCGCTCCAGGCTCAGGATGGCTTCTTCGAGTTGCTGGCGCTCCTCCCGCAGTTCGCTGAGGATCTTCACCACATCCATACGTCCCTCCATCGTTCTACCTCGTCCTGGGAGCCTTACGTTCCGGGTTCAGAACGCTACGGCTTTCTGCCGCAACCCCCATGACTGAATTTTTATCGCAATTTATTGGCAATAGCAAGACATTTGTTCTGAATTCAGAACAATTTTTTTTTCGGGTCCCCGGTATTCGCAAAAATTGACCTAAAGTCTGAGTTTTCTTGGGGATTCAGGAACGCGCCGTCCGCCGCCCCCGCCAGTAGAAGAAAAAAGGCAGTCCGGCGGCTATGATCACCAACCCTAAAATGGCCTCCCTCGGGTTATTTTTCAGTGTGAAACCTTCCAAAACCAAAGCCGCCAAAACGAATAGAACCGGAACTACCGGATAACCCAGCGTGCGGTAAGGCCGCGGCAAATCCGGCCGGGTATGGCGCAGTACCACTACCGCGGCGGCAGTCATTCCATACAGCAGCCAGCTGGCAAAAATCACGTAATTAAAGAGCTGGTCATATCGTCCCGACAGCACCAGCAGCGCGGACCAGGCGCTGAGGCCCAAAATAGAAATACCAGGTGTCGCAAATGCCGGATGGACCTTCGAAAATGAGCGGAAGAAATAACCATCGCGGGCCATGGCGTACGGCACGCGCGAGCCCGACAGGATGGAGCCGTTGAGCGCGGCGAAAATCGACACCATGATCGCGGCCGAGACGGCTTTGGCCCCGGGTGTTCCGAAAATATGGTCCATCATGGTGGCGGCCACGCGCTTGCTGCCGGCCACCTCGGCCGGCGTGAGCACCGCGAAATAGGCCCAGTTCGCCAACAAATACAGGACCATCACGGCCAGCGTACCGCCAATCAGGGCAATCGGCAGATTGCGCGCCGGCTGGCGGATCTCCGAAGCCACCATGCTGACGTTATTCCAGCCGTCATAGGCCCACAGAACGCCCACCAGCGCGGCGAAAAAGCCCGAAACGGTGAACGCCACATACGGCGCAGTGGACGCCACGGCCGCTCCAGCCGCGTGCATCAGGCCCGCGAAAATAATCAAAACAATCAATAGCATCTTCAGCCCGGTCAGCACCACCTGCACGTTGCCGCCGATTTTCACGCCGAAATAATTCAGCACGGCAAGGGCCACAATTACCGCCATGGCGAAGATTTGTCCATAGCGGATCTCGAGCGGCATGCCGTGCTCGCCCAGATGCGGAACGCGGAAAAATACCTGCTCGAATTCGGGGCGGAACGTCGCGGCATATTCGAAAAACGCCGTGGCCAGGGTCGCGATGGAACCCGCTTTAGCCACCCACATCTGGGTCCATCCATAGAAGAAGCCCCACATCGGCCCATAAGCTTCGGTCAAATAGACGTATTCGCCGCCGGCCCCCGGCATGGCCGCCGCCAGTTCGGCATAGGCCAGCGCGCCCGCCAGCGATAGGATGCCGCCCGCCACCCAGACCATAAACACCCAGCCCACGCTGCCCACGTTTTGGACCATGGTCTGGGGCACCCGGAACAAGCCGCTGCCGATCACGGTGCCGATCACAATGGCGACGGCCGCCGACAACCCCAGCACGCGGCGTAATTCGGTCATGCATTTCTCCTGAGAAAAAGTGAGGTCAAATAGCCGGCGGTAAACGTGCTGACGCTCCCGATCAGCACCCACCAGGTAAACGCGATATGCGTGAACCGCGTGACATAGAGGATGGCCGCCAGGCCCACGATGACCCCGGCGATGGCGGAAGTCTGGCCCACGCGCCGGGTCAGCACGCCCAGTAGGAACACGCCCAGCAACAAGCCGAGGGTAACAGAAGCGATCGAGAGCCCGGATTCCAGCACCGAGCCCCAGTGGCCCGCCACCAGTCCAATGCCCACCAATACCCCGCCCCACGCCACCGTCGCCCAGCGCGCGCGCCGCATCTGGACATCGGAACCCGCGATCGTGACACCAAAGAGCCGGGCGAAATCGATGACTGTCGTCGAGGCCAGCGCATTCAGCGCGGCCGACAAGTTGGCCATGGCGGCAGCCAGGATCGCGGCCATCACCAGCCCCGCCACGCCCACCGGCAGTTGCTCCCACACGAACTTGGGATAAATGCGGTCAAGCGGGCGCGGCGCGGCCAGCCCGTGGTCCTGGTAGTAGACGAACAGCAATACGCCGATCAGCAGGAACAGGGTGAACTGCACGAACACCACCAGCCAGCTGGAAAGCAGCGCCGCGCGGCTCTGGGCCTCACTTTTGGCGCTCAGCAGGCGCTGGACTATCAACTGGTCGGTGCCGTGGCTGGCGG
>DOZZ01000293.1:565-8613 GCA_003517725.1 Bryobacterales bacterium | reverse complement strand
AATTTATGCGCGGCGCCGGCGACGTCCACCACGTGGCCCCAGCCGCCATGCACTTTGCCCAGAATCACGAACAGGCTGACTCCCGCGCCCGCGACATACATGCCCATCTGGACCACATCGGTCCAGATCACCGCGGTCATGCCGCCTTCAAAGGTGTAGAACAGCGTCAGCGCGACGATCAGAATCACCGAAGCGGTCTCGCCGGTGCCCAGAATTATCGAAACGATGATGGAGACCGCAAACACGCGCACGCCTTCGGCCAGCGAGCGTGTGACCAGGAAGATGACGGCGGTGACGCGGCGTATGTTGACGCCGAAGCGGCGCTCCATTAATTGGTACGCGGTGTACAGGTGCCCGCGAAAATACTGGGGCAGCAGGATGGCCGAGATCACCAGCCGGGCAAGCAGGTAGCCGAACACGATCTGGAGGAAGCGGAAGTCGCCGCCGAAGGAGAGCGCCGGCGTGCCGACAATGGTCAGCGTGCTGGTCTCGGCCGAGACAATCGATAGCCCGATGGCCCACCACGGCGCGGACCGGCCGCCCAGAAAATAATCCTGGAGCGAGTTCTGGCCGCGGCGGAAGCGTGCGCCGAACCAGGTCACCCCCAACAAATAAATGATGATGACCCCGAGGTCGACCCAACGCATGAAGGCTGCGCGATTCTAGCACAGACGGTTCAAAAACCATCGAGTGATGCCGTGTTCGGTGTCGATTGGGAAACTCTCAAGCCACCCGGAGGCGGGCAGCGGCAGTTTAAAGAGAAACCAGTTCCAGACCGGGAATTTTTTCAAAGTGACGAAGGTTAAGGGTGGCCACCGCGTACCCTCTCTCAATCGCACATGCTCCGATGAGCAAATCCGCGAAAGGGATCGCCACGCCTGAAGCCATCAAATTGGCGCCAAGCCTGCCCACCAGCTCGGCGGTTTTTGCCGTGATCGGGTAGACCGGCAGGGCTGTTTTCAGGTCATCCAGAAACGCCCTCCGGCGTTCCCGGCGCTCAGCAAAGTTCGCGCGATAAATCCCATGCGCCAATTCGGCGACGGTGATCGAACATAGCGCAGCTTCCATTTCGCCGACCTTCCGCCTGATCTGCCAAAGAAATTGGGGGACCGTGCGGTGCTGCCGCTCGGCTTCGATCACAACACTCGAATCGAAAACTACTCCCAAACGGGCGGCTTCCATGGCTCACTGTGGAGGGCGATGCCCTCTTCGACGTCCTGCATAAAGCCGTCGTCCAGCGTCGCCTCGGAACCGCGCGCTTGTGCCAACGCAATGCACTCCGACAGCAGCCGGCCTTGAGGAAGCGGTGATCGAATGACCGCGACCGGTTGATGGTCCTGTTCAATGACCACCTCGACGCCCTGCTGGACCTGAGCCAGGACCGCATGCAGGTCGCGAGCCACTTCAGCTTCGGTCATGCGCACTTGCGCCATCGATTAGAATTATAGCAACCAACCCCTGCTCCAAAGAGCGAAAGCACACGGATCACGTTCGCGGCTGCATAATGGGTACGGGAACCAGAGCAACTCCGGCAGCGTCATTCACGGCAGCGTCATTCAGTTGCAGGGATGCCATGGTTCGGCTATACTCCGCAAGTGTCTACGGGGCAGCGCTGAGCGAAACCCACGTCGGCGCGAGTATTTCAAGATTCATTCCACAGGAAAAGTAAGTAGGAGGCGGTGAGTGTTGGATCGATTCTCTAAAGCAGTATTGGGGTTGGCTCTTACGGCATCCGTATGGGCGCCGGCCATGCAGGCGCAAACGCCACCCCCCGCGGCATCCGCGGCCAAGCCCAAGGCAGTGAAGGATCAGGGCGAATACGACATCCTGACGGCAGCGCAGAAAGAAACGGATCCGACCAAGAAGCTGGCGCTTCTAAAGCAGTGGTCCGATAAGTATCCCGAATCGGATTTCAAGTCCGAGCGCCTGCTGGCCATGATGCAGGCTTACAATCAGCTGGCCGCCGGGGTGATGGCGGTCGCCGCGCCCACGCCGGACCAGTTGACCGGGGCCCAAAAGGCCGCCCAGGCGCTGATCGATAACGAAGCCACGGCTTTCGCGCCCGAAGCCAAGCCGGCGCAGGTGAGCGATGCCGACTGGGCCAAGGCCAAGGGCGCCATCGACCAGCAGGCGCACACCACGCTGGGTTACGTGGCCATGATGAACAAGAACTATACCGAGGCCGAGAGCCAGTTCAAGCAGGTGCTGACCTCCAATGCGGACAACGCCCAGATCTCCTACTACCTTGGCTCGGTGATCGCGCGGCAGCAGAACTTGGCGCGCACTCCCGAAGCGCTGTACTCCTTCGCCCATGCCGTGGCCGTGACCGGTCCGGGCGCCCTGTCGGCGGATGGGAAGAAGAAGGCCAGCGACTACCTAAAGAAAGCCTACGAAGGCTGGCACGGGGACTCCACCGGACTGCCGGAACTGATGACCCAGGCCGCCGCTTCCGCGCTCCCGCCGGCTGGCTTCTCCATCAAGAGCGTGGTCGATATCGAAAAGGAAAAAGCGGGCAGCGAAGAGGCCCTCAACAAGCTGCATCCCGATATCGCGCTATTCAAGACCTTGCGCACCGCCATCACCGCCGAGAACGGAGACACCTACTTCACCTCGCAGGTGAAGGACACGGCCATTCCGACCGAGTTCAATGGCAAACTGATCTCCGCCACGCCCGAGGTGAATCCGAAAGAACTGTTGGTGGCGGTCGAGAACCAGACCGGCGACGCGCTGCTGAAGTTTGAAACGCCGCTCAAGGGCAAGGCCGAACCGGGCACTCCTCTAACCTTCAAGGGATCGCCGCAGTCCTATACCAAAGAGCCCTATCAACTGGCGTTCGTCGTGGAAAAGTCCGATCTGAAGGGCTGGCCCGTGCCGCAGACTCCGGAGCGCCGCACCCCGGCACGCCGGCCCGTCCGCCGCAGACGCTAATTCGATCTCAGGCTTGTTTATGAGGCAGGACGCCGCGGCGCTCCTGCCCCTTTTTCGTTTCCGGGCGCCGCGCTTCGGACAGCAGCAGACTGAAAAGCGCCCGTTGTACCGGGTTCATGCTGGCATCGGCCTGGCCCATCGAAGTAAAATAGAAACGAAAGCAGCCGGCGCCGCGCAGCCGAGGCATAGCCACCACGGCGACTGCCGCCAAAACCGTAATGCCAACCGCAAGCTTCATGTCTGCTTATACGTCGGGCGCGGGCAAAAGTTAGAACAAAAGACGGCGGCTGCTAAGATCGAAACAGGTAATACGAAAACTTTCATGCCTTTGTATGAGTATCATTGCGACTCCTGCGGACAGAATTTTGAAAAGCTGCAGCGCTTTTCCGACGACCCGTTGACGGTGCACGAAGCCTGCGGCAGCGGCCCCGTGCATCGCCTGATCAGCACGTCGGCGCTCCAGTTCAAAGGCACCGGCTGGTACATCACCGACTATAAGAAGTCGAATTCGAGCAATCCCAGTAAAGAATCCGGCAAAGAATCGAAGTCCGATGGCGGCAGCTCCGCTTCGAGCGATTCTTCGAGCACCAAGAGTGCCAGCGATTCGAAATCGAACTCGGATTCGAAGCCCGCGGCCCCCGCGTCCAGCAGCGACAGCAAAAGTAAAAACTAAGTTTTGGCCCGCGCGGCTGGGGATTAGGATAGAAGGCATGTCCACTACCCGCAGACATTTCCTCCAGGCCTCGGCCCTGGCCGGCCTGGCCTCGCAGACTACCTCAGCACAACCTCGCCGTATCTCCCCGAACGATCACGTTAACGTCGCCACCATCGGCATCGGCATTCAGGGCAGCAACGATACCCAATCCTCGTTGCTGGCCGACGGCGTCAAGCTGGTGGCCGTCTCGGACATCTACGAGGGCCGTCTGATCGGGGCCAAGGAAAAACACGGAGCGGATGTCTTCACGGCCCGCGATTACCGCGAGGTGCTGGCCCGACCCGACGTGGACGCCGTGATCATCGCGACGCCCGACCACTGGCACCAGAAGATCGCCATCGACGCCATGGCCGCCGGCAAGGACGTGTATCTCGAAAAACCCATGGTCCAGCACCTCGACGACGGCCAGCCTTTGATCGATGCCTGGCATAAGTCGGACCGCATCCTGCAGGTGGGCAGCCAGCGCGTTTCGAGCATCGTCTACAAAAAAGCTCAGGATCTTTTGCGGCAGGGCGCCATCGGCGAGTTGAACATGGTCGAAGCCTGGTGGGACCGCAATTCAGCCATCGGCGCCTGGCAGTATTCGATCCCGACCGACGCCTCGCCCGCCACCGTCGACTGGGACCGCTTTCTGGGCCGCGCGCCCAAGCGCCCCTTCGACGCCACCCGCGCCTTCCGCTGGCGCAACTACCGCGACTACGGCACCGGCGTCGCGGGCGATCTGTTCGTGCATTTGTTCAGCGGCATGCACTTCATCCTGGGCGCCACCGGCCCGGACCGCGTCTACTCGACCGGCGGCACCTATTTCTGGAAGGACGGCCGCGACGTGCCGGACCTGATGATGGGCCTCTACGACTACGGCAAGACCGAGCACCACCCGGCCTTCACGCTGTCGCTGCGCGTGAATTTCGAAGACGGCGCGAACGAGAACTATGGCTTCAGTTTCATCGGCTCGGACGGCGTCCTCTCCATCGGCAACGGCGTGACCGTGACTAAGCGGCCGCGCCCCGCCGAACCCGGCTTCACCATCGATAGCTTTTCGAAGGCGCAGCAGCAGGCCTACATGCAGCAGTACCGCGCCAAATATCCCAAGCCGAACATGAACGCCGACAGCATGCGCCCGGTCAGCGAAGACAAGTATCTGCCGCCTCCGGGTTACAACGACCACGTGGACCATCACCGCAACTTCATCCACGCGGTGCGCACGCGCCAGCCGGTGGTGGAAGATCCGGTCTTCGGTTTCCGCGCCGCGGGCCCGGCGCTGTTGTCGAACGTCAGCTATTTCGAGAAGCGGGTGTGCCGCTGGGACGCGGCGGCGATGCGGGAGAAGGCGTAAGCGCTTAGCACGTTGCCGGCGCGCATCATGGATAGCGCGGCAGCACCGTCGACCTTTTTGACACCGGTAACATATATGTTACCATATGAATGATTGACGTCCGGGAGTATATCGATACAGATGGTGGCAGCCCGCTCGCGAGTTGGTTCAATCGGTTAAATCCGCAGGCCGCCGCGAAGGTGACGACCGCCGTAACCCGCCTGGCTGGGGGGAACTTCTCAAACGTCAAAGGTGTAGGATACGGCATCTTCGAATGCAAAATTGATTTCGGTCCTGGCTACCGCGTGTACTTCGGCAAAGAGGGCGAGCGCCTCGTTATTTTGCTTGGCGGCGGAACTAAGAAACGTCAGCAGCAGGATATCAGCGCCGCGGCTGCCAACTGGCGCGATTACAAGCGAAGGAAAGAGAAGTGATGGCCCTGACTCGCGATTTCAAAACGACGGTCCGCTCCCGTGTCGAGCGCGACCCCAAGTTCCGTAAGGAACTTCTGCGCGAAGGCATCGAATCCATGCTGAGCGGCGATATCGTCACTGCGAAAACGATCCTTCGCGATTACATCAACGCTACAGTCGGCTTCATTGAGGTGGCTGAGGCCACGCGTATTCCTTCGAAGAGCCTGATGCGGATGTTCGGCCCTGGCGGCAATCCGCGCGCCGCCAATCTTTTCGAGGTGGTCAGTTTTCTACAGCGACGAGAGGGCGTCCGGTTCCACGTCAAGGCTGAGCCGGCTTTATGACTGATTGTCTTAGGTGTTGCCGAGGTCATCGGGCGAAAGGTCGCGGAAGCGATGCGGGAGAAGGCGTAAGCATCGACTTCCAGGCCGCTTCGTCTTGCCCAATGCTCAGCGCGTTGCCCGCGCGCACCAGCGGCAAGCGCAGCAGCTTAGGCTCGCGCTCGATGCGCTGCAGCAGTTCGGCATCCGACACTTTCAAGTATTTGAGCCCGGCGTCGGCATAAGCTGGGCCTTCCGAGTCAATCAGCGCGGCCCAGCCGAAGCGATCGACAAAGCGCTTGATCTCGCCGGGCGACATGGCCTTCTGCTTCAGGTCCACCATGTGTATCGCAACGCGGCGCTCCTTGAAAAAGCGTTCGGCCGCACGGGTCGCCGGTGAGTTCTTCACGCCGAATATTTGAACGCTGAGCATCTGACTTGATCCTCTCAAAACTTCGACGGCCGATCCATTCGGATAGCGCGAGAATATAAAGATGCCAAGCCTGGATTGGTCACAGTGCCCCGCCGTTGAAAGCGTGCCCGGAAAGGTGAGTGGGGCTTGGGTCTTTCGTGGCACCCGGGGTTCCCGTCTCGGCAATCTTCGAAAACCTAAAGAGCTCGTCACTCGACGAAGTGCTTGAGAACTTCCACGTCACGCGGGATCAGGTGCGGGCGGTGCTGGACTTCGCCGCCAAGAGCGCGGAGCCTCCGTCGGAACCCTCGCGAGCGGCATGAAAATCATCCTGGATGAGAGCACCCCGCAGAAATTGCGCCTGCTAATCGATAACCGCCACACCGTCGCAACTACATGGTTCCTAGGATGGTCCGGCCTGAAAAATGGAGCCGGTTCCTACGGGGGAGTCGAGAGTCGGAAGTCTTCGGGGGCGCCCCCGCGGAGCAGTTCTCAGGACATCCACGCCTGTTGAACAGACTTCAACGCTTTGGGAAAGCGATTCGAGGCCGAGCTGCGTTCAATTCCCGTCCAGGAACGCATACCGCTCCCCGTGCTGCTCCGGCTCCGCTTGCGATGCCACGTCCAGCCGCATCACCTGCACCGGACCGCTAGCCTTCACCGCCGGCCACGCCGGCAGGTCCGGCCCATTCGGATCGCCGGTCTTGATGAAGTTCGCGAAGTACTCCTGCATCAGCTTCGAAATCTTGTAGTCGTCCGGCGTCCACGCATACACCTTGTTGGTCGCCAGATTCCCCAGCGCATACTCGATCTCCGCGGAATGCACCGCGCCCCGCGCCGGCGGCACGGCGTTGGCCTTGGCTTGCGGACCTTTGATGACGCCACCCGCCAGCCCCGGCACGGCATCGCCCATCGACGCGTTCATCGGCGGCCTCGCCCGCGCATAGAAATATCGGTATACCGGCTGGCCCGATGTTTTCCGATGCAGGTCGAACCATTTCCACGTGCTGTAGCCCAGAAACCGGTCGCTCGCCAGTGCCGTGGACGACTCAAGCACCTGCTCGCTACTCGACGCCGGGTAGAGCTTCAAAATCTCGCCGGCATGCTCGCCATAAAGCTTGCGCACCGTCTTCTCGTAATTCTCCGGCGTGGGCTCGACTTTCCCCAGCAGCGACCGCCCGCTCATCTCCTCGGAATTCCATCCCACCAGCAGCGGCACGCGAGCCTGCCGGCCGGCGCCGTAAATCGCGGCCGGAGACTCCGGTAAAAAATAACCGTCGACAAGCAGCGGCAGCCGCCCCGGCGGCGTGTTCATGGCCTCATACAACCGCTCGGTCGATAGCGCGCGTAGCGCCGCGAGCGAGGTAGCACCCAGGCTGGCGGCCAGCTTGACGCCTTCCTGCTCGCCCTCGGCCAGCGTTGTCGTCGGCTTCCTCGACAGCATCGATCCGCTCTCGCCGATGGCTCCGTGAATCAAATCCTTCGACAAGGGCGACGCCATCTGCGCGCTGACGGAAAACGAGCCCGCCGATTCGCCCGCGATCGTCAAGCGCCGCGGATCGCCGCCAAACGCCGCGATGTTGCGTTGTACCCACAGCAGGGCAGCGTTCTGGTCCAGCAAGCCGTAGTTGCCCGAAGCGTGATGTGGCGATTCGCGCGTCAGCTCGGGATGCGCGAAAAATCCGAACAGGCCCAGCCGGTAATTCATCGTGACCGCCACGATGCCTTTCGCGGCCATGCTCTCGCCGTCATAGCGCGGCTCCGAGCCGTCGCCCGCCACAAAGCCGCCGCCGAAAAAGTAAACCATCACGGGCAGCTTTTCCTTAGCCGACTTGGCCGGCGTCCACACGTTCAAATAAAGGCAGTCCTCGCTCTTGCCGTTGGACCGGAAGTTCATGTCGCCGAAGATCGGGCGCTGCATGCAACTCGCGCTGAACTGCACCGC
>DOZZ01000293.1:0-404 GCA_003517725.1 Bryobacterales bacterium | reverse complement strand
GCCGGTGCCTTCGAGCACTCCATTAGCAATCTTGACGCGGTCGGCGGCGCTACCCAGCATGGCTGTCATCAGCACTACAGTAATGGCACGCGTCATGTTCGTCCTCAAGCCGTCTTGAAATAATCCCGATACCACTCGATACAGCGGCGCAACCCGTCTTCAAGCGAATACAGCGCCTTCCATCCCAGCATGCGCTCGGCTTTGGCGGACGAAAGATACTGGTCGTGAATCTCGGCGCGCGCCTTATCGAGCACCACCGGCTCCAGGTCCTCACGGCCCATCAGCCGGCGCAGATGGTCGACAATTTCACCGGCCCGCAGCGGCTCCGCGGGGCCGCAGGTGAAAGCTTCGCCCGCCCCGCCCGGCGGGGCCAGCCTGGCCGCCATCAGCACATATGCCCCCAC
>DOZZ01000119.1:26647-27232 GCA_003517725.1 Bryobacterales bacterium | reverse complement strand
TTCAGCAAAGACGAACTCATCACGCCGGACGATGTGCGTGGGCGCCACGCCACGCTCGAAGAGGCCGTGCTGACCGACGGTTGGCCCACGCTCGATGCGGCGCGCGGCAAAGTGATCTTTCTGATGGACCAGAAAGCAGCCGGCCCGCTCTACCGACAGGGACATCCGGCGCTGCAAGGGCGGGTGCTCTTCACCAACTCCACGCCGGGTTCGCCGGACGCCGCGTTCATCGAGGTGAATGAACCGCTGCCCGACACGGCCGTTATTCCGTCGCTGGTGAAAAAGGGCTATCTGGTGCGCAGCCGCACCGATGAACCCACCGGGCAGGCTCGCGTCAACGACACGCGGCAGCGTGAAGCCGCGATGGCCAGCGGGGCGCAAATTCTGAGCACCGATTATGCGTTCAAGGAAGCGGCCTCGTGGACCGGCTACTCGGTTGATTTTCCCGGGGGCGGCATCGCGCGCTGCAACCCCGTGCTGAAACCGGCCAACTGCTCGGCGCAAGCGCTGGCGGAGCCGAAGTAGCCAGAGCGGGCTGCCAGGCCTGCACGGAAGTTAGAGTCTGTTCGGCCGAAGCCGCTGGGC
>DOZZ01000119.1:20456-26491 GCA_003517725.1 Bryobacterales bacterium | reverse complement strand
ACAACAGGGAACGTTTTAGAAACAGCAGGCCTCTCAGGCCGCTGGTGAATAGTGGAGTCAGGGCGCCATAGGTGCGCCCTAACTCGCTCGGTGGCGGCGGAGCACGACTTACTGCCATCCAAGTGATCGTGGGCGTACACGGGGAGACATTTCTAATGAAGCGACCTGCCTCTTTTCGCCCCAGCATCGTGTCAGGAGCATTGCTGCTGGGGGTTATTTTTCTCGGTCTGGCGGTTCCGGGCAGCCGGAGTGAATCAATCAATCAAGACCCAACCGCCAACAGTGCACTCCAATTAGTCACGCAAGGACGCCAGATTTTCCGCTTCGATACCTTCGGGGACCAGGCGTTTTGGGGCGACACGCTCAAACTTCATCAAGCCATTGAGGGATCGGGGCTGGGTGGCGTCGGTCCTGGAGTAAGTCCGAAAACGGCCCTTACCGTAGGGCTGAAGGTTGACGTGGATGCCCTGCCCCGCAACCTGGTCGAGCAGATCCAGCAAGGAAGGGTCAATTTGAACGATCCGGCAGTCACGGTGCAGCTTTTGAAGCTGAATGCGGTGGTTGGCATCACCGGATTTTTCGATTCCGGCGGCGGGCTGAAGTCAGTCGGGATTCAATGCGCCTTGTGCCATTCGACGGTGGACAATTCTCTGCCCGCGCTGTGCGCCGGCCTCATACAACCCAACCCCGGTACAGGCTGCGTGGGACATCGCCTGGACGGTTGGCCCAACCGTGACCTTAACGTGGGCGCGATCGTGGCTCTCGCGCCGGATTTGACGGCGTTTGCCAGCCTGCTTTCCACAACTCAGGCCGCGGTGCGCGATGTTCTCAACAGCTGGGGACCGGGGAAATTCGACGCCGAATTGGTGCTCGACGGCAAAGCCTTCAACCCGCAGCAAGTGACTGACGGCGTCACCACCGGCACCAACGTCCCGGGCGCCACGCTGATTCCGCCGGCATTCGGGCTGGGCGGCGTGAATCTCCACACGTGGACCGGCTGGGGATCGGTTCCCCACTGGAACGCGTTTGTCGCCACCCTCGAGATGCACGGCGCCGGCAGATTCTGGGATCCAAGGTTGAACGACGCTTCGCAGTTTCCCATTGCGGCAGCTCACAATTTTGGAGATCTGCGCCTCCCGAACGGGCAGTATATAAATCCCGATGATGACCAGGTTACGTCGAAACTGCAGGCTCTTCAGTTCTATCAACTGGCCATACCTTCGCCCCAGCCTCCGGCCGGGAGCTTCGATGCGGCGGCGGCCGCCCGCGGCGACGCGCTGTTCAGCGGCAAGGCCAGATGCAACAACTGCCACGTCGAACCGCTCTGGAGCGATCCTGGATGGAACCTGCACCTGCCCAATGAAATCTGCATCGACGGCTTCCAGGCGAACCGCGCGCCGGATCACCGGTACCGAACGTCACCGATAGGCGACCTATTTACACACACGAAGGGCGGGTTCTATCATGACGGGCGATTCCCGGCTTTGTCGGACGTAGTGGACCATTACAACACTTGCCTTGCGCTTGGCCTTGCGTCCGGCGAGAAGAGTGATCTGATTCAGTACTTAGTGAGCCTTACTTTCGGCCCTAAGCCGTCCACCAAGCAAGCCGCCGGGTCTGAGTCAATTCGACATAACGGACGGACCGGTAAAGAGTAGCTCGGAATCAGTTCCAAGAAAAGCAGCATCCGCGTGTGTAGGTGAGGATTGCTGCGCCAAAAAAAGAGGAAAACGTATGTTACTCAATCGCGAATCGACTTTGACCCTCGCGGCTTGCGTGGGTATGCTCTGCGCTGCAAGCGGCGCCTTGTTAGCTCAAGCGCCGCTGGCTGCCAACCAAACTAACGGCTTCGGCAACGGCCGGTTAGTTACTTTCACGTACCTGCAGAATTTCGACTGTGTCGACCAGCCCACGCTGGACCTGGATTTCAATGGAATCGCGGCACAATCCGATCCCAATGAAATGCAGACGCCCATCTGCCAGGTAATCACCGAACCCACGGCGGACCCGGCCGGTCATGACATCAAACACACGGCCCATCTTTATGTGTTGGTGCCGATGTTCTCAGTGGACAACGACACCAACCCGAACGACGCCATGGCGTGCCCGAGTGGAGGGAGGCCCACGGAACTCTGCGGTGTGGCGCTGGGTAATGCACTGATCTCGCTGTTCGGCTTTATTCCGGAAGCCTGGAAGACGACGGTGAACCCGGCTATCACGACACAGTGCCCCGACCCGAACAACGCGGTTCCCGGCACATGCACCATGCATGCTTCCTCAGTGGATCTGTCCGTGCTGCTTCACGCCACGGGGAAGACCGGTGCGCCCACAGCGCCGATCTTCGTGCCCACGCCGAATCATAGCCACGTGGTCGATAATTCCAGCGTGAATACGGGAGCGATCTGGTGGGAAGTCCGGCCGGTACTGGTGATGTCCAAAAACGACTGGCCGATGGCTGACGGAAGCAGCGGCATCAACTCCTCCAAAGTGATGGACGACGTGGAAGCGGCCGGCAGAGCGGTCGAGGTGGGCTCCAATTTTTTCCTGTTCTTCAGTTCGCAGCAAAGCTCGCCGGGCGCGTCGGCGCACGCCATGCACGTCCACCCGTTGCCAGCGGGAGGGGCAACGACGGTGGCCATGACAGGCATGCGGCACTGACGTGGTGTGCTGGCTCCGCTCGCCGGTTTATGACGAGATCTGGCAAAACCAGTCTCAATGGGACCGATTTAACGGTCTAAACGCCTTTTTTACAGGCAAAAACCGGACGAGCGGAACCAACCGAGAGTTTACAGCGGAGCGAACCGAAAATCATGCACGAGCGGGCCACGTTTTGGGCGGGAGGCACTATTTTCGATTCAGTTCGCCGGCGCGGAAGACCTGAAGACCGACAAATTCCACCAAAATGCTACGATCGGAGGGTAGATCAACATTGGGTTTTGCCGCACCCAGGCAATACCCAATTAACGCCATGACAATCCCCGCGAAGTACGAGAACGGTGTTTTTCGGCCCCTCGAAGATGTGGCGATGAAGGAGGGCACGTTGGTTGAAGTGTACGTGCCAACAGAGAGCGAGCCTGCGCGCCGGCGACGATCGATCAAGGACCTTCCTTTCTATGGCATGTGGGCCGATCGCGACGACATCGCCGACGGCGTGAGCTATGTGAACACATTGCGCAATAACCCGCGCGGCTAGCCCGGACGGCCATGGCACGTTACCTGATCGATACGGATGTCATGGTCGACGTCTCGCGGAGGGTCGCGGCCGCCGCGAGCTATGTCGATTCTCTCGATGACATTACAATTTCAATCGTTACCGCACATGAGCTCATAGTTGGGGCTCGGAACCAGCGCGACGCTGACGGCATTGACAGCCTCATTAACACCTATCCGGTGCATGCGGAGCTCAATGCGCAGATTACAGGCTTGGCGTACGAGCTGCTCAAGCAATATGCGAGAACGGACGGCCTCGGAACCTTTGATGCGCTGATCGCCGCAACCGCGATTCAGGAGGGCCTCACCCTGGTTTCGAGAAACCGAAAGCACTTCCACATGATCCCTGAGCTGGATCTTGAGGTGCCGAGCTATTGAACCCGAAGGTTGCTCATCAATTGTCGCGGTTCCCCCCGAGCGAAGGCCCGAAATAAATCGCCCTGCCTAGTCCTTGACCTTCAGCTTCGCGCGATTCTCTTCGATGAACGTCTTGATCTCATTGGCCATTCCGAGCAGCTTCAGCCATTGTTCCTGGTACAGCGTGACGGGGAAACGACCGAGCCCGTAAACCGAGACGCCGCCCTTTTCGCTGACCTTCATCGATACCGGGCCGCTGCCCTTCTTTTTGAGCGCTTCGTTTTCGGCTTTCAGCCGGGCGAGTTCTGCGTGAATGTCTTCGTCTGCCATGGGTTCTACTCTCTCACGAATGCGAGTTCAGGAGTGGTGCGCCCGGAGAGACTCGAACTCCCGGCCTACTGGTTCGAAGCCAGCCGCTCTATCCAACTGAGCTACGGGCGCACGTACCAGCCATTATAGGCCGCTTCCCACGTGGAACGGGCTGAAGTTGGTGTGGCGGTCGTAGTAGTCGACGCCCTCCGCGCGCTTCAGAAAATTCACTACGGCATACGTGAGCGGGGTCGCGATCACCTCGTACACCACTTTGAACATGTAGCCCGAGAGGATCAGGCGCACGATCAAACTCGGCGGCTGCGAACCGGCGAACAGCAGCACCATCACCAGCACAGTGTCGACGCCCTGCCCCACGATGGTCGAGCCTACCGTCCGCGTCCACAGGTGCTTGCCGTTCGTCAGCAATTTCAGCTTCGCCAAGGTGAAGGAGTTGGCGAACTCGCCGGCAAAATAGGCGATCAGACTGGCCGCGATCACGCGCGGGACAATGCCGAAAATGGTCTTAAAAGCTTCCTGGTTGTGGAAGGCCTGCGCCGGCGGCAGGTACACGGCGAACAGCCCGAGAATTGCCAGCAGAATGGAGGACAGAAAGCCGATCCAGATAGCTTTGCGCGAGGCGCCGTAGCCGTACACTTCGGTGAAGATGTCGCCGAAGATGTAGGTGATGGGGAACAACATCTGCGCCGCGCTGAAGACCAGCGGACCGACTTGCGTGATCTTCGCCGCGATCAGGTTCGAGACCAACAGCACCACTACAAAGATATTGATCAGCAGGTCCAGGTAGCGGTATTGGCGTACGGGGCGCACGGGCTCAGCCGTCACCGCCGCGCGAGCTTCCGGTTGGCCGATCCTCATGTTTAGAATGCAGGATAGCAACTTATGTCAAGACGCGTGGGCCTGACCGCCAGTAAATCCGACAAAGCCGCGCCCTATGCCGACGCGCTGCGGCTGGTGGGTCTGGAGCCCGTGATCAGTTTTACCAGAAAGCCCGTCGCCATCGACCAGATCGACGCACTGGTGCTGACCGGCGGCTCGGACGTGAACCCCGCGCTCTATGGAGAAGAACGCGATCCGCGCACCGAGCCTTCGGAAGACGCTCGCGACCGGATGGAGCTCGATCTTCTGGCGCAGGCCATCGCGCGCGATATGCCAGTGCTGGCGATCTGCCGCGGCCTGCAGTTGCTGAACGTGGCGCAAGGCGGTTCCCTGCAGCAGCATATGGACGGGCATGTGCATCGCACCGCCGATAAAGCCGCGCCGGCGCACCGTGTCCGCGTGATGCCCGGTTCACATTTGGCGCAGATTGTTGGGACCGAGCCCCTGCCCGTCAATTCGCGGCACCATCAGGCCGTGAAACAACCCGGACGCGGTCTAAAGATCAGCGCGGTGGCTGAACAAGACGAGACGGTGGAGGGCATGGAACTGGAAGGCGCGCGCTTCGTGCTGGCCGTGCAGTGGCATCCGGAGAACCAAGTGACTGCGATGGCGCGGCAGCGCGCGTTATTTGAGGCTCTGGCTACTGCAGCTGAGCGCGATTCTGCTCGTTGCTGACCAGCGCGTCAAAGACCGCCAATACCTGCTTGCGGTATTCGTAGACGCGCTGCAGGTCTTCCCGGAAGTCGTGCTGGAAATCCTTGGCCTTGAGCCACTTGTTCAGAATGGTGCGGGGGATGTCAATATCCTGGCGCAGCGCTTCGGCCGAGTGGCCGCGCAGCCATAGCCCATAGAAGAAGGCGGCTTCCCGTTGGGGCGCCAGAGTATCGGAATCGTCGCGGACCAGCATGTTTTCAGACATCGGTGGGCCAGCAGGCTGGCCGAAAAGAGCAGTATAACGGTCCATTTGGGGGCTCGGCAAGAGAATCTTCCGGGTGTGACGAACCGCACCGGCCGCCGGTTTCAGGGGCCGGTGCGGCGGAAGTGCCGGAAAGCAAAGAAGCAACCGCGCATGTGGTCTAATAGTCCTTTACACTCATGCCGGAAAACACTTCGCGGAAGGCGCTGACCACCCGCGTTCGTAGAGCCTCTAAAGCCGCCCATCGTCGGTTGCGGGAATGGAAAATGCTCGCTTCGGGCGTCCTCTCTACCGATCATCCGGTGCTGGCCCATATCGTTCCGATCCGCCGCTGCAACCTGGC
>DOZZ01000119.1:20017-20250 GCA_003517725.1 Bryobacterales bacterium | reverse complement strand
CGGCGCATCGACAAGCTGGCGGACCTGGGCACCTCGATCGTATCGATGAGCGGCGGCGAGCCGCTGCTGCACCCGGAGTTGGACGCCATGATCGCGCGGGTTCGCGAGCGCGGCATGATCGCCGGCATGATCACCAACGGCTACAACCTGAACGTCAAACGCATCGAGCAGTTGAACCGCGCCGGTCTGGAGCACATGCAGATCAGCATCGACAACGTAATGCCGGATGACGT
>DOZZ01000119.1:13593-19809 GCA_003517725.1 Bryobacterales bacterium | reverse complement strand
GTTTTTCGTCGACGGTCGGCATTATTCATGACGGCGACGGGCAGCTGCGGCCGCTGAAGCCGGAAGAGCAGCAGGTTTATCTGCAGCTCAAGACTTCAGGCAAGAGCAGCTACGCGCGTCTGAATTTTTTCCAGGACAACATCGCTTACGGCCGCGAGAACAAGTGGAAGTGCCGGGCCGGCGCGCGCTACCTCTACATTTGCGAAGACGGGCTCGTGCACTACTGTTCGCAACAGCGCGGGTATCCCGCGATTCCTCTGGCGGACTACACAGTGGAACACATCCGGCGCGAGTTCATTACGGAGAAGGGCTGCGCGCCGCGCTGCACCATCGCGTGCGTTCATTACACGTCGTACATGGATTTCTGGAGATCGCCGCAGACCATACCGAGTCCGCAGCGCGCGGCGGCCAGCGAACTGGTGCAGTTGCAGACGCGCTAGGCTCTGACAGGTTTAAGCCCGCTGCGTTTTCAGTTTTGGTGGTTTGCCGCGGAACACCATATTGCCCGGCTTTTTGCGCTTTTTCTTGCAGTCCGCCAGGTATAACGATCCGTAGCTGCCGGTTACGTAGTCGGCGTGTCGAAAGCCAAGCGCTTCGGCCGTTTTATCGATCCAGTCGGGTTCACCTTCTACTTCCAGATAATCGCCGATCGGGGTTTCGTCCAGCGTGACGGTGCCGTTGCGGCCCTTCTCGTACTCGGTACGAAATTTCTGGTATTCGAAGATCGGCACGTAGTCTAGACGCTCCAGCATGAGGGCGAACTCTTCGGCGTCCGGCAGGACCACTTCCAATTCTTCGCGCGATTTGTGACGGCCGCCGCCGTTGCCGGGACCTTTATATGTCAGGGTGCACTTGCCGCCGGCCTCGCGCAGCCGCAGCATGCGCCCGGAATTGCGCAGGCTGGTGCCGGGATGGTCGAAGATGATGTTGCGCTCGAAGACGCGGCGTTTCTTGATGTGGAACCCACGGTTCCGCAGCAGACGGCGCGCCTTGGCGAGATCCGGCACCGCTAACTTGATTTCGACTTCCTGCCGCGTGCCAGAACTCATGCTCCTCATCATAAGGGCGCGGCGTGTCCTGTAAGATAGAAGCATGAGTGCTGTTTCGCCCGCCAGTCCGTTGACCATTGCGGGCCGGACGTTCCAATCGCGGCTGCTGGTCGGCACCGGCAAGTACCGCAGCTTCGCCGAGATGGCCCGCTGCCATGAGGCCGCCGGCGCGGAAGTCGTAACCGTCGCGGTGCGCCGTGTGAATCTTTCGGACCGCACCGCGGAATCCCTGCTCGACTATATCGATCGGACGCGCCTGTTTATCCTGCCGAACACTGCCGCCTGCTATACGGCGGAAGAGGCCATCCGCACCGCCCGGCTGGGGCGCGAGGCGGGACTCTCGAATTGGGTGAAACTTGAGGTCATCGGGGATGAGCAGACGTTGCTTCCCGACAACGAAGGGCTGCTCGAAGCCACGCGTGTTTTGGTGAAGGAAGGCTTCGTAGTGTTGCCTTACACCACCGACGATCTGGTGAACGCGCGTAAGCTGATCGACGCCGGCGCGGCGGCCGTGATGCCGCTGGCCGCGCCTATCGGCTCCGGACTCGGTATTCAGAACCGCACGAATTTACGCATCCTGCGCGAGCGCATTACCGAAGTCCCGCTGATTGTGGACGCCGGCGTGGGCACCGCGTCCGATGCCGCCATTGCGATGGAGCTCGGCGCGGACGGTGTGCTGCTGAATACGGCCATCGCTGCCGCCGAGGATTCTGTGCGCATGGCCCGCGCCATGCGCCTGGCCGTGGAAGCCGGACGTCTGGCTTACGAAGCCGGCCGCATGGAGAAGAAGCTGTATGCCACGGCCAGCAGCCCGATGGCGGGCGTGGTGGGCCGCTAATCCGTTTCGCCCAGCAGATGCAGCAGCACGGTCCGGCTATGGGCCGTGCGGCGATGCTCGAACAAGTACAGCCCTTGCCACGCGCCCAGCGCCAGGCTCCCGTTCATCAGCGGAATCGATAGCTGCGTTTGGGTCAGCGCGGCTTTGATGTGCGCGGGCATGTCGTCCGGGCCTTCCATGGTGTGGCGGTACCAGGTCTCGTTCTCGCGCACCAGACGCCGGAAAAACTCCTGCAGATCGCGGCCCACGTCGGGGTCGGCATTCTCCTGCAGAAGCAGGCTGGCCGACGTGTGCTGCAGAAAGACGGTCAGCAGCCCGGTCATGAGCTTGTGTTGGGCGACCCATGCCTCAACATGTTGGGTGAATGGATAGAGCCCCTGCCCGCGCGTGCGGACCGTGAAAGAATGCGTGAACTGTTTCACTCGACCGTTACACTCTTGGCCAGATTGCGCGGCTGGTCGACGTCGCAGCCCCGGCGTACCGCCACGTGATACGCCAGCAATTGCAGCGGCACAATTTCGAGGATCGGCAACAGCAGCTCGGTGGTGGACGGGATTTCGATGACGTGGTCCGCCACGCGCGCGGCCTCGGTGTCGCCCTCGCTCACCAACGCGATGACGATGCCTTCGCGCGCCTTCACTTCCTGCATGTTCGAGATGGTCTTCTCGTAGAGTTGGCGGCTGACCGGGTCGGAGGTGTCGCGCGCGGCAAGAATCACGACGGGCAATTTTTCGTCGATCAGCGCATTGGGACCGTGCTTCATCTCGCCCGCCGGATAGCCTTCGGCGTGGATGTAGGAGATCTCTTTAAGTTTCAGCGCGCCTTCGAGCGCGATCGGGAAGTGCACGCCGCGGCCGAGAAACAGAAAGTCGGTCGAGCGAAACAGCTTGCGACCCAGCTCTTCGTAGAGGCTGTCGTGCGACAGCACCGCTTCGATTTTGCCGGGGATGCGTACCAGTTCCTGCACCTGCCGGCGCAGTTCGTCCGGCGCCAGCGTGCCGCGCGTCTGCCCCAGGTAGAGCGAGAGAATAAACAGCGCGGTCAGCTGGCACGTGAAGGCTTTGGTGGAGGCCACGCCGATCTCAGGCCCGGCGTGCGTGTAGATGGTGCCCGCCGCTTCGCGAGTGATCATGCTGCCCACCACATTGCAGATGGCCAGCGTCTGCGAGCCCTTGGATTTCGCTTCGCGCTGGGCAGCCAGGGTGTCGGCAGTCTCGCCCGATTGCGAGATCACCACGGTCAGAATGCCGGGGTCCATGATCGGATCGCGGTACCGGAACTCGCTGCCGTAATCCACTTCCACCGGAATGCGCGCCAGTTTCTCGATCATGAATTTGCCGGCAAGGGCCGCGTGCCAGCTGGTGCCGCAGGCGATGATTTTGACCTGACGAAAATTGCGGAACTGTTCCGCCGGCAGGTTCATCTCGTCCAGGAAAATGCGGCCCGATTCCTGCCCCACGCGGCCCAGCGTAGTGTCGCGCACGGCTCGCGGCTGCTCATAAATTTCCTTGAGCATGAAATGCTTGTAGCCGCCCTTTTCGGCCATGATCGGGTCCCACAACACGTGCTGCACCTGGCGGTTGACGGGCTTGCCGTCGAAGTCGCTCAGGCGCACGCCATCGGGCGTCAGCACGGCCATGTCGCCATCGGCCAGGAAGAACATGTCGCGCGTGTGGCTCAGGATCGCGGGCACATCGGACGCCACGAAATACTCGCCATCGCCCAGCCCGATGACCACCGGCGGTCCGCTGCGCGCGGCCACAATTTTGTTGGGATCGAGGCGCGACAAAACGGCCAGCGCGAAGACTCCCGAGAGCTGCTTGACGGCCTTGCGCACAGCTTCTTCGAGGTTACCGTTGTAGTAACGCTCGACTAAGTGCGCGATGATCTCGGTGTCGGTTTCGGTGACGAAGGTGTGGCCCTGCTTCTGCAACTCATCCTTCAGATGCAGATAATTTTCGACGATGCCGTTGTGCACCACCACGATGTTGCCGGTGCAGTCGCGGTGCGGATGCGCGTTCTCTTCGGTGGGGCGGCCGTGCGTGGCCCAGCGCGTGTGGCCGATGCCGTAGCGGCCCTCGACCGGCTCCATGCGGATGGCCTCTTCGAGGTTCCTCAGCTTGCCCGAAGCGCGGCGGATGCCGAGCGTCTCGTCTTCGCAGTAGACCGCCAGGCCCGCCGAATCATAGCCGCGGTACTCGAGCTTTTTGAGGCCTTCCAGAATGATCGGTACTGCTTTGCGTTGTCCGACATAGCCCACGATTCCGCACATAAATTCATTATGCGTGGAGACGGCGCGGCTACTCCGGGTACTCGATGCGGTATTCCTCGACGACGGGGTTGGTCAGGACCTCGCGCGCGATGGATTCGACGTCGGTGCCCGGCTCGATCATGATGTCGAAGACTTTGCCTTGCCGTACGTCGGCCACGCCGGTGTGCCCGAGCCCCGCCAGCGCATTGCGGACCGCCTGCCCCTGCGGGTCCAGCACGGTGGATTTTAGAAACACATAGACGCGAGCCTTCATCCGTTTCAGTATACGGAAAACGCGCCGTCGCCCGCCCAATGCGATAATTCATACATGAGCCGGCTCCTAGCCAGGACCCTTCCGATATTGCTTTGCGTGGCCAGCCTGCACGCCGGCAAGAAGGATCGGGATATCGACCCCGGTCACGCGTCCAACGCGCGGGTCGACATCCAAGCCGCGGCGATCGTCGACCGCCAGACGGTCAAGGGCGAACTGGGCTCCGATTTTGACGGCCAGTTCACGCTGGTGCGACTGACCGTGACGCCGAAAGACGGCCATGCGCTGCCCGTGCGCCTCGATGACTTTCTGCTGCGCAGCGAAAAAGACGGATCGCGCTCGACCCCGTTCGCGCCGAGCCAGATTGCGGGCCAGGGCGCGCTGGTGCTGCATGAAGTACAGATCAGCCGCTCGGGTCCGCTGGGCGACTCCAATGGTCCGGTCTGGGGCGGCATGCCCGGGACCGGTACGATGCCGCAGCAACTCCCCGGGAACGGCGGCTCGGCTGGTAATGGCGCGGGCGGCACGGCGGCCGAAGCCAAAATGAACGACGGCCGCAAGGACCCGGTCAACCCGCTGCTCGCGACATTGAAGGCCAAAGTGCTGCCGGAAAAAGAAACCGCTGAGCCGGTTTCGGGCCTGCTCTACTTTCCGCTCGAGAAGCAGAAGCTCAAAGATCTGGAGCTGGACTATAGCGGCCCGGCCGGCCCTCTGAAGATTCGCTTCCGCTGATGGCTTTTACGCAAATCGACACGCCCGCGATGCTGGTGGACCTCGACCGCATGGAGGCCAACTTGCGCCGCGTCGCGAGCTACGCACAGGCCCACGCGCTGCGCCTTCGCCCTCACACCAAGACGCATAAGTCGCCGGTGATCGCCCGCAAGCAATTGGCGCTCGGCGCCGCGGGGCTTACGGTGGCGAAGCTGGGCGAGGCCGAAGTGCTGGTCAACGGGCTCGCCGATTTATTGCCCATCGATCTGCTGATCGCCTTCCCGATTGTGGGCGCGGCCAAGCTGCAGCGGCTGGCCGCACTGGCGCGCCGTACGCCGGTGGCCGTGGCGCTGGACAGCATGGAAGTCGCGCGCGAGCTGTCGGAGTGCGCCGTGGCGAACCACATCAGCATCGGCGTGCTGGTGGAGTTCGATGCGGGCTTGGGCCGCGTGGGCGTGTCGCCCGATCAGCTGCTGCCGCTGGCCATCGATGTCGCGCGATTGCCCGGCCTGCGCCTGCGCGGCATCACTTTTTACCCCGGCCACATTAAAGACGCGGTGGCCGGCGCTCCGCAGATGGAATGCCTGCGCCAGTT
Source organism: Bryobacterales bacterium (assembly GCA_003517725.1). Lineage (GTDB taxonomy): Bacteria > Acidobacteriota > Terriglobia > Bryobacterales > Bryobacteraceae > DOZZ01. The sequence continues at coordinate 14,094 of DOZZ01000119.1, read as the reverse complement.
GCTGACCGATCAGGATTCGCTCTTCCGACACGCTGGGGTGCCGCTTGAAATCATCAGCGGCGGGTCGACGCCCACGCTGTTCCATTCGCACCAGCTTGGTCCGCTGAACGAGATTCGGCCTGGCACGTACGTGTATGAAGACCTCAACACGGTCGAAAGCGGCGCGTGTACTTTGGATGACTGTGCGGCATACGTGCTGGCCACCGTCGTTTCCACGCCACGGCTTGGGCACATCGTCATCGACGGCGGATCGAAGACGTTTTCTTCCGACAGGCCGGCTGCCGCGCGCGCTTCGACCTTCGGACGCGTCTTGGAAGCGCCCGGGTGCGCTTTTCACAAGATGAATGAGGAACACGGGTTTATCGACACCTCTGCGTCGGAACGCGCGTTCGCCGTGGGAGACCGCATGCGCATTATTCCTAATCATGTGTGCGTCGCGATGAATCTGCACGAGCGGGTTTATGGCGTGCGCGGGGGGCAGGTGGAGACGGTGTGGGACGT
>DOZZ01000119.1:11975-13339 GCA_003517725.1 Bryobacterales bacterium | reverse complement strand
ATAGACGCGGTCGATTACTGGCCGCAGTTGCTGCTGCTCGAAGACGCGGTTCATATCTTCAAACATCTGGCGCGAGCCGACGTAGACGCCGGTGATGCGCAGGCTTTTTTGCAGGATGTGCGCCGTGGTGATCTCGGCCTTTACCCCCGTCAGCACGCCGACGAACGCGATGTGGCCGCCGACGCGCGTCGCGAGCATCGACTGGTTGAGCGTGCCCGAACCGCCGACCTCGATGACGTGATCCACGCCGCGCCGGTGCGTCAGTTCGCGGACTCGCTTGCCCCACTCTGGAATTTCGCGGTAGTTCAGGCCCTCGGTGGCGCCCATGCCCAACGCCCGTTCAAGTTTCTCCGCGCTGCTAGAAGTTACGATCACCCGCGCGCCGGCTGCCCGCGCCAATTGCAGCGCGAAGAGCGAGACGCCCCCGGTGCCTTGCACCAGCACCGTGTCGCCGGCCTTGACGCGGCCTTGCACGACGAGCGCGTTCCAGGCGGTCACGGCCGCGCAGGGCAAGGTCGCGCCTTCCTCCCACGAGAGATGCCGCGGCAACGCCACCAGCCCGTGTTCCGGCAGGACCACGTACTCGGCCAGCATGCCGTCGATGGCGCCGCCCAGCGCCGAACGCGCGTAATCTTCCTGGATTTCGCCCGCAATCCAGTCCTGCATGAAGATGCCGGCCACGCGGTCGCCCACCTTCCAGCGGGTCACGCCCGAGCCGATTGCCGACACTTCGCCAGCGCCGTCCGAAAACGGAATTCGCGGCAGCGGCATGCGCGGGTCGTAGAGACCCTGCACCACGCGCAGGTCGCGAAAATTCAACGACGCGGCGTGGACACGCACCAGCACCTGTCCGGCACCGGGCGCGGGGGTGTCCTGCTCCCGGATCGAAAGTGCATCGATGCCGAAAGCCGGAAGTGCCACCAGTTTCATGGATTAGAAGGGGGGGAAAGGGCAAAAAAAAGGGGCCCTGGCGGGCCCCCGGAAAGCTACATCTTGATGTCTTCGATCGTCACGGTGTCGTCGGCCATCGTGCCCGTGATCGTCACTTTGTGGCCCAAATGGTCCATGGCCTTGGCCGGGTCGGCGATTTTGTAAATTTTGTCGCCTACGACGAATACCGGCGCCGCGCCGCCCTTGACGCAGGCCGCGACGCACTTGGCGTTCATGTCCGTCCCGTGCTTGGCGCCGCACTTCGAGTCGCTGATCACGCCGGTCCACTCTTCAGCGAACGCACTGGCTGCGCTGAACGAGAGGACAAAAGCTGCTGCTAGTAGAACCTTTTTCATGTGTAGTCTCCTGGTGTTCCAATCTGGCCGTTTGCGTGAAAACTATAGCTTAACCGGGTATACGGAAGCAACCCGCCT
>DOZZ01000119.1:7786-11855 GCA_003517725.1 Bryobacterales bacterium | reverse complement strand
TATTCCAAACTTCTTTCAAGGTCCAGCCGCTGCTGTTCCCGTAGCGCCGCCTTGAATTCCGCCGGGCGGTTGCCGCCGGCATCCTCCACCACCATGGGGGCCATCAGCGGGTGCCCGCGCCGGGCCAGGGCTACGAAACGCACGAAATCCTGCGCCAGCGTTTTTTCGAAGCGGCGCCAGAACTGCGGCTCGTTGTAAGCCAGCACGTCGGGCGGACGGCCGGTGATGATCTCGAGGTGTAGCGGCGCGTTGGGACACATCTGGCGCTTCTTTTCCATGAACGCGCCAAAATCGACCACGCCGTCGCCCAGCGCCACCCACTGCGCGGCCGCGCCGGACGGGACCTCGAACACTGCCGAGTCGCGCGTATGCATGGTCAGCACATACGGACCCAGGATTTCCATGGTGACGTTGGGGTCCTCCGCGACCCATAACGGATTGCCCGAATCGAGGCACGATCCCACGAAGTCTTTGCCCGACTCCTCGATGATGGTGCGGACCTCGCGCGCCTGCATGTCGCCCGCGTGGTTCTCGATGGCGATCTTCACGCCCAGATCCTGGGCCTGGCTTTTGGCCGCGCGAAAGGTCCGGATGGTCTCGGTCATGCAGGCTTCCAGATGCGACGGGTCCTTGCGATCGTCGCGCGTGCCCATGAAACAGCGCATGACTTTGGCGCCCACCAGATTCGAAACCTTCAGCCCCTTGAGCAGCGCTTCGGGCCCCGACCCGGCCTTCTTGTTGAAGGCCGTCGAGAGCGAGCAGATGCAGCCGGTGCCGGCGTCGATCCAAATCCCCAGCTTGGCCGCGTGCTCCTTCACCTGGCGCAGGTGGTCGGGCTCCAGGCTGCTGTAGTCATCGAGCGACGAGAGCTGGATGGCGTCCAGCTTGAGGCTGGCCGCGTAATCCAGCAGCTGGATGTCTTTCCACTGCATGGCGCGGATCGAGTAGGTGTCGAAGCCAAGGCGCGGCGGCGTGCCTCCGGTGCTCTGCGCGTTGAGGTTGGGTGCAGCGGCGGCGGCGGCGCTCGCCGTCTTCAAAAACCTGCGTCGGTCCATGACAAGGATTCTATCGCGCCGCGGCCCTCCGATGAGCAGACAAAACCAAGGCGTCGTTAGTCTTGTTGATAAATTTATCATACATAATAAATTTAGTAGTTTATGTAGATGATACTTGACATGGTGTATAGGTAAGAGTAAATTTAGCTTAAATAATAATTTTAAGATGCACAAACGTTTTAAAAACCCGTTTCGCCCCGGTGCGGGGCACATGCCGCCCTATTTGGCCGGCAGAGAACACGAAACCAAAGAGTTCGGCCAACTGCTGGGGCAGGACGTCATCCTCAGCAATCTGGTGCTCACTGGCCTGCGGGGGCTCGGTAAAACCGTTCTTCTGGAAACATTCAAACCTTTGGCGATTCAGACGGGGTGGCTTTGGGCCGGAACCGATCTATCGGAATCCACCAGCATCAGCGAAAACAATATGGCCACCCGGTTACTCACGGATTTGGCCATCGTAACCAGCACGATTGTGGTCGCGGTCGATCCGTCCCGGCAAATTGGTTTTGGTGATCCGCCGCCGGAACCGATCACCATGAACTTTGCCTTCCTGCGATCGGTCTACGAAAGCACGCCTGGGCTGGCTTCCGACAAGCTCAAACGCGTGCTGGAAATGGTCTGGTCGCACATCGACGCACTGGGTCGCAAGGGCATCATCTTCGCCTATGACGAAGCCCAAAATCTGGCGGACCACGCGGCCAAAGATCAATATCCGTTGTCCCTGCTTCTCGACGTGTTTCAGTCTCTGCAGCGAAAAGGATGCCGCTACCTGTTGGCTTTGGCCGGCCTCCCCACACTGTTCCCGAAACTGGTGGAAGCCAGGACTTTTTCGGAGCGGATGTTTCACGTAGTATTCCTGATGCCGTTGAATCACGCCGAAACTACCGAGGCGATACGCCGGCCCATTCAAAAGGACAGTTGCCCCGTGGACTTCTCGATCAACTCCACCGAAACGATATGGAGCATCACGCGCGGTTATCCATACTTTGTTCAGTATGTATGCCGGGAGGTTTTCGATGTTTGGGTGCAGGCCATGGATACAGACCAACCCATACCGTCGGTTCCGGTCGCGGAGATCATCCGGAAGCTGGACTCGGATTTTTTCGCCGGCCGCTGGGCTAAAGCAACGGACCGGCAACGCGCACTACTTGGAATTATCGCGGGTCTCACCAACTGCGATCAGGAGTTCACGGTACAGGAAATCGTCCAGGACGCGAGGAACGTCAAACTGCCAAAATCATTCAGCAGCAGCCATGTGAACCAAATGCTGGCGTCGCTTTCCGAGGCGGGGCTGGTCTACAAGAATCGGCACGGCAAGTATTCTTTCGCCGTGCCCCTGCTGGGAGACTTCATCCAGCGGCAGAGGGAGAGTTCCGGAAGCTCTCTATCGTGATGCATCAACGCCGCTCGAACGAAAGCGCCGCGAAACTGACGACGCTGTGTTCGTCGATATTCCACTGCTCGTAACGGTGCAGCGTTCCGGCCAGCCCCGGCAAAGCCTTCAGGAAGGTGTATAGCGGCGAGGCGCCGCACCAGCGCAGATCGTCCCGATTCTGCTGCACCAGATCCCAGAAGCCGTCGGCGTCGCCCGCCAGAATGCGCTCGATGCGCTGCCGGTCGCGGGCTTCCACGGTCTGCATTTCTTGCTGCTGGGCGCGGGCTGTAAAGAAATCCCCGTAGCGCCGGCCCTGATGCGCCATGTCGATGCCCAATACCCAGCACAGGCGGTCGCCCTCGCGCGCCGCAATCTCGCCCAGCGTCTCTAGAAAGGCATGGACTCCGGGATCATCCTCAGGGCTGCTACTCCCGCGTATGCCGTCGACGAAGGGCCCGCATAGCACCGGCGCGACGCGCACATCGGGCCCGTAGAGCCACTGCAGAAACAGCACCTGAAATTCAATGGAATGCTCCACCGCGTGGCAATAATCTTCCATCACGGCGGCCGGCTGGCGCGCCAGTTCCTCCACGATGGCGCTGGCCACGCGGGTGGTTCCCAGGGGCGTGACGAAGGGTTTGCGGGTCAGCCCGAAACGGTCGGCGGCCCCGTAGTGCGAGGTGCCCAGAATGACGAACGTGCGGTCGCTATGCGCCGGACCCAGGGCCTGATAAGCGGCGCGATACGACTGCCATCCGCCGGACGGGCTGACGTGCGGCGCCGCAATGGCCGCCACACCCGAACCTGCCGCGATGCCCGCCGGATCGACGTAGCCGTGCAGCGCGGTGCGCAGCGCCGCCGGCTCATTGGGATACGCGCTGCCCGCGTGCGATGGCTCGCGCCGGCCGCTTTCCCGGAACAGGCGATGGCGCTGCTCCCGGCGCAACTCCAGATCTTCGTTGAGTAGAAACCCGTGTTCTCCCAGCAGCCGCGCCAGTTGCCCGGCGATCTCGGGCGCCTCGGCCGATCCCGTGGCTTTGGCGACCGCGGCGCTTAAATCGGAAAGCGTGTGCTGCCCGTCGAAGCAGCGCAGGCTGGGCATCAGCGGGGGCGGGATAATCAGCGCGCCTTCGGCATACTCGAACACGTCGCGGATCAGCAGGCCGGGCCGCCCCTCCACGGGGGATGGCATCATATCCAGGTCACCCCGCAGCGCGGCGAGCCGGCTCATTGCCGCGCTGTCGGCTCCAGATCGTGCTTGCGCAACAGATCGCGCACCAGCCCCTCCAGCTCATAGACACGCTGCTGAAGGTTTTGAATATCCTGGCCCTCGGGATCCGGAAGGGCCCCGTGCTCGAGCGCGCTGCGGTTCCCTCTCGACGTCACGATGCGACCCGGGACGCCCACCACAGTGCTATTGTCCGGTGCCGAGCGCACCACGACGGAGCCCGCGCCCACCTTCACGTAGTTGCCCAGCGTGATGCTGCCCAGCACCTTGGCCCCCGCGCCCACCACCACGTTGTTGCCCAGCGTCGGATGGCGCTTGCCCTTCTCCCGGCCTGTGCCGCCCAGCGTGACATTTTGATAAAGCAACACGTCGTCGCCGATTTCACTGGTCTCGCCAATCACCACGCCCATG
>DOZZ01000119.1:7286-7646 GCA_003517725.1 Bryobacterales bacterium | reverse complement strand
CACCACGCCCATGCCGTGATCGATAAAGAAACGGCGGCCGATTATAGCGCCGGGGTGGATCTCAATCCCGGTCACGAAGCGCGAGAAAGCCGAAATCACGCGAGGGAAAAAAGGAACATGCCAGCGATACAAGGCATGCGCCACGCGGTGCAGCAGAATGGCATGCAGTCCCGGATAACAGACCAGGATCTCCAGCGTGCTGCGGGCCGCCGGATCGCGCTGGAAGATGGTCTCGATCTGTTCCCGGATTCCTCTGAGCATATCCGTACCCCTATATTGACAGGAGCTTGGATGACCCACAAGCCGGGCAGGATTCCGGCCGGAGCGATAAAAGTTGCGGCTTTACTGGCCCGCGTAGGG
>DOZZ01000119.1:1007-7191 GCA_003517725.1 Bryobacterales bacterium | reverse complement strand
TCGGAAACCAGCAGGCTGCCGTCGGCCATCTGCATCACGCCTACCGGCCTGCCCCAAACTTCTTTCTGCTCGGGCGACAACATCCAACCGGTCAGAAAATGTTCCGCCGGCCCCGCCGGTTTGCCGTTCTGGAAGGGCACGAAAACCACTTCCTGGCCGACGCGCTTCGACCGGTTCCATGAGCCATGAAACGCCAGGAACGCTCCGTTGCGATATTTCGCCGGGAACAGTTTGCCGGTATAGAAGCAGAAGTCCAGCACGGCCACGTGCGCGCCCAGCTGGTAGTCTCCGGCGATGGCTTTGCGCACCAGCTCCGGATGCTCGCCCTTGCGCCGCGGATCTTCGTTCGGACCGGTGTAAGCGTACGGCCAGCCATAGAAGGCGCCCGCCTGCACGTGGGTGAAGTAGTCGGGCACCAGATCGTCGCCCAGCAGATCGCGCTCCTGCACCGCGGCCCACATGGTTTGGGTGCCGGGGTACCAGTGCAGCGAGGTCGGATTGCGCGTGCCGGTGGCGAAGAACTCATGGCCGGTGCCGTCCGGATTATAGACGTTGATCGCGGCGCGCCGCGGGTCTTCACCGGCATCCACATTGGAGGCGGAGCCCACGCCCACGTACATCTTCGTGCCGGCCTTGTTGAAGAGTAGCGAGCGGGTCCAGTGGCCGCCTTTGTCCATGTTGTCGAGGGTCACGACTTTCTCGGCCGGGCCTACGCTGAAGTCCGCCGGGTTGTATTTGTAGCGGTCGATCTGGTTGGGCTGGCTGACATACAGATACTCGTGCCACAGGGCCAGGCCGTAGGGTCGATCGAGCCCGGTGATGATCTGCTTGCGCTTCGAAGGATCGGCGTTTGGGAAAACATAGACCGAGCCGCCGGTCTTCTTGAGCCCAGCCGTGCTCTCGGCCACCAGGTTGGCTTCCGCGCTATCGGCCAGCAGCACCTCGCCGTGGTTGCCCAGCAGCATGTAGCGTGGCTTCTTGTAGCCCTCGGACCACACTGAAACTTTGAAGCCCGCGGGCAGATGCAGCTCCGCGCCCGACGGCTGCGCCACAACCTTCGGCGAATTGCGCGAGGAGGGCGTGGCAAACGGCGGGGGCAACGCGGGCTTCCCGGTATTCGGCAGGGTGGTGCCCACTACTTGCGCCAGCAGTACGCCGGCCGCCGCCACGCCGCTGAGGATCCAGGCTGCTCTGGTTTTTGTGGTCATAGTCTATCTGTGGACTACCGTATCACGCTCGCGGACGGCTATTCTTCGGCTAATGCTGCTGTCCGGTCTGATCTATACGGTTCTGTTCTGTGGGGCGGATTTCGCGGCGGTGCGGCGCGTGCTGGAGACACACTGCGTAGCTTGCCATAACGGCCCGCGCAGGACTATGGGCCTGGACGTCACGACGCTTAGGGGCTTGAAAAAGGGCGGGTCGCGGGGGCCAGCCGTGGTTCCGGGCCGGCCTGAGGATAGCGCGGCGTACCTCATGATGGAGAGTGGGGGGATGCCGCCGAACGGGCCTCGTGTGTCACCGGCGGAAGTGGAACTGTTCCGGAAATGGATTGAGGCGGGAGCGCACTGGCCGGCGGGGGTGGTTCTGCGTGGGAGAAGCAAAACTGTAATTGATCAGAGTCGCTAGAGCCAGGCGTTGGCTGTCAATAATTGACAGAAACTGTTATCTTACGACTATGAACGTCAACCTTGGTTCTGTGTTCGATCAGTTCGTAGCCGACCTTCTGGGGACAGGCTTGTACCAATCACAGAGCGAAATACTGCGAGAGGGGCTTCGGCTTCTGAAAGAACGCGAGGACCTCAAGCAGCTCCGGCTTGCGGAACTGCGCCGGGAAATCGCGATCGGGAGTGAACAGGCTGACAGGGGCGAGTTCGTAGACGGCGAACAGGTGTTCGCGGAAATCCGTCAGCGGAGTGCTGAGCGAAAGCGAGTTAAAGGGTGAAGCCGTTCGTCCTCACCAAGCGTGCCAAGCAGGATGTGGACGAGATTTGGGACTACATTGCCATTGATAACGGCGAAGCGGCAGACCGTGTTATGCAAGCTTTGGAAGAGGGCATGCTTAGGCTGGCGAAGAACCACGGAACAGGTCACTGGCGCGAGGAACTAACGGATAAACGACATCGTTTCTTGCTGGTGCATTCGTATTTGATTATTTATCGTCCCAACACTAAACCCTTGCAGATCGTCAGGGTTCTTCACTCGTCGCGCGATGTTCAAGGCATTTTAGGGACCTTGCCGGATGCGCAATGACGCGCGTACAGGGCAAGGCGATGTGTGGTGCGAACGCCGGGGGTCGAACCCGGATGGCTGTTAACCGCTGGAACCTAAATCCAGTGCGTCTGCCAGTTCCGCCACGTTCGCTCAGGGGCGATTATAGCAAGGCCCGCTATGCTAATCTGAAGGCGAAAGATCCGGTAGCTCAGTTGGTAGAGCATCGCACTTTTAATGCGGTGGTCGCGGGTTCGAGCCCCGCCCGGGTCACCATTTCTTTTCAGTCAGTTAGAGCATGAGCGTGGCCGCAGGAAACATCTCGCTTCCCGAAACGCTGCTGGCGGAAATCCGGCTCGCCGCCCAAGCCGACGCGCTTACTCCGCCATCTTCTTCTTGATCACGCCCACCAGCTCTTCCACCGCCGCCGCGCTACGATGCAGCGCCGCTGTCTCGTCCGCCGTCAGCTTGATCTGGTAGATCGCCTCAATCCCCTTAGCGCCCAGCTTCACCGGCACTCCCACGTACAACCCGTTGATGCCGTATTCGCCCTCCAGGTACGCCGCGCACGGCAGCACCTTTTTCTTGTCCTTCAGGATCGATTCCGCCATCTCCACGGCCGCCGCCGAGGGTGCGTAATAGGCGCTGCCGGTCTTCAAGTACTTCACAATCTCAGCGCCGCCGTTCTGCGTGCGCTCCACCATCGCCTGAATTTTCTCGGCGCTCAACAGCTCCGTCAGCGGAATGCCCGCGACCGAACTCAGGCGTACTAGCGGCACCATCGTGTCGCCATGGCCGCCCAGCACCACTGCCGTCACGTTCTCCACCGACACCTGCAGCTCCTGCGCGATGAAGGTGCGGAAGCGGGCCGTGTCCAGAATGCCGGCCATGCCGATGACGCGCTGCTTCGGGAAGCCCGAGACCATCAGCGCCGTCTGCACCATGGCGTCCAGCGGATTGGTCACCACGATCAGGATTGCATTGGGCGAATACTTAGCCGCTTGCTCGGTCGCGGTCTTTACCACTGCGTAGTTCGCCAGCAGCAAATCGTCGCGGCTCATGCCCGGCTTGCGCGGGAATCCGGCGGTGATGATGACGATGTCGGAATCCGCCGTCGGCCCGTAGTCGTTGGCGCCCGTGATGGTCACGTCGCAACCGTTGACCGGGCCGGCCTGCAACAGGTCGAGCCCCTTGCCCTGCGGCACGCCGTCCACTACGTCCACCAGCACCACGTCGGCCAGTTCTTTGGCCGCGATCCACATGGCGCAGTTCGCGCCTACGTTGCCTGCTCCTACTACGGTGATTTTCTTTCTCATGGTTCGCTCCTAGTTAGTCGATGGACTCGCTTTGACGCGCAGCGCCAGCCCCAGCTCGCGCAATTGCCGCTCCGGCACGGTGGACGGCGCATCGCACATCAGGTCCGTGCCGCGCGCCGTCTTGGGGAATGGAATCACGTCGCGGATGGACGTTTCGCCGGCCAGAATCATGACCATGCGGTCGAGCCCCAGCGCGATGCCGCCATGCGGTGGCGCGCCGTATTCTAGCGCCTCCAGCAGGAAGCCGAAGCGCCGCCGGGCTTCGTCCAGCGTGAAGCCCAGCGCTTCGAAGACCTTGTTCTGCACGTCCTGGCGGTGAATTCGGATCGATCCCGAGCCCAGCTCCACGCCGTTCAACACCAGATCGTACGACTTCGCGCGGCAGCGCGCCGGGTCGGTCGAGAGCTTCTCCAGATCCTCGTCCAACACCGACGTGAAGGGATGGTGCGCCGCGACCCAGCGCTCGTCTTCGTCGTGCCACTCGAACATCGGGAAATCCGTAACCCACAGAAATTCGAACTTCTGCGGATCCAGCAATTGGTGCCGCTCATTATATTTTTGCGCCAAGTGCAGCCGCAGTTGCCCGCAGGCCTGGTACACGGTCTCTTCGGGACGCTGACCGGCGGGCTCGCCGGCCCACCCGGCCAGCATCAGCAGGTCATCGTCGGCGATGCCGCCGCGCTGCCGTATCTGTTGCACCAGGGGAGCCTGCAGCTTCGAGACGTCATCGAAGACGCGTAGCCCGCGCTCTTTGCCGAACTCCTTGATGTCGTCGCGTTCCTTGCGGCTGAGCTTGCCGACCTTCGGCAGATGAATCGCCAGCAGCGGCAGGCCGTGCGACGTCAGATCGGGAAACAGATCTTCCACCGGCAGCATCGGCGGCACGCGCCGGTCCGGCTTGTCGCTACCGTAGCTGCGCATGGCCTCGGCGTAGCTCATGCGCGGGAACGGCAGCGGCACTTCGTAACCCGCGACCTGGCACACGCGCTGCATCATCGGCTCGATCGTCTCGAAGATGCGCTCCTGCTGCGGAAATGACATCTCGATATCGATCTGCGTGAACTCCGGCTGGCGGTCAGCGCGCAAATCCTCGTCGCGGAAGCAGCGCACGATCTGAAAATATTTATCGAAGCCCGAGACCATCAGCAACTGCTTGAAGATCTGCGGCGACTGCGGCAGCGCATAGAAATTGCCGGGCTGCACGCGGCTGGGCACCAGGTAATCGCGCGCGCCCTCGGGCGTCGAACGCGTCATGAAGGGCGTCTCGATCTCGAGAAAGCCCTGGCCCGTAAGCGTCTCGCGCACGGCCGTGGCGATCTGCGAGCGCAGGATGATGTTGCGCTGCATGCGCGGCCGCCGCAGGTCCACATAGCGATACTTCAGGCGGGCATCTTCAGAAACGCCGGCCAATTCTTCCATGGGAAACGGCGGGGTGCGCGATTCGTTCAGGATCCAGATTTTGCCCGCGACAATTTCGACTTCGCCGGTCGGCAGGTTGGCGTTGATGGTCTCGGGCGTGCGCAGCTTCACCACGCCTTCCACCGCCACCACATACTCGGCGCGCAGCGTTTCGGCTTTGGCGTGCGTTTCGTCGCTGGCCTGAAACACTACCTGGCTCACACCGTAGCGGTCGCGCAGATGGATGAAGATCACGCCGCCCAGATCGCGCCGGCGGTGCACCCATCCCATCAGCAGTGCACGCGAGCCGGCGTCGGCCGCGCGCAGATCCCCACACGTGTGGCTTCGTCGTAGATCACCGAGAAAATCTAATGTCATGCTTGTCCTAGTTGTTTGAGAAGTGCCGCGCGCGTGACACGCTCCTGCGCGCCGCTCACCATATCTTTCAAGCTGTACTCGCCGGCGTTGATCTCATCATCGCCGATTATCAGCGTGCGCCGGGCGTTGGTCTTGTTCGCGAGATCGAGCGCGCGCTTCAACTTTGCGTCGGCCGCCACTTCCACCGAGAAGCCGTTGCGCCGCAGGTCGCGCGCCAGCACGCCCGCATGGCTGACCGCCTGTTCGCCCAGCGCCGCGATAAAAACGTCGACGCCCACCGGCTGCTGCTGCTCTTCGACGGCCATGACCAGGCGGTCTTCGCCGATCGAGAAGCCGATGCCGGGCGACGCCACCTTCGAACCCAGCGATTCAGCCAATCCGTCGTAGCGCCCGCCGCCGAGCACTGAATTCTGCGCCCCTAAGTTGCCGTGCACCACTTCGAACGTCGTGCGCATGTAGTAATCGAGACCCCGCACCAAACGCGGCTTCACCGTGAACGCAATCTCGCGATCGTTCAAATAGCGCCGCACCGCATCGAAGTGCGCACGGCACGTGTCGCAAAGATGATCCAGGATGGACGGCAGCTTCTCGATCACGCCTTCATCTTCAGGCGCCTTGCTATCAAGCACCCGTAGCGGATTGGTCTCGGCGCGGCGCTGATTATCGGGCGTCAACTGCGACGCCAGCGGGCGCAGAGCTTCCCGCAGCGTCTCGACGTAAGCCGGCCGGCACGTCTGGCAGCCCACCGAATTGATCAGCAGCTCGAAACCGGTCAGCCCCGCGCGCGCAAGCAGTTCCACCACCATCTCGATGATCTCGGCATCCACTACGGGCGATTCCGAGCCGATGGCCTCCACGCCAATTTGATAAAACTGCCGGTAGCG
>DOZZ01000119.1:0-824 GCA_003517725.1 Bryobacterales bacterium | reverse complement strand
GAAGTGCCGTCGCGGTCGTCGAACGTGTACATCTCTTTGGTGACGATGTCGGTTTCCTGCCCCACGCCGCGAGCGAAAAGCTGCGTCTCTTCGAGCACGGGCGTCCGAATCTCGTGGCAGTTGTACGCGGCGAAGACCTCGCGCGCGACCTGTTCGACGCGATTCCACGCGGCCGTGGCGGGGGGCAGCAAGTCCCTGGTTCCTTTAACAGCTCGAATCATCTGAGGGGAAATTTCATGCTAGCATCGAAACCCTTCACATTGATTTCACGTGAAGCTTCAGACACTTACACGGATTCCCCTAGGCGCGGTCGTTACAACTCCAGGCGCCCGTCGTAGACCATATCCTTCAACGGAAATTTGGCTTTAATTTGCATCGGGCCCAGGCGCGTCGAAAACACCACTTCCTTGTCGTCCATCGAGAACGGGCGTTCGCCCTTCGGAAACAGAAATACCAAGGCCGAACCGGAGCGCACCACGCGATCCGGCGCCACTGGGTCGCCGCCCTTGGCCTGCAGCGAGGTTACGCCGGTTAACCTCTCTTGCCACGCGGCGCCTCCTTCGCGCCGCTGGCCGCCTTCGCCCCAACGCTCCATCGGCCCGCCGCTGACGCTGATCACGTAATGTCCGGCCGCGACGGGCGGCATGGTTTGCTTGGCGGCGGTGCGCACGGGAAGCGCGCTTTCCCAGCGCACCACCGCCTTCACCTGCGGCCGCTGCGGGGCGCCCGCAGTGTCGTTGTCACGGTTGCCGCGCCCACCGCCACCGCCCATCCCGCCGCCACCCATGCCACCGCCGCCACCCATGCCGCCACCACCACCGCCC
>DOZZ01000270.1:11213-11368 GCA_003517725.1 Bryobacterales bacterium | reverse complement strand
AAATATTCGCGCGAAGAACCAAACGCCTTCTGGCACGAACTGGCCCAGGAGCTGAAAATCGACTGGTCCACGCCCTACACCCAGGTGATGGATACCTCGCGCGGCATCGAATGGACGCGCTGGTTCACCGGCGGCCAGCTCAACATCACGCATAA
>DOZZ01000270.1:8496-10945 GCA_003517725.1 Bryobacterales bacterium | reverse complement strand
CTGTCCGCTCGTTAACGTTCGCGGAGTTGGCGCGCGACGTCAATCGCGTGGCCAACGGGCTGCGCGCGCTGGGCTTGCGGCCCGGCGATCGCGTCGCGCTGATCATGCCGATGGTCGCCGGCGTCGTGACCATCCTCTATGCCGCGTTCAAGCTGGGGCTCATCGTGGTGCCCATCTTCGCGGGCTTCGGCGTCAGCGCCATGGCTTCGCGCCTGCAGGATTCGGGCGCCTGCGTCATCTTCACCGCCGAGCATCTGACCCGTCGCGGCAAGACCCTGCCGCTGCTGGCAACCGTGCGCGAAGCCGCCGCCAAAGCCCCGTCCGTCCAACACATTCTGACCAGCTTCGACGCTTTCCCAGACGCCGCCGAGTCCGAAACACTATCGCTCGATTCCGAAACACCCGCCCTGCTGCTCTACACCTCGGGCACCACCGGCCGGCCCAAAGGTTGCGTCCACACGCACGCCGGCGCGCTGATCCAGACGGCCAAAGAAATTTGGCTGGGCTTCGACCATCGTGAGCCCGAGCGCTTCTTCTGGCTCTCCGATATCGGCTGGATGATGGGGCCATGGTCGATCCTCGGCAATCACCATTTCGGCGGCGCCGTGTACCTCTACGACGGCGCGCCCGACTATCCCGATGCCGGCCGCTTGTGGCGCATGCTGGAGCGCCATCGCATCACCACGTTCGGCGTCTCGCCGACTGCCATTCGGCTCTTGATGCGATCGAGCGATCCTACGCCCTTCGACCTTTCCGCCCTGCGCCTGCTGGGGTCGACCGGCGAGCCGTGGGATGAGTTGAGCTGGCTGTGGTTCTTCGAGCGCGTGGGCCGCGCGCGCTGTCCCATCATCAACATTTCGGGCGGCACCGAAATTATCGGATCCTTTCTGTTTCCGCTGCCGTCCGACCGTTTGAAGCCATGCTCGCTGGGTGGGCCCGCGCCCGGCATGGCCACCGAAGTAGTGGACGAGCACGGCCAAGCCGTCCGCGAGAAGACCGGTTACCTGGTCTGCACCCGGCCCGCGCCCTCGATGACGCGCGGCATCTGGAACGACCCGGCGCGCTACATCGAGACCTACTGGTCGCGCTTCCCGGGCATGTGGGACCACGGCGACTGGGCCTGCGTGGACGCCGACGGCTGCTGGTTCATTCTGGGCCGCGCCGACGAATCGATGAACGTGGCGGGCCGCAAGGTGGGTCCGGCTGAGGTGGAGCAGGCTCTCATCGAGCATCCGGCCGTATCGGAAGCGGCGGTGATCGGCGTGCCCGATCAGATTAAGGGCGAAGCGTTGGTCGCCTTTGCGGTGCTGCGGCCCGGCGCGCACGCCGGCGAACCCGAGTTAGTGGCGCACGTGGCGCATTGCATGGGCGCGGCCTTCCGCCCGCGCGCCGTTGTCTGCGTGCCGGAGTTGCCCAAAACGCAGAGCGGCAAAATTGTCCGCCGCCTGATCCGCCAGGCTTACCTCGGAGAACCGCTGGGCGACGTATCGACGGTGGCCAACGCCGCGGCTCTCGACGGATGCAGGCGCTAGACACCACAAGGCTTGCAAAACAAACTTCCGTGCTGTAACCTCACTTCCCAGGCTGGAAAGCATCTACGTTCTGGCAATCGAGGCAGTTCAAATGACCCGAATCAGAACGGCTCTTTTTTCAGCGCTGGTGTGCTGCGCGTTCCTGGCCCGCGCGGTCCACGCGCAAGTCGCTCCGGTTAAGCCCGGGCTCTGGCAGATTCAAATAGAGCGCGAGACCAACGGACAGAAAGCCCCCGACATGTCCGAGCGCTTGAAGAACATGCCCCCCGAGCGCCGCGCGCAAATGGAGGCCATGATGAAGCAGCGAGGCATCAGTGCCGCCGGCAACGTGATGAAGGTCTGCCAGACACGCGAGATGCTCGACAGCAAGCATTTCGTGAATTCCCTCGCTAATTGCAAGATCACCTACAGCACCCGCACCGACAGGTCCTGGAAATCGCACACCAGCTGCCCTCAAAGCCAACTGGAAAGTGATGTCGACATCGTTTTTCTTAATCCCGAAAACTACACCACGAAAACGACGTCCATCATACAGTCCGGAGGCCAAACCAAAACCTCCCACATGACCATGACCGGTAAATGGCTTTCCGCCGATTGCGGCGACATAAAACCCATCTCGACGACCCCATAAAATTTGCCAAGGTTTCGTGGGGCACGTCTTCAGCGTGCAGAGGGCTTTAGCCCGACAATCTTCGTGCGCGGCGTCTTTTCAACCCTGTGCAGGTGACCGCCATCCACACAACATCCTGCGTTCCTTTTCATCAACTTACACTCCCGCCCGGCTGCCCCGGCCCACGCCATTGCGTACTTTACGTCTAGGGAAACTATGCGAAACATGCACAACGCGATCAGCCCCGCATCCACCGCAAACATTCAGTCCTCGCTGCACGCGGCCCAACCTCTGCCAAGCTTCTGCA
>DOZZ01000270.1:2791-8374 GCA_003517725.1 Bryobacterales bacterium | reverse complement strand
CCGCTCGTCGGAAACTATTGAACAAAACAAACGAAAAACCCCTGTTTCCTCCCTCCCCAAATTGGCTTTGTTCGTTAAGAGGACACTTCGCTTCGGTGTACCGGATAGCTCGCCCGATAAACACCCAACAATTCCGAAGAGAAATTCCCTGAATCCCGGCACTAATTTCTCGAGTGCAAGCTCTTTTGTGCAATTTTGTATTAATTCGCCCGATTTCAGGGACCGTGTAATAAAGTGCTGAGATGGCCATTCATCCTCGCTGGGCCTCTATATTCATCTCCTGTACTTTTATTCCGTCGCTCTACGGACAAGCTCCTCAGAAATATGCCTTGATTCTGGACGACGCGCCCCTGATCGAAAGCTTCGGCGCGCGTACGCCATTGCAGGGGCTGCAAACGTCCGGCCGGCGCGCTTCCATTTTGGCGAAACAGGCGATTCTCACGGCGGAGTTGCACGCGCGCCGCGTAGTCGTCACGGCCGCGATGCAGCATCTGCTCAACGCCGTCTTCGTGAATGCCGCGCCGGACCAGGTGCCGGCCTTAAGAGTGCTTCCCGGCGTAAAGGGCGTGGTGCCGGTGCGCCGCTACCACGCGCAACTGAATCGGGCGGTGCAGGTGGTGAACGCGCCCGCGGCCTGGGACCAACTGGGCGGTATGAGCCAGGCGGGCCTCGGCATCAAGATCGCGATCCTGGATAGCGGCATTGACCAAACTCACCCCACCTTTCTCGACAACAGTTTGACGCCGCCGGCGGGGTTCCCGATTTGTCCGCGTGTCTCCGATTGCGCTTTCACCACGAATAAGGTGATCGTGGCGCGCAGCTATGTGGCCAACCTGGCCACGGGCGCCGGTAGCGATCCGGCAGTCAACTCGCGGCCCGACGATTACTCGGTGCGCGACCTGGTGGGGCATGGCACGGCGGTGGCATCGGTCGCCGCGGGTGAGTCGGCGGTGGGGCCGCTGGCCACCATTATGGGAGTCGCGCCGCGCGCTTTTCTCGGGAACTACAAAATTTTCGGATCGGCGGAGATCAACGGCTTCACCGATTCAAGCGCTATCGGTCCGGCGCTCGAAGACGCCGTGAAGGATGGCATGCAGATCGCGGTGCTGTCGCTTGGAGGGCCGGCTTTTACGGGTCCGGCGGATACCGGCCCGGCATGCGGTAATGCGGCCGGCGTGCCCTGCGATCTGGATTCCGCGGCGGTCGAGAATGCCATCAAGGCCGGCATGACGGTGGTCGTTGCCGCGGGCAACGACAACGGCTCCGGCTCAGCGGTATCCACGCTGGACAGTATCGATTCGCCGGGCATCGCGGCCAGCGCCATCACCGTGGCCGCGACCACCAACGCGCATGATTTTTCGCCAGTCATCAAAATTGACGGCTCCAACGTGCCTGGCTCGCTGCAACAGATTCTGGAAAACCCGGGCGACAGCATCGCGCCGCCCAGCAGCCTGACGGCGCCTCTAGTGGATGTGGTGAAGGCCGGCGATGCGCTGGCCTGCGCGGCGCTCAGTCCGGTCAGCGGAAAAATCGTGCTGGTGACGCGCGGCACGTGCACCTTCGCGGTGAAAGCACAAAACGTTGCGGCGGCGGGCGGCGTGGGCATGATCGTCGTCAACACGAACGATACCGAGGTAGTGCCGATGGGCGGCCTGGCGGCCAGCCCGATTCCGGTGGTAAGCATTGCCTCGAGCGATGGCGCCAGCCTGAAGACGCTGCTGGCGGGTAACGCCGATTTAACAGCCACGCTGCCGCACTATTATCTTGAAGTCAGCGCCAAGGCGGACGTGGTGACCAGTTTTTCCTCGCTCGGTCCGGTGCTGGGCACGGCCGGCCTGAAGCCCGACATTGCGGCGCCCGGCTACGCCATTTACATGGCGGCGCAAAACTACGATCTGTACGGCGATCTCTACTCACCCGAACGTTACGCAGTGGCCGACGGCACCAGTTTCGCCACGCCGATGGTGGCCGGAGGCGCGGCGCTGGTGCTCCAAAGGCACCCCACGTTTACGCCGTCCCAGGTGAAATCGGCGCTGGTGAATACGGCCGACCGCGCCACCGTGTCCGTCTTCAGGACCGCTGACGCGCCCGGCAGTGTGCTCGAGGTGGGTGGTGGCCGCATGGACGCGGGCGCGGCTTTGACGTCCTCGCTGACGGTGGAACCGGCGTCGGTGTCGTTCGGGGCCCTACCGTCTGGTGCCGTGGCGCAAGCGCAGTCCTTACTGCTGACCAATTTCAGTTCCGCCGCCGTGGCGCTGACGCTGAGCGTCACCCGTACCACGGCCGACGCGGCTACGCAGCTAACGGTGACGCCGGCTTCGCTGACCATCGCGCCCAACAGCAGCGCCACCGTAATGCTGGCGCTAAGCGGCACGCAGCCGAGCCCTGGTATTTATGAGGGCGCGCTGGAAGTGACCGGCGGCGCGGCGCCGCTGCACGCGCCCTATCTCTATGTGGTGGGCGACGGCAAGGCCGCCGATTACATCAAGTTCAATGGCGATGGACTCACCGGCACGGTGGGCCAGGATTTAGAGGGCGGTGTCTCCTTTAAGGTGGTAGACCAGTACGGAGTTCCGGTGCCGGCGCTGCCCGTGGCTTTCTCGATGCTGGCGGGGTCGGCCGGGAGCTTAAAGAATACCGACACCAGCACCAACCAGTTCGGCATCGCGCACACCGACGTCACCTTGGGGCCCAACCAGTGCCTCCACATCTGCGCCGAAACGGTCAACGTGCTGGTCGAGGGCCAGAAGCTTACGTTCAGCAACCAGGCGCGGCCGCAGCCCACGATTCAGGACAACGGCATCACCGACGCGGCCAGTTTCAAGCCCGGTGCGATTGTACCTGGCGCGTTTATTTCGATCTTTGGATCCGGTTTAGCGGATTTCGCGGATGTCAACGGCAGCGCCGTTCTGCCGCTGGCGCTCGATACTGTGTTCGTTAGTTTCGACGCGGGTAGCGTCAGTGTGCCGGGCCGGCTCTATTACGTGAGCGGCGGCCAGGTCAACGTGCAGGTGCCCTGGGAACTGGCCGGACAGACGTCGGCCAAGATAAAAGTGACGATTGAAGATTCGTATGGCAAGGTCGTGACGGTGCCGGTAGCTGCCGCGGCCCCAGCTTTGTTTGCTTACACCGATGCCACGCTCAACGCCAGCGTAGCGGCGGCGCTCGATGAGAACTACACGCTGATCGGCTCAGGCAACGCGGTAGCGCGCGGCCACATGGCGCAGCTTTATGCCAATGCACTGGGGCCCGTGAGCAATACGCCGCCTTCCGGTTTCCCGGCGCCCACCAATCCGCTGGCCCAGACACTGGAGACGCCGGTCGTCACCATTGGCACCCGGCCGGCAGCGGTGCAATTCAGCGGGCTGGCGCCGGGTTTCGCGGGCTTATATCAAGTAAACGTGACGGTTCCTGCCGACATCGCGCCCGGCGTGCAGCCCGTCGTGATCACCATCGGCGGAGCGACGTCGCCGGCCGTCAACTTACCGGTCAAATAGAACAGCTCATGCAGCGCACTTCCGGCGCAGGCGTTCGAGGGCTGAATCGATGATGGCGCCAATGCGATGCGGCGCGCTCCCGTTGCGCACGGCGCTCTCGATGCTCTCACCCAAAATGCGGGCGCTTTGGGCAGCTCCGGGCTGCTCGGCCGTCATGGCCTGAGCGTAAACAGCGTCAAGCAGCCGTAATAACGACGGCACATTCTCCGGCTCGCCTTTCCGCAATTCCGAAAGTTCTTCAATGCTATCGCGCAGCGCCGATTGAGTAGACATCCTGAGTTCCTGTTGTAGTAATCGGAACGTCCCTTCAAAAAGTTTAGAGCGGCTTGAAATCGTTTGCTACGGAAGGCACGGCGATAAACCGGGCCAAAGGTCCGTTTCAGCACACCAGAGAGGTAACAAGAGGCCACGTGGTTCGCAATAAGGATGTACCCCAACTGACGCCGGTGCACGCAATACAATGGGTGAAGCTCCCCACATGTCTTTGACTCGCCGCCAGATGCTTGCCCTGACCGCCGGCTACAGCGCCGCGCGCTTGCTGCCCGCGCAAACCGCCCCGTTGTTTGAAGAGGTTCCGCCCGCGGCCAGCGGCATCGCCTGGAAGCATGAAAACGCGATGTCGGACGAGCGCTATCTGCCGGAAACATTAGGGCCTGGATGCGCGTTTCTCGATTACGACAACGATGGATGGATGGACATTTTTCTGATCAACAGCGGGCCGTCCGACTTTTATCATCCGAAGAAGCCGTTGAAAAACGCGCTTTACAAGAACAATCGCGACGGCACCTTCACGGACGTCACGGACAAGGCCGGCGTGGCGGGCAACGCCTTTGGCATGGGCGTGGCGGTGGGCGATTTCGACAACGACGGCTTCCCCGACATTTTCGTCACAGCCTACGGGAAGTGCACGCTATACCGGAACAATCACGATGGCACCTTCACCGACGTCACGCAAAAAGCGGGGCTGAGCACGCCTGGTTGGACCACCAGCGCGGTGTGGTTCGACTACGACAATGACGGCAAGCTCGATCTGTTTTTGTGCAGCTTCGTCGACTACGGCACGAAGGACCATCTTTCGTGCGGCGACAACAAACTGGGCCACCACTACTACTGCATTCCGCGCGTCTTCAAGGGCACGCCGAGCTACCTTTATCACAACAACGGCGACGGCACGTTCACCGACGTCACCAAGGGCACCGATATTGAGAAGGCGCTGGGCAAGGGTCTGGGCGTGGTCGCGACGGATATCAACAATGACGGGTTGATGGATTTATTCGTCGCCAACGACACGGTGCAGAATTTCCTGTTCGTGAATCGCGGCAAGGACGGCAGCGGCAAAACAAAGTGGGAAGAGATGGCGCTGGCGGCCGGCGTGGGCTTCAGCGACAACGGGCAGGCGCGTTCCGGCATGGGCGTGGACGCGGCCGATGTCTTCCAGACCGGCTACCAGGACCTGTTCGTCGCCAACGTCGATCAGGAGATGTTCTCGCTCTACCGCAATAACAAAGACGAGTCGTTCACCGACGTCGCGCATAAGAACAGCGTGGCGCAGGCGACGCGCCTGTTGAGCGGCTGGGGCCTGAAGTTTTTCGATTACGACAACGACGGCAACGTGGACCTGCTGCTGGCCAACGGCCATCCCGACGACATGATCGAGAACTATTCGGCGCAGGTGAAATATAAAGAGCCGCTGCTGCTGTTCCATCAGGAGGGCGGCAAGCTGGTCAACGTGACCGATAAGGGAGGACCCGCGTTCACCAAGCCGTACCCGGCGCGCGGCCTGGCGGTGGGCGACTTCAACAACGACGGCGCGGTGGACGTCCTAATTGCCACCAACGGCGGCGCGCCGGTGCTGTTGAAGAACAATGCGGCGGCCGGAAATCACTGGCTGGGGTTGAAGCTGCAGGGCACGCGCTGCAACCGCGACGCGATCGGCGCGCGCATCACGTGGTCGGCGGGCGGCCAGAAGCGCACGCGTTTGAAGACCAGCGGCGGCAGCTATCTGTCGTCGCACGATCCGCGCGAGGTGCTGGGCGCGGGCAAGAATTCCAAGATCGACTGGGTGGAGATTCGCTGGCCGCAGCCG
>DOZZ01000270.1:2158-2631 GCA_003517725.1 Bryobacterales bacterium | reverse complement strand
AAACGTGATTACTGTTTCTGCAGCACGATGACGGTGCTGTCGAAGTCGCCTTTCAGATCTAAATCCAGCCCACGCTGCATCAGGTACGCGCCACTCCATTCCTGCGCCGCGGCGTTCCAGGGCTTGACGCTGTAGATGGCCTTGGCGTCGAGCCCCTGCAGCGCCAGCGTCGGCGCCGGCAGAGAATATTCCTGCGAATGGCGAAAGGCGAAGAGCACGGCTTGCTTGCCATCGGCCGCGACATATTGATTCGCCGTCACGTCGCCTTCGCGCGGCGAGCGTAAGCGGTGCAGGTCGCCGCCCTGCACCGTGGCGCGGATCTGTTTATCGAGCGCGATTAGTCGCGTGGCCAGGGCTTCCTCGGCCGGGCTCCACTTGTTCAGATTGGCGCCCACGCCGAGCGCGCCCTGCATGGCCACCATAAAACGATACTGCAGCGGCACGCTGCGGCCATTCATATTGGGCACGTCGGT
>DOZZ01000270.1:1212-1949 GCA_003517725.1 Bryobacterales bacterium | reverse complement strand
TCGATGCGCGCGCCGCCGCCGGAGCACGATTCGATCTCTAGACCTGGGTGCCTGGCGCGCAGCCGGTCCATGATGTCGTAAAGATTCTGGACGTAGCGCACCCACAGTTTTTTCTGCTCATCGGTCGCCGCAGCGGGCCAGCCGGGCTCGGCGAACGAGCGGTTCATGTCCCACTTGAAATACTTGACCTTGTAAGTGCTGGCTAGGCGGTCGAGAAATCCGAAGACGTAGTCTTTGACATCGTCGCGGGCCAGATTCAACACCAGCTGGTTGCGCAGTTCGGTGCGCGGGCGGCCCGGAAAGTGGATGGCCCAGTCGGGATGCTGGCGATAGAGGTCGCTGTCGGGGTTGACCATCTCGGGCTCCACCCAAAGGCCGAAATCCATGCCCAGGCGATTGACTTCGGCGATGAGAGGCTCCAGGCCGTTCGGAAACTTTTGCTTGTTGACGGTCCAGTCGCCCAGGCCCGCATGGTCGTTGTTGCGGGCTCCGAACCAACCGTCGTCAATCACGAAGAGTTCCACGCCGATGCGCGCGGCCTTTTGGGCCAGCGCCTTCTGTCCGGCTTCGTCCACGTGAAATCCAGTGGCTTCCCAGGAGTTATAGAGCACCGGCCGCAGCCGGCTGGCTGGCGCAATTTGCTCGCGCTCCAGGCGGTGCATCAGGCGCGATGCTTCACCGAAGCCGCGATCGGAAAAGCCGGCGTAGAACAGCGGCGTTTCGAGCTTCTCGCCGGG
>DOZZ01000270.1:484-957 GCA_003517725.1 Bryobacterales bacterium | reverse complement strand
CACGCGCTGCTTCGAGCGGTTCTCGATCACGCTCTGCCGGCTGACGATGTCCTCTTTCTGGAACACGCGGTAGCGCAGGGTTACGAAGATGTCGTCGTCAATGTCCTTGAGCTCGATGTCGACGCCGTCTGGCTGCTCGCGTTGCGATACATAGTGCAGCACCACGTCGCGATCGCCATCGGCGCGGGTGATCTTGAGGGCCGGCTCGTAGAAGCGCGCGCCGCCCCAGGCCGGATACTCCTCGGGCGTGCGCGTGGCCGATGGATCAAAGGAGGAGATGTCGCGAACCGGCACGGCATTCGGCAAATCGTCGGCGCGCCACAGCCTGGCACCCCAGTAGAGGTGCTGCAGTTCGCCGCGCGAATTGACGCCCATCGCGTAGGTGGTGTGTTCCGTTTGCAGCAGCCAGACTTTGCGGTCGGCAAGGAACTGCGCGGATGCGGGCGTCACCGCGGCGATGGCGGCAGCGCACA
>DOZZ01000270.1:0-329 GCA_003517725.1 Bryobacterales bacterium | reverse complement strand
CATCCCGGTGCCGCTCGACACGGAGCCCGCGACGCATTTTCAGCCGTTCCCGCCGGATCATAAGTTGCGGCGTCGCTACCGGCCCAGCAAATTGCCGCCGCTGCGCCGTCACGGCTCAGTCGACGAACTGGCGTATCTGCCGGCCACGCAGTCGGCCCACATGCTGCGCGAGCGTCAGGTCACGTCACTCGAGCTCACGCGCATGTATCTGGCGCGGCTTCGCAAGTTCGCGCCAGTGCTGAATTGCGTAATCACCTTCACGGAGGAGCTGGCGCTGGCACAGGCCGCGGCCGCCGACGCGGTGCTGCGGTCGCGCCGCGGCGGCCCTC
>DOZZ01000090.1:8209-8448 GCA_003517725.1 Bryobacterales bacterium | reverse complement strand
TCCTCGCTCCACAGGCACTTGATGACGTTCCAGCCGGCGCCGGTGAACGCAGCTTCCAACTCCTGGATGATCTTGCCGTTACCGCGTACCGGTCCGTCGAGCCGCTGCAGATTGCAGTTGACCACCCAGACCAGGTTGTCGAGCTTCTCGCGCGAGGCCAGCGTGATGGACCCCAGCGATTCGGGCTCGTCGGTCTCGCCATCGCCCAGGAATGCCCATACTTTGCGCGGTGTCGGCTG
>DOZZ01000090.1:4955-7898 GCA_003517725.1 Bryobacterales bacterium | reverse complement strand
TTCGCTCAGGCGGCCTTCGAGAAAGGCGCGCGCATAAACGCCGGGCGAAGCATGCCCCTGAAAATAGACAAAGTCGCCGGGCTGGTCGCCATAGCTGGCGTGGAAGAAATGATTAAAGCCCACTTCGAGCAGGCCGGCCAGCGACGAATACGTCGAGATATGGCCGCCGATGCCGGCATCGTACTTGTTCTGGTGCGTCACCATGGCCATGGCGTTCCAGCGCACGAGGCTCTTCATGCGGCGCTCCAGCGCGCGGTCGCCGGGGTAGGGAACTTCAGCGTCCACCGGAATGGTGTTGACGTACGGGGTGGACAACTGCACGGGCACGTCGACGCCGACGGAGCGGGCGCGCTCGGTCAGCTTTTCGAGCAGGTAACTGGCGCGCTCGGGCCCCATTTCGTCCACAATCTGGTCCAGCGCCTCAAGCCACTCTTCGGTTTCGCGCGGGTCGGAATCCGCGGCACGCTCAGTTAATTTTTGATGCATGGATAAACCATCATTATATGACGTGAAGCGTTTGAGGCTTGTAAGGGCTGGAACCTGATTGCCAGCATCGGTGTACCGATCGGCAGACTGCCCGCTTAACGTTCTTTGCCTATTCTGCCGCGCTCACGCCAGCAGTTGCGGAACAACCTGTCCCGCCACGTCGGTCAACCGGAAGTTGCGGCCCTGGAAGCGGTACGTAAATTTGGTGTGCTCAAAGCCGAGCAAATGGAGGATAGTCGCGTGCAAGTCGTGCACGTGTACTTTGTCTTTAATCACGTTGAAGCCCAGATCGTCACTCTCGCCGATCGTGATGCCCGGCTTGATGCCGCCTCCCGCCATCCACATGGTGAACGCGTTGGGGTGATGGTCCCGGCCGTCGTTGCCGCCTTGCACCATGGGAGTGCGCCCGAATTCGCCGCCCCAGATGACAAGCGTGTCGTCGAGCATCCCGCGCTGCTTCAGATCCTGAACCAGAGCGGCGCAGGCGCGGTCGGTGTCGACGCAGTTCTCTTTGATGTCGTGCACCAGATTGGTGTGCTGATCCCAGGCTTCGTGGTACAGCTGCACAAAGCGGACACCGCGTTCCACCATGCGGCGCGCCAGCAGACAGTCATTCGCGAAAGAAGGTTTGCCCGGTTCGGCGCCGTACATTTCCAGGATGTGTTTCGGCTCCTTGGTAACATCCATCAACTCCGGCGCGCTCGATTGCATGCGGTAGGCCATCTCAAAGGAATTGATGCGCGTGGAAATTTCGGGATCGCCCGTCACGCCTTGCCGCATCTGGTTCAGGCTGCTGATGGTGTCGAGCGAATCGCGCTGCACGTCGCTGTCGATGCCGCGCGGATTCGAGAGGTACAGCACCGGGTCGCCGCTCCCACGGAACTGCACGCCCTGATAAACGGTGGGTAAAAATCCGCTGCCCCAACACGAATTGCCTCCGCTCGGTCCCTTTTTTCCAGAGCTGAAAACGACGAATCCAGGCAAGTCTTTGGACTCGTTTCCCAGGCCATACGTCACCCAGCTGCCCATGCTCGGGCGGCCGAACTGCTGTGTGCCCGTGTTCATCAACAGTTGGCCCGGTGCGTGATTGAACGCATCCGTCACCATCGACTTCACGATGGCGATGTCGTCCGCCACCTTCGCCAGATGCGGCAACAACTCGGAAAGCTCGGCGCCGCTCTGGCCATATTTTTCGAATTTGAACTTCGGCCCCAGGAGCGTGGAGTTGGGATTGATGAAGGCCGCGCGGTAGCCTTTCAGTAACTCGGCGGGTGGCAGCTTACCATCGAACTTCGCGAGTTGAGGCTTGTAATCGAAAAGTTCTAAATGGCTGGGCGCGCCGGCCATGAAGAGAAAAATGACGTTTTTGGCTTTTGCCGGAAGCGGCGGGCGCTTCGGAGCCAATGGATTGGCTGGGGCCGTGGTGGCCGCGGCGCCTGCTTCCGCGAAGAGCTGCGCCAGCGCGATACTTCCCAAGCCGACTGCGCACTGCTCAAAAAACCATCGGCGCGTGCGGCCTTTCGGGTCCTCACTTCGGTACAAATGATCCTGGCAATTCATCTTCTTATTCCTTTGTGATAGTCTCGTCCAGATTCAGAATCGCGCGCGACACCACCGTCCACGCCGCGGCCTGCGCCGGGGAGGCGTCCTTGGGTAGCATGGGAGGCTGCGCCGGGTTGTCCGCAATCAGCTCCAACGGGTTGAGCTTGCCGTCCGCGTAGCGCTGCTGCTCTTTGTCGAGCAAGTTACTCAGCGCGGTCATCTCGGTTTCGGTCGGCTTCCTGGAAACGCAGCGACGAAAGGCGTAGACCAAACGATCCTTATCGGTGGGTCCCCCCTCGCGCAGCGTTTTCAGCGCCAGGGCGCGAGCCATTTCCACAAAGAGCGGGTCATTGAGAGTGGCGAGCGCTTGCAGCGGGGTGTCCGAGCGCGCGCGGCGCACGCAGGAGCTGTCACCGTTGGGCGCATCGAAAGTCTCCAGCATCGGATACGGCACGGAACGGTAACGGAACGTGTAGATCGCCCGGCGATAGCGGTCCGGTCCGGTCGATACGGTCCAAGTCTTGGGAGCGTAACTGACCGGCGGAACGAACAGAAAAGCGGGCGCGGGCGGGAAAACGCTGGGGCCGCCCACCTTCGGATTTAACAAACCGCTTGCTTCCAGAGCAATGTCGCGAACGATTTCGCCATCCACCCGAAAGCGCGGCGCGCGCGAAATCAAGCGATTATACGGGTCTCGTTCGTAGGCTTCCGGCGTGACGTGGGAAGACTGGCGGTAGCTGGCCGAAGTAACGATCAGGCGGTGCATCGCCTTCATGTCCCAACCACGGTCCATAAATTCGACGGCCAGCCAGTCGAGCAATTCGGGATGGGACGGCGGCTCGGACTGCGTGCCCAGGTCTTCGCTGGTGCTAACAATCCCGATTCCGAAGTAGGCCTGCCAAAAGCGGTTCATCA
>DOZZ01000090.1:1406-4769 GCA_003517725.1 Bryobacterales bacterium | reverse complement strand
TAGCCGAACACGGTCTCGACTTGCCGTGGCGTGCGCTGCTCACGCGGGATCGAGAGGATCTCCCTGACGCCGGCGGGGAGCGGATCGGCCGCGGCGTTCGGCGCGGTGGTCAGAGACAGCCGCAGGCGGCCAATATTATTGTTGTCTTCCTTGTCGCTGTTCTGAGACGCGTGTTTTTGCGCGAGATAGAAAGTGAGAAGGGCGCCACCGGGATTATCAATGGGCGT
The DNA here is from genome assembly GCA_003517725.1 of Bryobacterales bacterium. Classification (GTDB taxonomy): domain Bacteria; phylum Acidobacteriota; class Terriglobia; order Bryobacterales; family Bryobacteraceae; genus DOZZ01. The sequence continues at coordinate 4,542 of DOZZ01000090.1, read as the reverse complement.
GGCGGCGGTGAACACGGCCTTGCGCGATTGGTTGCGCAGGCCGGGTCCGGCATCCAGACTCCACGCGGTCTCGTCCTTACCGTCGATGGCCAAGCTCACCGGCCCGCTGACCAGGGGTTTGCGAGGCTTTTTGTCTGGCTTTCCCGCTTCTGGCTGGGTCGTTTCCCGTTTGGCGGGTTCGGGCTTTTCAGGTTCGGCTACGGTTTCCGGCGGGTTGAAGTCGGCCGTGGCGCTCGAGAATTTCACCTTGGTGATCTTGGTGGGGGCGTCCACGGGCGCGGCCTCTACCTCAAATTCGGTCAGCGCGCAGGTTCCCTTGCTCGAGCGGCCCGGGCCGCCGCGCGGAAGTTCGGGATCCGTCAGCAATTCCAGGCGAAACGCGCTGATGTTCCGCGCGTCTGTCTTGACCGTCATCTTGACGCGGTGCTGCGTCGGAGCGTAGCCCAGGGCCAGGAACGAGCCATCTTTCAGGGGTAAGTAGCGCTCGCCTCCGGTCGAGATATCGTCCACGGTCGGCCGCAGTACGCTCCACTCCGGCTGATTGGATTGGACCTGCTCCTCCCATTGCGTCATACGCTCGCGCCAGTTGGGCGTGCGGCGCTGGAGCGTGCCTTCCATCTCGCGAGTACGACGCAAGATTTCGGTCCGCTGCATCTCTTCCTGGGGCGTATACACGCTGACGTCCGCCTCGTGCGTCTGATTCAGGAAAGACATCATCCGGTAATACTCTTCCTGTTTCAGAGGGTCGAACTTATGGTTGTGGCACTGGGCGCATTGGATGGTGAGGCCCAGAATCGCGGTGCCCACGGCGTGCATGCGATCGAACATGGCTTCCATGCGGAACTGCTCGGGATCCACGCCGCCTTCCTCGTTGATGAGGGTGTTGCGAAGAAAGCCGGTGGCCACGATTTGGTCCTGCGTGGCGTTCGGCAGCATGTCGCCGGCGATCTGGTCGATGACGAACTGGTTGTAGGGCAGATTGCGGTTCAAGGAGTTGATGACCCAATCGCGGTAAAACCAGACTTCGCGGGGACGGTCTTTTTCGTAGCCATTCGAATCCGCGTACTGAGCGGCATCCAGCCACTGGCGGCCCCAGCGTTCGCCATAATGCGGCGAATTCAGCAAGCGGTCTACTTGTCGTTCGTATGCGTTCTTCCTCTTGTCCTTCAGAAAGGCGTCGACTTCTTCGGGCGTCGGCGGCAGGCCCGTCAGGTCCAGGCTCACGCGGCGCAAAAGGGTAATGCGATCGGCTTCCGGCGACGGGGAAAGGTTTTCTTTTTCGAGCCGCGCCAGGATGAAATCGTCAATCGCATTTCTGGGCCACGCGGTGTTTTTGACGGCTGGCAGGGCAGGGCGCTTGGGGGGCACGAAAGCCCAATGCGTCTTGGTCGCCGTAACCTGCGCGCCGATTCCGTCGGGCCACTCCCCACCTTGGTCGATCCACGCCTTGATGGTGTCTATTTGAGCTTTCGCCAGGACCCCGCCCATGGGCATGCGGGCCACGTCTCCCGTGCCGGCGACCCGCTGATAGAGGGGGCTCTCGGCCGATTTCCCAGGCACCACAACTTTCGCAAAAACCGACTGCTTCGCGTCCAGCCGCAGGTTCCCCATCTGCTGATGCGGGCCGTGGCACATCAGGCACGACTTCTGAAAGATCGGCTGAATATCCTTTACAAAATCGACTTTGGTCGCCTGCCCGTACGCGATGCCCAGCAGTCCGAAAGGCCCCAAAATCGCGATCGTGGAGACTCGCGCTGTTTTCCCAAGTTTCGACATTCTAAGCCAGCATTTTAGGCACAACTTCGCCGCTCACGTCGGTCAGCCGGAAATCGCGTCCCAGGTGGCGATACGTCAGGCGCTTATGATCCAGTCCCAGGCAGTGCAGGATGGTGGCCTGCAGATCGTGAACCTGGATTGGGTTCTCCACCACCGTGAGCCCCAGCTCGTCGGTTTTGCCGATCACTTGCCCGCCTTTGATGCCGCCGCCGGCCAGCCACATGCTGTAGCCGTTGGGATGATGATCGCGGCCCGCGTTGTCGGCCTCTTCCGGACGGCGTATTTCCGACATCGGCGTGCGCCCGAATTCGCCGCCCCATACCACCAGCGTGTCTTTGAGCATGCCGCGCTGCTTCAAATCTTTAATCAGCGCCGCCGACGGCTGATCCGTGGCGGCCGTCTGCTTCACGATGCCTTTGTTGATCTCGCTATGATGATCCCAACTGGCATGCATCAGCATCACGAAGCGCGTGCCGCGTTCCACCAGCCGCCGGGCGAGTAAACAATTGGTAGCGAAAGGCTTGGTCGCCTCGTTATTTACACCATACATATCCAGTGTCTCGGGCGACTCTTTCGAGAAGTCCAGCAACTCCGGACCGGCCGATTGCATGCGGTAGGCCAGCTCATACGAGTGAATGCGGGAAGCAATCTCGCGGTCGCCGGTGGCGTCGAGATGCTCCTGATTCATCTCGCGCAACGCATCCAGGCGCGCGCGTTGCGCCGCATCGCTCATACCCGGAGGGTTCGCCAGGTACAGGATGGGATCGCCGGTGTTGCGAAACACCGTGCCGGCATACATGGAGGGTAAAAATCCATTCGAGTAATTGTCGGAGCCGGCGCTGGTGCCCACGCCGGAGCTCAGCACCACGAATCCCGGCAGGTTTTGCGACTCACTGCCCAAACCATAGGTCACCCATGCGCCCATGGTGGGGCGGCCGCCAATCATATGACCGGCGAACAGGAAAAGCTGGCCCGGATGATGATTGAACGCGTCGCTCTGCATGCCGCGGATCAGGCAAAGATCGTCCGCCATGGCAGCCGTGTGCGGCAGCACATCGGATAGTTCCATGCCGCACTGTCCGTAGGGCTTGAACTCGCGCGGGCTGGCCAGGATCGAAGCCGTGGGCTTGATAAACGCCAGTTTCAAATCCTTCGTCATGGAGGGCGGCAGCGGATGGCCGTGCCACTTGCGAAGCTCGGGCTTGGGATCGAAAAGATCGATCTGGCTGGGCGCGCCTTCCATGAACATGAAGATGACGTTCTTCGCCTTCGCCGGAAAGTGCGGCGGCTTGGGCGCCATCGGGTCGGCCGCGGTGTCGGCCGGAGTCTCGGCCTGCAGCAGTTGTGAAAGAGCGATGGT
>DOZZ01000090.1:301-1351 GCA_003517725.1 Bryobacterales bacterium | reverse complement strand
GGTGATGAACTCGTCCAGATTGAGCAGAATGCTGCTGACGCCCGTCCAGTCGTGCTGTTTCAAATATTTCTGCATGGTTTGCGTTTCGCGCTCGCTCGGTTCGCGCGCCAGCGTCAGGCGAAACGCATAGGTCAGCGGATCCGAGGATTCCGTCGTGATGCGGTACGCCAAAGCCTGCGCCGCTTCCACGAAGACCGGGTCGTTCAGCAAATTGAGCGCCTGCAGGGAAGTGTCGGAGCGGTCTCGCTTGCACAGCGACACATTCGACTTCGGCGCGTCAAAATTGACCAGTTGCGGATAGGGCGTGGAGCGCAGGAACTCGATGTAGATGCCACGGCGATAGCGGTCCGCGCCCTTACTCTCGGCCCAGTGCGCTCCGCCGGTCTTGCCGTATCCCATCTCCATCACGCCGGCGGGTTGCGGCGGCCGCACACTCTTGCCGCCGACATCCAGGCTCAATAATCCACTCACAGCCAGCGACGAGTCGCGGATCAACTCGGCCGGGAGGCGCAGCCGCGCTTGCCGCGCCAGAAGCGTATTCGAAGGATCGACGGTCTCCAGTTCGGGCCGGACCTTGGACGACTGCCGGTAGGTAGCGGAAGTTACAATAGTGCGGATGATCTGCTTGCGGCTCCAGCCATTGTCCATGAACTGGCCCGCCAGCCAATCGAGCAGTTCGGGGTGCGATGGCTTGTCGCCGCGCGTCCCGAAATCGTCCGACGAAGCGACCAGCCCCTGCCCGAACAGCTCCTGCCAGATGCGGTTGACCGCCACTCGCGACGTGAGCGGATTCACCGGCGCCACCAGCCATTTCGCCAGATCGAGCCGCGTGGGCCGCGGCGTTGGCGGAAGCTGCGGCAACACCGACAGGACCGCCGGCTGCACTTCAACGCCTGGATTCTTGTAGTCGCCGCGCACGCGCAGATAGCTGTTATGCCGCGGCCCCTCCGCCACCACCATGGCTTGGCTCAGTTGCGGATAGACCTTCTTCAGCTCGTTCAGCTTGTTGTCGAGCTCTTTGAATTTGAGTTCGGCGTAGCGCTTGTCGCC
>DOZZ01000090.1:0-126 GCA_003517725.1 Bryobacterales bacterium | reverse complement strand
CGTGCGTTGCGCGGCGGGTTTCGCTAAAATAGCCGCGCCATCGCCGCCTTCCGTCAGCTTCTGCACGCAGTCCCAGGCCAGATCCCAATCCAGCCATTTGCCTGGATTCGCCTTGGTCTCGAGCAT
>DOZZ01000311.1:27180-29559 GCA_003517725.1 Bryobacterales bacterium | reverse complement strand
TAGGTGTAGCCGGTCCAGCCGCCTTTTTTCTTGTCGATCCACTCCTGGAAATTTTTCCAGACCGGATCGTGCGCTTTCCTGAGCCCGTCGATCTGTTTTAAGAAAGCGGCATTCAGGCCCATGCGCGGGTGCGGCAGTACGCCCGCCGGCGGCGCGCCTGAATCCTGCCCGAACACCGCCACTACCGCGACGAAAAATAGAGCCGTTTGCATCAACACTGGCCGGCCTTTCTTGGGCGGGCCCGGGCGAATGTGGTCTACTGATTTTTGCCGCGCATCCTGCTGCTCGTCACCGCTCTCATCATTTACGGGTCTCTGTATCCTTGGCAGTTTCATGCCGCGCCCATACCAGCGTCTCCCCTGTGGATTCTGCTGCATTCGTGGCCTACACAATTCAATCGATTCATCTTCAAAGATATCCCGGTCAATATCGCCATGTATGTGCCGTTCGGTACTTCGGCCTACCTGGCGTGGCGGCGTTGGCCCCTGTGGCTTCGTCTTACGCTGCCGCTGGTGTGCGCGGTGGCGCTCTCGGGCACCATGGAGATGATCCAGATTTACGATGCGCAGCGCGTCTGCAGTCTGCTTGACTTCACGTCCAACTTGATGGGCTGCGCGCTGGGCGTAGCCGTCGGCACCGCCATCGAACGCATTGGAGTGACGCTACCGTCGCTCGCCCCCAACGGCAGCGCCGGGCTCTACCTGCTGCTGTGCTGGCTGGCGGCGCGCACCTTCCCCTTCATGCCGGACTTGAGCCGCACGCACCTGGCCGCCAAGTGGGCCGTGTTCCGCGCGGGCCACCTGCTGCCGCTCGAAGCCGCCGCATCGATGCTCGCGTGGCTCGTTGCGTGGCGCATGCTGACCTTGGCATTGGGCGAGGACCGCGCGCGCTTAGCCGGCCCCTGGCTGCTGCTGGTGGTTCCGGCGCGTTTCTTTATCGCGGGCCTGCAGCCCACCTGGGCCGATGCCGTGATCGCGGTATGCGCGTGGTTCCTGTGGAGCGGCTGGCTGGCACGCCGGCGCCGCGTGGACCTGATGCTGGCCGCCGCGCTGGTCGCCATGATCACGCTCCACGGCCTGGCGCCTTTCGAGTTTGCGAACCGCGCGCAGGCGTTCTCCTGGGTGCCTTTCCGCGCGCTCCTGTATACCGGCTGGCAAACCGGCTTTGCGGTGCTCCTGCACAAGATCTTTCTGTATGGCTCCGCGCTATGGTTGTGTTTCGCGGCGGGCTTGCCGGCGCTCTTCGCCGTGGTCAGCATGGTGCTGTTGCTGGCCATGACCGAGGCGGTGCAGGTCTATCTGCCACAGCACGTGGCGGAATCGACCGACCCGCTTCTGGCGCTGGCGTTGGGATGGCTTCTGATGGTGCTTAGGCCGCGGGGCGTGCGGCCCAAACTCAGGCAACGCCGAAGGCGGCGCGTAACGTCGACGCCGTATGATCCAGCATCTCGCGCGACAGCCCTGGATACAGACCCACCCAGAACGTCCGGTTCATGATACGGTCCGTATTCCGCATCTCGCCCACCACCCGGTGCTCGATGTCGAGGTACGCCGGCTGGCGCAGCAGGTTGCCGCCAAACAGCAGCCGCGTTTTGATGTTGCGCTGTTCCAGGTATTGGATCAGCGCGTTGCGCGTCAGCGGCGCCGACTCGCGCACCGTCAGCGGGAAACCGAACCAGCTGGGATTGCTGCGCGGTGTAGGCTCGGGCAGAATCAGAAACTCCTCTACATCGGCCAGCGCGGCCTTCAGGTAAGCAAAGTTGGCGCGCCGCCGCTCGATAAAGCCGGGCAATTTCTTCAATTGCGCCACGCCCACGGCTGCCTGCATGTCCGTGGCCTTCAGGTTGTACCCGATGTGGCTGTAGGTGTACTTGTGGTCGTAGCCGCAGGGCAGCTGCCCCAGTTGCCATTCGAAGCGCTTGCCGCAGGTATTGTCTTTGCCCGGCTCGCACCAGCAGTCGCGGCCCCAGTCGCGGAACGATTCGGCGATGCGTTTCAGCAGCGGCAACTGGCCCATCACGACGCCGCCTTCGCCAGTGGTGATGTGGTGCGCGGGATAGAAACTAACGGTCGCGAGATCGCCGAAGGTTCCCACGGTCTGGCCGTCGTACTCTGCGCCCAGCGCGTCGCAGCTGTCTTCGACCAGCCACAGGTTGTGCTTCTTCACGAAGTCCTGAATGGCGCCCAGGTTGAAGGGATTACCTAATGTGTGCGCCAGCATCACCGCGCGCGTGCGGGGCGAAACGGCTTCTTCCAAATGCGTGACGTCGATGTCGTAGGTCGGAATTTCGAGATCGAGAAAGACCGGCACCAGTTGGTTCTGAATAATCGGATTGACGGTGGTGGGGAAACCGGCCGCGACCGTGATCACCTCGTCGCC
>DOZZ01000311.1:19124-27013 GCA_003517725.1 Bryobacterales bacterium | reverse complement strand
ACCAGCAGCGCGAAACGGGTGCCCACGAAGCGCGCGAACTCGCGTTCGAAAATCTTGGCGTAGCGCCCGGTCGTGAGCCAGAAATCGAGCGAAGCGTCCACCAGATGCACCAGTTCTTCCGCATCGAAGACTTTGCCGGTAACCGGCACGGCGCTCGATACCGGCTCAAAGTTCGAGGCCGGCCAGTTGGCCGCGTAGTACTGGCGCGTTAAGGACAGAATCTGATTGCGGAGCTCTTCAGCAGTCATGGGCTAAGCGAACTGGACTGTCGGAAGGCGGACGGGAGCAGCACGCTCATTAGTCCGTAAACCACTCCCCCGAACAACAACCAGTCTAGCGTAACGCCCATCAGCCACAAAGGCGCGGTACTGGTAGCCCAGGTGGTGAGCACCAGCCCGGCCAGCATCCAAACGGCCCAGCGGGCCTGGGGCTCCGCCGACATCACCCACCGGATTAGCTGCGGGAACAGCAGCAGCGCGAACCAATAGCGGTACGCGTAGTTGTTGCCGATTAGAAAACAAAGCACCAGAATGCTGCTTCCGGCCACGAAGCCGGATCCGATAAAGTCATCCGGCAGGGTCCAGGCGCGCGCGCGCCGAGCTGCCGCCAATGCCGCGGCGGCCACCGTTAGCGACGCCACTACTCCCACGAGGTGCGAAAGATGCCAGCGGTCCGGTACCACGAATTCGCCAAAGCTCAGCCCCGAATCGCGGGGCGTGCTCTGGCTGACCCAGGCTAAATCCTGCATTTGTGTGTAACAGAATATTAGAAAAAGTGCCGCGCACGCGAATATCGTGAGCTCGCCCTTCTTGTGACGCAAAGCCGGGGCCATGGCCGCCACGGGATAAACCTTTAACAGGCCGGCCCCTAACAGCAACGCGCACGCGCCGATGACTGCCTGGCGCGCGAACAGCCAGCACGCCGCCAGCACCATTAGGAACATCAGCAGGTCCGCGTTGCCGCGCTCGACTCCCAGCATCAGCGACGGCGACAGCAGCAGCGCCAGGTACAGCATGGCTTGCCCCACCGATATACGGCCCATGTAGAGCAGCGAAAACCCAAAGCACGCGGCGGCCAGAGTCAGGGCCACCGGGTAAGTGGATGCTTCACCCAATCCAAGATAGGAAAACACCAGCCACGTGTGCGGGTAAGTCACCCTGGTCACACCTTTCGGAGCTGAATGCAACTGGTCCATCGTGGCGCCGGCACGGAAGCGGTCGTAGGACCCCAGGACAGCTCGGGCATCGTTAAAGTCAGGAGCCAGCGAGGCAACCCGGACGTGATGCCACGCGGGCACCCAGCCTTGCGTCCGGGTCCAATGCCACACAGCGCCGAAGTAGATCACGAGCGCCAGTAAGATCAGCCACCGTCCATCGGCGCGCCCGCCCACCCGAAATACACGGCGCACCAGGGACAATTCCCTTGCTTCCGTCGGTTGCCTGTCGGTCGTGATAGCCACTGTGGTTCATCTAAGCACAATCGGGACCGTGGTCCAACCTGCACAACCGCTATACTCGAATTTCGGCGCGTGAGGCGAATGGCGGAAGACCAGACACATAGAATCGTAATCACCGGCGCCACCGGTACTCTGGGCCGTCACGCCGTCGAGCTTCTGTCCTCCGATCCCAATACCCACATTCTGCTGCCGCTGCGCAGGCTCGATCCAGCCTTAGCGAAGCTGCCGCCGAATGTACAGACGCAAGCGCTGGATCTTACCGATGCCGCACAGATGCGGCGCATGTTCTCAGAGTTTTCTCCCGATGTGATCATCCACTGCGCGGCGAGCGGCGTGCGGCCCGATCGCGAAGATTGGTTCGCCATGACGCGCTTCAATACGGAGTCGGCGCTGCAGTTGTTTGAAAGCGCGTGCCGGCTGCCTGACTGCCACTTCATCCACATCAGCACGGCGCTGGTGTACTGCGATCAGGGGCGTCCTTTGCGCGAAACCGATCCGCTCGAAACGCGTCATCCCTATGCGGCCAGCAAAGCCGCGGCGGATCTTCTGCTGCAGGCCGCCGCCGTGGAGTTCGATCGGCGTCTGACGCTGCTGCGCCCATTCACATTCACCGGCGCGCACGATGGCGGCCGGCGTCTGTTCCCCGCCCTGCTGCGGGCGGCCGCCGCGGGCCAGCCCTTCCCGATGTCACCCGGCGCACAGCGGCGCGACTTCTGCGCGGCGCAGGATATTGCGGAGGCCATCCGCGCCGCGGTCCACACCCCGCGGCGCGAAGCGATCGAGATTTTCAATCTCGGCAGCGGTGTCGATCTGCCGTTGCGGACGATCGTGGGGAACGTATGCCGCGAGTTGCAGCTGGGCGTGGACCTGCAGTTTGGCGCGCTGCCGTATCATCCGCAGGAGCCCATGCACCTTGTCGCCGATATTGATAAAGCCGCTCAATTACCATGGAAGCCACGGACGAACCTGGCATACGCCGTTTGGGAACTGGCCCAATCCACTTACCCGGGGCTGGCAGTTTGCCGTCCGCGCATGACTTATGAATAACTCCCAATCGGCGCTCCAACTAAGCGTGGTGCTTCCCGCTTACCGCGAAGCCGACTCTCTGCGGCAACTGCTGCCGGGCTTGAAAGAGCAAGTAGCGCTGTTGACGCCGGCCAGCGAGATCCTGATTGTCGACGCGCAACAGCCCGTGGACGATACCGCCGCCGTGTGCGCCGCCAACGCCGTGCGCCACGTCCACCGCACCGGCGGCAATAACTACGGAGACGCGGTTAGAACCGGCATTGCCGAAGCCGGCGGCGATTTTATCGTCTTCATGGACGCTGACGGGTCGCATAATCCCGCCTATATCCAGTCGCTCTGGAGCCAAAGGACCGCTCGCGACATCGTGATCGGCTCGCGCTATACGCGCGGCGGCTCCACCGAAAACCCGGCGCTTCTGATCGGCATGTCATATGTGGTGAACCTGACTTTCCGTCTAGCGTTCCAACTCGACTGCAAGGACGTGACCAATAGCTTCCGCTTATACCGCGGAGACCCTTTGCGCGGACTGCAATTAATATCTAACGACTTCGATATCATTGAAGAAATCCTGATTAAGCTGGTCGCCGGCCGCGCGCACGCCACCTTGATCGAAGTGCCCATGACCTTCGAGCGCCGCAAAGCCGGCGTCAGCAAACGCAACCTGGTCACGTTTGCCGCCAGTTATCTGAAAACGTTGATCCGGCTGAGCAAGTTCCGCGCGGCGGCGCGCCGGGAACTGCGAAAGGACCTCTGACCTGCCATGAGCTATCTGATTACCGGAGGTTGCGGCTTCGTCGGGAGTAACATGGCGGCCTATCTGATTCGCAAGGGCGAGACCGTCACTGTATTGGATAACCTCTCGCGCGATGGCGCTTTCGCCAATCTGACGTGGCTACGGTCGCTCGGCTCTTTCCTGTTCGTCCACGCCGACACGCGCAACCCTTTCGAAATGGAAGAGGCCGTCAGGCAGCCCGGCTTGCGCGCGGTCTTCCATCTGGCGGGCCAGGTGGCCATGACCACCTCACTGCGCAGCCCGCGCCGCGACTTCGAGATCAACGTGCTCGGCTCCATCAATCTGCTGGAGGCGGTACGCGCCTACGCTCCCATGCTCACCGTGGTCTATGCGTCGAGCAACAAGGTTTACGGCAATTTAGGTTTTCTGGACCTTGTGGAAGGCGATACGCGGTATCACCCGCGCGATGTGCGCCAGGGTGTCGATGAATCCGCGCCGCTCGAATTTCACACTCCCTACGGCTGCTCGAAGGGGGCCGCCGATCAGTACATGCTCGATTACGCTCGCGGCTTCGGCTTGGACACCGTGGTGCTGCGGCACTCCACCATCTATGGAGGCCGCCAGTTCGCGACCTTCGACCAGGGTTGGGTGGGATGGTTCTGCCAGCAGGCCATCGAGACCATGAGGCAGCCCGAGCGTCCGCCATTCACCATCTCGGGTGATGGCAAACAGGTGCGCGATCTGCTGCATGTGTCCGACGCCGTGGCATGCTACATGGCCGCCGCGGAACATATCGATGCAGCGCGCGGCCACGCCTTCAACATCGGCGGCGCAGCGGAAAACAGCATGTCGCTGATCGAGCTGTTTCAGTTTCTCGAAGCGCGTCTCGGAATCAAGATGAACTATGAGCGTTTGCCGTGGCGCCAAAGCGATCAGAAATACTTCGTCGCGGACAATGCCAAAGCTTCGAAGCTACTGGCCTGGAAACCGCAAGTTACGAAACAGGCAGGTATCGAAGCAACGCTTGAATGGGAAAACTCAAAATTGGCAACGCCCTTGCACTTTTAGACACTCAGGTCCCGCAAGCTCATGAAAAATCTGTCGCGGCCGCTCCGAGCGACGTTTCGGCCCCGCGTGATAGATCACGCAAGCGAACGGCTCTGTTAACGACTCAGCCGAATTTTTTTAGACCCCTGGCATGCGGTCGTCACCAGAAAAGCTCCGCGAAGTGCTCCGCTAATGCGCCCGAGCGCGATTCAGGTTGGCTCGCGCCACCTTGTGACTAGGATCGATGCGCAGGGCGTGTTCGAACGCGGCGATCGCCGCGGGCAGATCGCCCTTCATCGCCAGTAACGCTCCCAGGTCGGTCTGCAGATCGGCGTCGTCGGGCTTCAGACGCGCCGCTATCTGCATCTGCGGCAGGGCTTCGTCATAACGCTTCTGCGCCACGTATAGCCGGCCTAGATTCAAGTGGGCCGCGGCATCTTCGGGTTGGCGCTTCAAATAAGCCCGGTACTGCTCCACGGCCCCCGCGGCATCGCCCTGGGCCGTGAGCGCGCGCGCCAGGTTGTAGCGGGCGTTGTCGTATTCGGGGTCGAGTTGCAGGGTATGCCGCAATTCGCGAATGGCCTCGTCCAGCCTATCGTCCGCCAGCAGCGCGGCGGCCAGACCGTTGCGCGCCGTGGCGCTCGATGGCTGGCTGCGCAGCGCCGCTTCGAAATACGGAATGGCCTCGCGCTGCCGGCCGCGGAAGGCGAGCAGTGCGCCGAGACTGTACTGCGCCACAAAATCGCCGGGATATTTCTCCAGCCGCCGGCGCATGACGGCCTCCTGCAGCAGCAGCCTCGGGTCTTCCGCGGACGCCTTGGCCGGCAGCACCTGCAGCCAGACATGGCCCATCTCGTCTTCGCTGCGGTTGCCGTTGCGCACCAGTTTCGGCGGATGGTTTGGGTTGCGCGGATTCAGCGTCGAGTTGTCGTACGTGATTCGCATCGCGACCTGCGTTCCTTTGGGCAGTGCCACCGGCTCGCGATAGTTGTAGACTGCCTGCCAATTGATGTCCCAATCGTCGATCTTAATAAGCCAGCGCCGCCGCCCATCGGGCAGCGTAGCCCAGGCCTCGACGCGGTGACCCAAATAGTGCGCGTGCGGATAGATCGCCAGCACGTTGACCGCGACCGGCAGCGTCAGATGGTCGCTCACCGAAAAATCGCGCGCGCCCGGTGGAATCTCCAGCGCGCCGTCATGCTCGAGCTGCAGCAGCATCGGGAAACGCGTGGGCGCTCGCGAGGCGAAGTACAGCCCGATCTTCGGCTGGAGCGATTCCGGTTTGCCCGAAGGCTGCAGATGCATGTTCAAAATTAGATCGGTGCCGGGGTCAAGGCGCCAAGCCATGTCGTCCGGTTCCGGCTGCGCCACGGAACCCGGCTTCCAGAACAGGAAGTGCGAGTCCGGGTCGAACTCGGCGCCCGATTCCGTGGTGACGTCCATGCCGGGGAAGCCGGGTTGCCCGTCGCGGCCATCGCGGCGGCGCAGCGATCGAGTCCGATCGACCACGATGTTGGCGTGGTGCACGATTTTCTGATTGCCGGGGCGCAGTTCGACGGCCCGGATATAGCGCGTCTCCTCAAGATGCACGGGAATCACGAAGTTGCGAAACACATCGGCGCCGCCGGCCGCTAATTGGTAGCTCCGGGGCATCGGCACCACTAAGTCGGGCGCACCCAACTGCCATCCGTCGGTAAATTTCGGAGCCGGCGGCAGGTCCGCGGCATCCCCTTCGGGCGCGCCGCCTTCGACCCAGGCCGCAATCAGGCGCACTTGTTCCGCGCTAAGTCGGCGGGTGCCCGCGAAATCGCCATACCCCGGCGCCGGTGGCCAGGGCGGCATATAGCCGCGCCGGGTGACCGCCAAAATCTGCGAGGCGTGCTGCCTCGCATCGTGATACGTGAGCAGCGGAAACGGCGCGGCTTCACCGGGACGGTGGCAGGCCGCGCAGTTCTGAAACAGAATCGGCGCAATTTGCCGGTTGAACGTTACCGCAGCGGCGCGCGCCGCCAAGGCCGTTAACAGCGCCAGCAGCACCACCTTCATGGCTCGTTTTCAATGGCGCAGCCAATGGCCCGGGTCTGATGAAACAACACTGTCCGGCCCTTCACAATCGCGGCCAGCACGGCGTCTAGATCACGCTCGGTGGGCTCCGGGCGGGCTTTGCCGAAATCGGCATAGCGATCGTCGATACGGCCCCGGTACACCAGCCGTCCACCCACGAACACCGCGGCTTCGGGCGTGGTCCGGGCCTGTGCCTTGATAGTGTAGAAGCGGTCGCCATCAGCTACCCCCGGAATGGTGTAGCCGTAAACGCGGCGGTGCTGCTCGATAGCCGCCGGGCTAAGGCCGCGCTCGGGATAGACCAGGCGGAACTCAATGCCTCGCGCGCCATACACCGCGTGCAGCCGCTGAATTTCGGGAGCGTAGCGGTTCGAGATGGGGCAATCGGCCCGCACGAACAGCAGCACCAGCGCCTTCTCTCCGCGCGGCATCAGCAGGTTCGGCGCGGCCAGCGCCAGCCACAGCAACAGCAACGGCATGGCGTCCATTGTAGCTGCCCGTTATAACGTGCGGTAGGCTAGCGGGCATCCCGTAGGCTATGCCCCAAGGGCTTTTTACCTGCTTGCGAAACATGGGGGAACACATGCTGAAATACTTGCTGTTGTGCCTCGCGGCCGTTACTCCCGCGCCCGCGCAATGTCCCGCGGTCCAGGAAGTTCGCGACTATATTCACAACGCCTGGAATACGTTGACGCGCTCCAATGCTTCAGCCCTGGAATCGGCGCAGGATTCCAAGGTGAAACAATCGGGCCAAGTGGTCATCTGGGTCGCTCCCGACGAGGACGCCGCCAAAATTGAGCGCGCCCTGAAAGCCACGCTGCCCAAGGCCGACGCGCCGCGTCTAACCGTCCGCCAACTGACCGGGGCGGCCACGCAGGAGTCCGGGCTCTTGTATTTGCCGGGGCCGTACGTGGTGCCGGGCGGGCGCTTCAACGAGATGTATGGGTGGGACAGCTATTTCATTTTGCTGGGCCTGCTGCAGGACGGGCACGTGAGTTTGGCCCGGAGCATGACCGACAATTTTCTATATGAGGTGCAGCATTACGGCAAGGTTCTGAATGCCAACCGGACCTATTATCTGACGCGCTCACAGCCGCCGTTCCTAAGCCGCATGGTGCTCGATGTGTACCGCGCCACCGGCGACACGGCTTGGCTGCGGCACAGCCTGCCGGCCCTGCGCCGCTATTACGAATACTGGATGCAGGAGCCGCACTTAACGCCCCAGACTGGGCTGTCGCGCTATCACGGCGGCTCCGACCAGCCGGCGCCCGAAGTGGTGTTCGGCGAGCGCGACGACTCCGGTAAAAACCATTACGACCGGGTGGCCCAGTATTACCGCACGCATGACGTCCAGGAGTACGACGTTAAACAGTTCTACGACCGCGCCACCGGGCGCCTGACGCCGCTCTTCTTCGTGGCCGACCGGGCCATGCGCGAATCCGGTTTCGATCCCTCGGCGCGTTTTGGGCCTTTTAGCGTCGACATCATTAACTACAACCCGGTGGCGCTCAATGCCCTGCTCTACCGCATGGAAATGGATTTGGCCGCGATTGCGACGCTCCT
>DOZZ01000311.1:18598-18816 GCA_003517725.1 Bryobacterales bacterium | reverse complement strand
CCGGCGGGCTGCAGACCAGTGACAACGTTTCGGGCAATCAGTGGGACGCTCCGTATGGTTGGGCGCCACTGCAGATCATCGCCATCGAAGGCCTGCGGCGCTACGGTTTTAACGAGGCTGCCGAGCGGCTGAGCCTCAAATTTCTGAGGATGATCACCGCTGACTTCGCTAAACACTTGACAATAAAGGAAAAGTACGACGTGGTGCAGGCCCGGTCG
>DOZZ01000311.1:7465-18357 GCA_003517725.1 Bryobacterales bacterium | reverse complement strand
CGCAATAACAAATAAAATTTTCAAATGCGCGTCTTTCATTTGCTGTATACTGCCCGCATGGGCCTGATGTACTGGATTCCCAGCAGTAGCTTCGGTAGGGAAACGGGGGCCAGCATTTCCGGAGCTAAAGTTCGTGAACTTTCTCACAGGTTTTTGGCAGGAAGTATACGGTTTAGTACTAGTGGGCGTTGCGGATTGCAGGATTTCAGTTTAGCTTAGCAACAGTGGCTGGTAGGCAAATCTCGGAGGAGCAATTTCATGATTGATAGATACAGTTTTAACAGAGTGCTGAGGACTGCGTCCTCGGTGGGGATGCTGGCTTCAGCAATGTTGGTCGTCACTGGGGTGGCGGGCGCGACCATGCTGAACGTCAGCGGCGGTGGAACTTTTAACATGGGCAACTTTTCCGTCCAGGTGCTGGGCAGTCCGACAACGGGTTGCATCAACTTTTTTAACGGAACGCCTCCGACGGGAACGCCGGACGCCTGCGATCAGATCCAGAATAATTCGTATTCGGTGAATGCGCCGGTCGATTCCAATCTGTTCTTTTTAGGTTCACAAGGTGGTATCAAGGACATTCCGGCCGGAACGACCTCAATCGGGTCGTTCATCAGCACAACCGGCGTTCCTGGGGTTATCAACTGGGATCTGGTGAATTTGGTCATTCCTAACCAAATCCCGTGCCCCCCGACTGGTCCGACGCCGGCAAGCTGCGCTGTGGGGCCGTTCGTATTCACGGCGCTGGCGTACAATACCTCGACCACCTTTGCGAGTACAACGGTTTCGTTTACGACGAACCTTTGCGGCTATACGGGCAGCCCGTCTACCGGTTGCACGCCGTACACCGGCGTCTTCAGCGCCCAGTTTACGGGATTGAACGCCGATATTCAATCTTTGATCAACCAGTCGTTGCTGCCTGGTGGAATCACGGATTCGGTTTCCGCAACGTTGAATCCGAGTAAAGCTCCGAGTGGGGTTCCCGAGCCTGCCTCTACTGTTCTTCTCGGATCTGGTTTGCTTGCTGTCGGCATGGCATTTCGCCGCCGGTTTCGCGCCTGATCGCGTAGCTACCCCATAGCTGTATTAGAAAAGAGCCGGATAATTCCGGCTCTTTTTTTTGCTTTCTTACTAGACTGTGGCACGACTGTGGTGTAAATTTATTGTGTGCCACACTTCGGCGTTGTCTGCCCGCCAGTCGCAGGCCACGTCAATCCAATGGCTGCTGTCGGGCGCGCTTTAGTCCGGCGGGGCCACCGCGTCACCTTTTTCCACGTTCAGGATCTGCAAGCCAGCGCCACCGCCCAAGGTTTGGAGTTTAGTCCCCTCGGCGAACGGGATTTCCCGCTTGGCGCGCTGCCCGCATCGGTTAAAAAGCTGAGTGAATTGACCGGCCGGGCGTCCCTGAAATACGCAGTGTCGTGCGCCTGCCGCATTTCAGACGTCATTTTGCGCGATGGCCCCGGCGCCATGCGGCGCGCTAAAGTCGATGTTTTATTAGCCGACCAGAATGAGCCCGCTGGCGGAACGGTGGCGGAGCACCTAAAACTTCCGTTCGTGAGCGTATGCACCAGCCTGCCGCTGAATCACGAGGTACTGGTACCGCCGCCTTTCGTCCCTTGGTCCTATACGGCGTCGCCCCTCGGGGCGGTTCGAAACGCCATCGCTTACACCCTGTTCAAGCGTCTGATCGCCCCCATCAATGAAACACTGAACTGTTACCGCCGGATGTGGCACCTGCGGCCGGTGCGCCAGCCAGACGATTGTTTTTCGCCGGCCGCGCAAATCGCCCAGATGCCGCGAGAATTCGACTTTCCGCGGCGCCATCTGCCGGGTACATTTCATTACCTGGGGCCATGGTTCGACCGGGCCATGCCGGATAGCCCGTTTCCTTTCGAAAAACTCGACGGGCGGCCTCTGATCTACGGCTCGATCGGAACCCTGCAGAGCCAAAACAGCCACTACTTCCACATTATGGCCGAGGCGTGTGCCGGCTTGGACGCGCAACTGGTC
Organism: Bryobacterales bacterium; assembly: GCA_003517725.1. Taxonomy (GTDB): domain Bacteria; phylum Acidobacteriota; class Terriglobia; order Bryobacterales; family Bryobacteraceae; genus DOZZ01. The sequence continues at coordinate 16,347 of DOZZ01000311.1, read as the reverse complement.
CTGGCGCTGGGGCACGGCCAGGGAGAAGCCCTGCGCGACCTGCCGGGACAGCCACTCGTGGTCAATTTCGCGCCACAAATTGAACTGCTCTCACGCGCCGCCATGACCATCACGCATGCCGGCATGAACACCATGCAGCAGTCTCTTTACTTCGGCGTCCCGGCGGTGGCCATTCCGCTGGCGCACGACCAGCCGGCCATTGCCGCCAGACTCGCCCGGACCGGCGCCGGTATCGTGCTGCCGCCTAAAAAGCTGACCGTGGAGAGTTTGCGTAATGCGGTCCGGTCTGTATTGCCGCCCGATAGTAGGTTTCGAGCAGAGGCGCGCAGGCTGGGCCAGGCCAGCCGCGCGGCGGGAGGAGTGGAACGCGCGGCCGAGATTGCCGAGCAGGCGGCCCGCGTATGAGCGCGGCCGACCGCATCGAAACGCTGGATTACGCGGAACGCTGGTTCCGGGACGGATTGCGCGCCATCGATCCCCCAGGCTGTCTGGTGGCAGTTGAAGCGGACATGTCCCAAGCGGTCGCATTCCGGCACCAAATGCAGGAGCGCGGCACGCCCGTTACCTACAACACGCTGGTGGTGCATGCGGCGGCCGCGGCGCTGGCGCAGCACCCGAAGCTTCACAAGCTCATGGCCGGCAACCATCGCATCTATCCCGGCACGGTCGACATTTGCCTCAGTGTCGCGGGAGATGCCGCGGTCACCCCCGTCCTTATCATCAAGGATGCGGCGAACAAGAATTGGAGCCAACTAGGTGCTGAAATTCGCGACCGCGCCGCGGTCGTACGGCGGGAAGATGAGAAAAGACTGGCCCTGCTGCGGCGCTGGGGCTGGGTAGTGCCCTTTGCCGTGTTGCGCAAGGCCTTGATTCGATACCTGCTGAGCCGGGCCTGGTACCGCCGCATGGCGAGCGGGACGTTTCAAGTCAGCGTCGTATCGTCTGTTGACGTTTGCGTCCCCTTCCTGTTCAATACTGCCGGCGTGCTTAGCGCGGGACGAGTGCAGGACCGCGTCGTGGCCCTTGACGGCCGGGCGCAGATTCGTCCCATGCTCACGCTGACATGCTGCGTCGATCATAAGATCTGGAACGGCATGGATGCGGCCGAATTCCTGGGCTCCGTAAAGAGCTGTCTCGAACAAGTGGCGGCCTGAGAAACTTCTACTATTAAAGGGTGCATTACGGCATCATCAGCCCGCCGGTTCCGGGGCACATCAATCCGTTCGGCGCACTCGGCCGCGAACTGATCCGCCGCGGGCATCGCGTGACGTTCTTCCACATGCCGGATCTGGAGCCGCGGGTGCGCGCCCAGGAACTCGAGTTCGTCACGATTGGTCACAGCGATCACCCGCCCGGCTCATTGCCGGACTCGTTGGGCGCGCTGGGTAAGCTCGACGGAATGGCGGCGCTGCGCTTCACGATTCAAGCGGTCCGCAAAACCACCGAGATGGTTTGCCGCGATGCCCCCGATGCGATCCGCGAATCCGGCGTGGGCATGCTGCTGGTGGACCAGACGGAGCCCGCGGGCGGAACTGTGGCCGAACATCTGGGCTTGCCGTTCGTGACCATCTGCAATGCCCTGGCCCTCAACCGCGAGCCGAACGTGCCGCCGCCGTTCACCAGCTGGCGCTATGGGGAAAGCTTCTGGGCGCGCGCCCGGAACGCGCTAGGGTACGCCGTTTCGGACCGCATCACCGCGCCCATCGCACGCGTGATCGCCTCCTACCGTAAAAAGTGGGGCTTGCCGCCGCATCGCGGTCCGGAAGATTCCTTCTCGACGCTAGCCCAGATCAGCCAGCAGCCGCCGGCATTTGACTTCCCGCGCCGCAAACTGCCCGGCACGTTCCACTACGCCGGTCCGTTTCGAAATTCCACCGCCGCGGTCGTGCCGTTTCCCTGGGAGCGCCTGGATGGCCGGCCTTTAATCTATGCCTCGCTCGGAACTTTGCAGAACGGCAAGGAGCGCATCTTTCGATGTTTCGCCGAGGCCTGCGACGGGCTGCCGGCGCAATTGCTGATCACCCACGGCGGCGGGCTGGATGCACAAGCCGTGGCCGCGCTGCCGGGAGCCCCGCTGGTGGTCAGTTACGCGCCGCAACTGGACGTGTTGTCTCGCGCCCGGTTGACGCTTACGCATGCCGGGTTGAACACCGTGCTCGATTCGCTGACGCAAGGCGTGCCGCTGGTGGCCGTCCCCATCACCTATGAACAGCCGGCCATTGCCGCGCGCATACGCTGGACCGGCGTGGGCGAAGTGCTGCCGCCGGCGAAGTTGAACGCAACCACGCTGCGCGGGTTGATCGGGCGAGTTTTGGAGAAACCGGTCTACGCGGAGAACGCGCGCAAGGTCGCGCAGTCGATCCATGCCGCCGGCGGGGTGCGCGGCGCGGCGGACAGGATTGAGAAAATCAGCGCAGCCCGTGCCGGTACAGCTTGATCAGGGAACACCACAAGCTGCGGCTGCGGACCTGGTGATAGGTGGCGTTTTCCGGCAAAGCCACGACCAGGCGCCGGTAAGCTTCGGGCAGGTTGTGATAGGGAATGCCCGGAAAATAATGATGCAGCGCGTGGTAGCGCAGGCCCACCGGCGCCCACAGCTCGGTCCACACCGCGCCCGGCGTGTCGATGGAATCGATCAATTGACCCTGGCGGTCCATGGGTTCTCCGGGGCTTTCGTAAGCATGCGCGCCCAGGGTGCGCAGAGTGTTGATGAAGCTCGCAATCCCGGCCACCACCAGCCAGACCCACAGCGCGCGCCACAAGAAGCCGCCCGCCAGGGCCACTGCGGCCGCGGCCACCCAAAACGACAGAATCAGTATGGATTGGAAGCGGATGGAACGCACTAGTTCGGGAGGCGCTTCGCGCCGATAGGCAGGGTTCATGGCCAGCGAAGAGGCGCGGACTACCAGCCACTTCTGGAACTTCGGAATGGCCAGACCGGCCAGCGTCAGCAGCGTGAAGCGCACCAGCAGGAATACGGGAATCAGGAAGCTTTGCAGGGCGAACGCCAGCGTCATGCGGCTGGAACGCGCGAACGGTTGATATTCCGGATCGTCCTTCGTGCCATAGGTGCTCAGCCGGTGATGGAACGTATGCACGCCGACATAGACGAAGGACGGCATCAGCAGCGGGTAGCCGAACAACAGGTTGAACCCGCGTTCAAAACCAGGCAGCGCGCGCGGGTTCAAATGGCTGATCTCGTGGATAAAGCAGAGGCCGCGGTACAGCGCGAAGACCGCGACTACCAGCGCCGCCAGCATGCCGGCGGAGAACGGGCGCAGCGCCACCGCAAAGCCGAAGGCGGTCCAACCTGCTACCGCGCTGCCCAGCATGTCGGTCCAGAAAATTGAGGGCCTGGGTTGATTCAGGCCAACGACCAGACCGCGGGTCTGACGGTCCTCCACGGCAAACGACTCGTCGCTCGTGAAGTCGGCTAGTGCGGTGTTGCGCATGAGGCGATTTCTACCTTTATATCTGTATCTGGCGAATCCTGCCCGGGCGGCGCCGGAAGATATCGGCCAGGAGCCAAAATGGAGTTCGGGTCGAGGGCCCGCTTGAGTTGCGCCAGCAAATCCGTGTAAGCGCCGCGCTCCCCCTGCACCCGCATCGAGGGCAGACCAAGCCGGTAGGAATAATAGCCGTCGCGCTCCAATTGCTGCTGCAGTTCGAGGTAGCAGGCCATGGCCCGCTGATCCTCGCCGGGAACGTCTCGGTCGTAGGTAATGGAGATGACGCAGGCCAGCGCACGCTCGGTCAGCAACGTAATGGAGATCATGGGTTCAAAGCCATGCGCCAGCAGGACGCTCTCGGCAATGCTGTTCAGGCGCTCGGCCTCCGCGCCTTCCATGCGCGCCACCGGCGAGCACCACAGCAGGCCGCATCCGTCGCGGTCGGGATTGGGATCGGCCGGGACCGGCGTGCGCTTTCTCCAATACGCGCTGCCCAGCGTCTTTTCCGTGGGGATGCCCTTCAATAATCCGTAGACTGGGCGAACCAGTTCCAGCACTTGGCTCAGGTCCAACCCGGTCACCAGCCGATAGGGGCGCGTGAAGCGCGAGGCCACCCGGATGGTGCGGTCGTCGAGGAATCGCACGCGTTCAGTCTTCCCTGCCAGCGCCTGGCGAATCAGCCGGCGCTGTTCCTTAACCTGTAGGCGCGTTCCATAGAGCGCTCCGGAGCCGCTCCAGCGGCTGATCTTCAGATGGCGCTCGTAAAAACGCATGCGCTCGAGCGTGAGCGGCTTGGCCTCACCGTGGGGAAACTGCTGGATGCCGCCCATCACCTTATAGTGATTGCCGATGTGCACCGCGCTCCGAATAGTGCCGTTGAGCCGCAGCGGCCGCAGCGCGTCGATGACCGAAGCCAGATCATGCTGGCTGCCGCATTGGAAGAAGAACGCCTGAAAATATTCGGGCGCCGGCATCAGCCAGACTGTCATGCGCGTGACAATGCCGAAGTTCGATTGGGAGAACAGCCCATCCAGGCTGGGGCCCACGCCCCAGCGGTAGACTGGGCCGGTCCGGGCGCCGGGCAGACCGGAAAAGCCGGTCTCGACGATTTCGCCCGAAGCCAGCACCACTTCGAGGCCGCAGACATGCGAGAAGTGATCGCCGTAAGGGGTGTGGCCAAAGCCGCGCTCCATGGCGTTGCCGATCAGGCTGCAGTCGGGGCTCGAGCCCGTGGCGTCCATCCACAATTTGGATTTCTGATGCTTCAGGAATTTAATTAGAGCCTTCTGCGTCACGCCGGGCTGAACCGTAACGTAGCCCAGCTGCTCATTGAACTCGACGATCTGGTCCATGCGGCTGAGATCGAGCAGCGCGCAATCCGTCACCGGGGGAACGCGCGATCCATAGCCCCAATTCTTACCGCTGCTGACCGGATATAAAGGAACACCGTAGCGGTTGGCGATGCGAACAATTTCGGAAACCTGCTGGCGGTCGACCGGGCGCAGAATTACGGGGATCTTCTGAGAGGTCTGGAACGTGGCGCGTTCGGCAGCGCTGCGGTGGGTCAGGTCCGACACCACGCACGCGCTGCCTAAAACGGCCGTCCATGCCGCGATCGCATCGAAGATCGCGCGTTGCTGTTGTAGCTCAGCCATCGTTCTATTCTAACTATTCTAAACGCTGGCCCGGTACAGCCACGAAAACGACGTTTAGGCAGCCACCCGGATAGCGGGCATTGGCCCATAAGCCGGCAGAGCCGTGATGCCGGGTACGTTGGCATAAGCCGGAGTACCGGTGGCAATAACAGGGGTGCCCATCAGGAGCTGGCGCATGTTCTCGAGCGCCCCGCCGAAGCGCGGATTCAACGCGTTCGAATCGAAGCGAAGCAATTCCATGTCGCAGCCGTAAGCGGGATCGAAGTAAGCGGGAGCGGGCCGGCCGTCGAGATTGACGGGCGAGCCACCCAGGCGGCGCAAAATGGACGACGAACCATGGCGCACCGTGGCCGTCATGAAGCCTACACAGCCACCCACCAACTGCGCCCACGCCAAGGCGCCGACGACGATCGACAACGCTTCGGTACTGCCGCGAAGGTCTTCGGCCAAAGCCCAACCCCCGGGCTCGACCAGGGCCTTGCCCGACTGGCGGGCTCGGCGGATTTCGGTTTCCATGCTCGACTGCAAGGAGCGTCCCCACGTTTTACATTTGGCCAGCGCGGAAGACGCCACGCGCAGTTGCGGATAGGCTACCGACTCGGAATGAACCAGAATCCGCGCGCACCCTGAAACGCTGCCATCGGGACGCATGCGGAGCAGATGCCAACTTTGGGGATCGTCGTCGTCCCGGTGACGGCCTTGCGAATCCAACTGTGACTCGGAGATAGCGCCATCTTGCAAATAGATTTTCCCGCGCAGCCGCTGCATCTGGCCAAGTAGGTGAAAGTGTTGATCCTCATCGTCGCGAACGCGCCGGAAGGCCCGTGGAATAGCTGCGCCATCCGGGGCAAGCATTAGGAAACCGCGGTCTATGTATTTATCGCTGTACTCGCTGATCATTGGCCCACCCATAAATTCCGTCTGACTTTGCGATGTATTCAACAGTACTTATTTAGTTCAAGGTCAATGTACACATTAGCACAGCGCACAAAGAGAATGTCAAGTCTGAAAAGGAATTTTTTTTTAATTGTTCGACTTTTTGTAACGTCACACAGCAAGCAGGGAGCTATGCCTGAGTATCGAGCGGTATAAGAGGATTTCGCGAAATTACTTTATTTTTGTCGCACAAACGTGATTGCAATCATAAAAATGCTGTAATAGGCGGGGTCGGACGAGCGCAATACAATCCCCGCCAAAAGAAATCGTCACGGCAATTAGATCGAAATTCTCACGGAAGAGGCCATCTGCGGAGTTTTGGCGTGGCACCGGCCCAGAGTGATGCGAGAATTTTTCACAGCAATTTTTCGATCATTAGTGAGGTGCGGGACAATGGGTGAAATTATCTAGGCAAAAGAAATATCCGATCAAAGAATTGCGGTGAGCAGCTGAACTGTCATGCAGAATCTAGATTATAAACCATTAACCCATACCGAGGCGGCACTCGGCTACAAAATTTGGAAGAAATTCGAAACCCGGTGAAAGCGGGGTTCGTCCGTGCGATGGCCTGCCCAACCGGCGGAGTCACTTCGCGAAGCGTCGGAAGAATGAGGTGGACTTCCACTGCGGACGGCTATCGCGGTTAGCGACGCGCTGCAGCAGGGCCGCGACGAACTCGTCGAAGTCGCCCGCGGCCCGGCGGTCCACCGGTTGATTCAGATCATCGGAAGGCGCGTGATAGCGCTCGGTCAGCCACGTTTTGAAGATCTTCTCTTCGGGTGCTCCCTTTAGGTAGCCGTCTTTAAGCGCCAGCGCCGGAATACCTTGGCGGATAAAACTGTATTGGTCGCTGCGGATGAAAGAGTTGCGCGCCGGCTCCGGATCCGACTGCACGGCGAGCCCGCGGGCCGCTGCAACCTCGCGGGCGTCGTCCCCCAGATCGGATTCATCGAGCCCATAGACGGTAAGCCGCTTAAGCGGGTAGAGCGGCAGGAACATATCGACGTTGATATCGGCCACGGCGTTGTGGGAATGGGTGGCGAAGAAGCGTGAGCCCAGCAGGCCCTTCTCCTCGGCGGTGACGGCGACAAACAGCAGCGATCGCCGCGGCTTGAATTGGCGCTCGCGCAGCATCGAGACAATATCCAGCATGGCCGCGACGCCGGCGGCATTGTCCATGGCGCCGTTATAGATACGGTCGCCCCGGATGGCCTCGCCGATACCGAGATGATCGAGATGCGCGGTCATCACGACATACTCGTTCTTCAGCACCGGGTCGCTGCCGCGCAGAAGAGCGGCCACGTTCTGCGATTCCAGCTCGCCGCGTTTTGCGGCTACGCGGGCACGCAGTGCGGCGGGGATGGCGAAGTGCGGCAGCGGCTTACCGGCATTCGCCAGGTCCAGAATCTCCTGAATCGAATGTCCGGTTCCGGCGAATAACTTGTCGGCATGCACGGGGTTGACGGTGATGTTGAGGCGCGTGCCGCCGCTCTCGTCCATGCCGGGTTCGGCCAGGCTCATGGCTGTTTGGAAGCGTGCCAGCGACGACCGCGCCCACGGAATATCCATCGATTTCGGATTGGGAATGGCGCAGGTGCCGGCCACCCCGAGACGCTTCCAGTTCGCGGAGCGTTCAAAGCTCGACTGGTAGTGGGAACTGAGTGGCCCGGGGATCGAGGGCGGGGCGCCGGCCAGGTAGACGATAATCTTCCCGCGCACGTCCAGGCCCGCGAAGTCGTCATAGTGCGCCTCCGGGACGGTCAAACCATAGCCCGCAAATACCAGCGGCGCTTCGGTAGCCGGCGCGGTCTCCTGGCGCATGCTGATGACCGCCTCCTCACCGAGCGCCACGGGTTCCACGGCGGCACCGCGCACCAGTTCCAGACTCGATGCGCTCTCGTCGATTTGCCGCGTCTTGAAGCGGACCGGCTGAAGATAGCCTTGAGTTCCGGCCGGCTGCAATCCGGCCCGCTCGAATTGCCCGGCGACGTACGCTGCGGCTTTGCGATGGCCCTCACTGCCGGTGTTGCGGCCCTCAAGCCGATCGTCGGCCAAAAACTGCACATGCGACCACCAGCGCGAGCCATCGGACGACGCCGCGAGCAAGGCAGCGCCACAGATGCCGGCGAGCCACAGTGTTCTCATCTGGGTAGTGTAGCCTTAGCGCCCGATTCACCTGTCATCGCAACGGGATAACGCGACTGCTCTCTGAGCATCTTTTGACAGACTCGTCGCCAAGCTACTTCACTGGAGTGCTACCGGCCGCCGCTGTGGCCGCAGCCGCCTTTTGCCGCTGCAGTACGCCCGAATCCACCGTCTTGCCGGTCCGCGATACTGTCTGGAAGTACAGTTCATCGCCCGCGACTTCCATCATCATGAAGCACTGATCCGTATCGAAACCTTTGTCGATTTCGGGCGACGCCTGCAGATTGTTGGCGCGCAATTGCCCGGAATTTCCGAGCACGAAGTAGTAGATTCCATGCTGCGGCTTGATCCGCTCATAGATGTGTTCGTGGCCCGCCAGCACCACGTTCACCCCTTTTTTCTCGAGCAGCGGCTCCAGGTGCGCCCGCAGATCCAGATCGGGTCCGTGGAACCGTGCGTGGTCGTAGAACGGGTGGTGGAAGAAGCAGATTTTCCAGTTGTTTTCGTTATCCGGTATCTGCTGATCGATCCACTCCAGCTGCTGCGGGTCCATGTAATTGCTGTCGAGCGCCAGCAGATGCACGTTGCCGCTGCGCACCGAATAATAGCGTTTGCCGCCCATGTTGAAGGGCTTATACAGCGTCTCGCTGGGATCGTCGTGATTGCCCAGCGAGGCGTAGAACTTCACGCCCGCGTC
>DOZZ01000311.1:3994-7411 GCA_003517725.1 Bryobacterales bacterium | reverse complement strand
GCTTTCTCGCCCGTGCCGCCATCGCCAATCACGGCGAAGCGCACCGACTTGCTCTTCAACGGCAATCGCAGTTCGCCGCCCACCGGCGGCTGAGCCCACACCAGGCAGGAGAAAAACAGCAGAAACAGGCAGCGTCGCATTTTAAGGGATAGCGTTCGGAATGAAGTCTACAATAATGTTCGCTTCGGCGTCGTGCAGCACCAGATCATGGGCGATCAAGCGGTAATCGATCTGCTGCGGCAGCGGGGGCAAATTGGCCAGCAGCGTGGGCGGCGTGGATTGCAGCGGCACACGTGTGGGGTATGCATCGTTGACGCGCAAGTGCAGCCGCACCGGTTCGGCATGCTTCAAACTTTGGTTCACGCGGCGTGCGTGCGAACCCTGCATGGCGATGCCGATCAGCCGGCGAAATTCGGCGCTGATCGAGGGCGTGAAAATATCGCCTTGCCGTGCCTCGGGCCGCGCCGCGCGAAGATCGGCGGCCAGGTTGCGCTGACGCTCCACGATCACCGCTTGCGAGTTGGTGGGCTTCAGCTTAGCTACCAGCGGCTTGCGCAGCTTCATATAGTTGTCGAGCCGCGTGTGGAAATCCTGCACCAGCGCCGCGTCCGGATTCACCGCGGGAGGCGCCCCGAGCGCCACGGCGCACACTAACGCCGCCAGCAGCAGCTTGCCCGGGCCGCTCATACTTCCGCCGCGTCCTGCACCGCATCGCGCACCGATTCTTCCACCACGTCCCTCACCGCGTTCATTATATTTTTTTCGAGTTCTTCGGTGTCCAGCTCCACATCAAGTTTCTCACCGGCCATTTCCTTGACCACGCTTTCGATCACCGAGCCCACCGGCGGCATGGCCTTCGTCACGACTTTGGCAACTTTGCGTGCCGCCTTGACGGCCGGCTCCGACGTCGGTAGCTCGGACGCCTTGTGGGATTCGGCCAGCTTCCAATCAGCCTCGAAAATTTTGGCGATCGCCGCCGCAATCTTCGGGTCGCGGAAGATCAGGCCCACTTCGCGCCGCATTTCGAGCTCGGCCACGCGCAGGCTCTGGCTGCCAATAAACACATAGTGTCCGTCGCGGATGATGGAACGCGTGTGCAGGCGCATCTGCGCCAGGCCGTGCACCGCAAAGCCGTTCTTGCCGGAGGGTTTACTCCCCACTTTACCGATCACGCGCACCTCCACGCCCTTCGTGGCGCGCTCGTCCAGCAGCCGCAGAAAAGCGGGATCGCCAATCTTGGGATCGTAAATCAAAAGCTGTTTCCGCGCGCCCTTCACAAACGCCATCAGTTGTTTGCGGGCGTTAGCCGGGCTAACCACCAGATTCGGCCATCCCGCCGTGTACGGCTGCCGTTTGCAATCCGCCTCAAACAGCTTGGAAGCTTCCTGCACGGCGGCGCGATGGCACGTCACCACACCGAAGCTCCGGCTGTGTTCCATGTCGATATACGTGAAGTTGAACGCCAGCAGGTACAACTCGCGCTGATCCACGATCATGTATTTGCCGTGATAGCGAATCAGGTCGTCGGCGGTCCGGCTCACGGTTATGCCGTGGCCCAGCAGCCGTGTCTCCAACTGCCGCAGGTTCTTTTCACCGCCGCGGTTGGTATAGGCGATCAGCGCATGCACCGCAACACCGCGCTGCGCCGCGCGTAACAGTGCTTTTTCGAGTTCCGAACGATCAAAACGGAAAATGGCGATATCGACGCTGCGCTTGGCGCCGTCGATGGCCTGGATCAGGGGCTTTATCCCATCGCCCGGGTGGGTGATTAGTTTCAAGGCTGGCGGTCGACTCCCATCAGGGTACTCACGGCGTCTTTAACTTGCACGGATGGGTCCTTTATTACAGCGATTTGGCTGAACTCGCCGTTTTTTAGTGAGCTTCAGCACATCTACTCCGGTGGCCCCCTTTTTGCTAGACAATTGGTATCGGCCGAAGGTCGAAGGAGAAAATGCCAAGAATGCTTCGCCCGATTGTGCTCCTATGGATCGCCGCCGGTCTGGTCAGCGCCCCCGCGGCCCAGGATCCCTCGCCGCTAGCCACGCCACCGTCGGAGCCGCAAAACACCCCCAGCCCGATTCCCCCACCCGCACCGCCCCTATCGGTACCCGTGGTGGTCGAACCACCCGAAAACGGCGTGGTTCCCAAAGAACCCGTTGAGGAACTGTGGCGAGATCCCGGCGACGTCAGGGCGCGCAACCTCTTCTATGGGTCCGGCGGCAAGCAGCACGAGCCGCGCGGCGCCTTCACCTTTATTGAAGAGGACATGGACGGCACCAATCCCAAGTTCGTCGTGAAAGATCAGGACGGCGTGAAGTGGAAGGTCAAGATGGGCACGGAAGCGCAGCCGGAAACCGTGGCGGCGCGCATCCTGTGGGCGGCCGGATATTACACCCACGACGACTATTATGTGCGCGAGATCCATGTCGAAAACTTACCGGAGAAACTTAAACGCGGGCAGGAATTCGTAGAACCCGGCGGCGTGGTCCGGGGCGTCAGAATGAAGCGCTCCCTGCCGGGCGAAAAGAAGCTCGGCATCTGGAAGTGGAGCAATAACCCTTTCACCGGCACGCGCCAGATGAACGGCCTGCGCGTAATGATGGCCGTGATGAACAACTGGGATTTGAAAGACATCAATAACGCCGTCTACGCGGTGAAGGGCCATGAGCATGACTTGCCGCCGAAGATTTACGTCATCAGCGACCTTGGCGCCACGTTCGGGACCACCGGCTTCAACCCCAATCACAAGGTCTCCAAGGGCAATCTGGATTCCTATAAAGAGTCTAAGTTCGTCGACAGCAGCACGTCCACTGAAGTGAATTTCAACATGCCCACGCGTCCCGCGATGGTCGTCGTATTTAATCCCAAGGAATTCGCCAGCCGGCTGCCGATGCGCGCCATCGGCCAGCACATTCCGATTGCCGATGTGCGCTGGATCGCGCAGATTCTGCACCAGCTCTCGGTAGAGCAGCTACGCGATGCCTTTCGCGCCGCCGGTTACGACAAAGACCTGGTGGACGGCTTCGCCAACATCGTCGAGCGCCGCATCGCCCAACTAGAGCAGTTCTAAGGCTTCGCCGCCGCCGGCTCGCGGTGGTCCGCGTTCACGGCCGGCTCTTCCTGCTCGGCGTTGAACTGCAGGTCGTGCAGCTCCGAATAGAGGCCGCCCTGCTGCATCAGGTCGTCATGCGTGCCCTGCTCCAAAATGGCGCCTTCTTTAATCACAAAAATAATGTTGGCCCGGCGAATGGTCGACAGGCGGTGCGCGATCACGATCGACGTTTTGCCTTCCATCAAGCGGTCCAGCGCTTCAAATAGCAGCTTCTCGGAAGCTGCGTCGAGCCCTGAGCTCGGCTCGTCCAGAATCAGAATGGGGCTGTTGCGAATCACCGCGCGCGCGATGGCGATGCGCTGGCG
>DOZZ01000311.1:0-3880 GCA_003517725.1 Bryobacterales bacterium | reverse complement strand
ATGCGCTGGCGCTGGCCGCCCGACAGCGTAATGCCGCGCTCTCCGATATTGGTGTCGTAGCCCTCCGGCAGCTTCTCGATAAACTCGTGCGCGTTGGCCAGTTCGGCGGCCTTCAGAATCTCATGGCGCGTCGCGTCGGGCTTGCCGTAAGCGATGTTCTGCCAGATCGGCGCATGGAATAGCACCGTGTCCTGCAGCACGAAGCTGATCTGCTGCCGCAGCGACTTCTGCTTCAACGTGCGCACGTCGATGCCGTCGATCTTCACCACGCCCGACTCCGGATCGTAGAAGCGCGGGATCAGGCTGATGATGGTGCTCTTGCCCGAGCCCGTGGGCCCCACCAGCGCCGCCACCTGCCCCGGTTCAATGCTGAAGCTCAGATCGCGCAGCACCGGCTGGTCCGGTTTGTAGGCGAAATTGACTTTCTCGAACTCGATCTTGCCTTTGAAGGCCGGCGCACGCCGGGCGCCGGGCTGATCCGGCACGTCGCTCTCGGTCTCGAACACCTCTTTGATGCGCTCATAGCCGACCACGGCTTTGGAGTACGCGTCGGTCATCTTCGACAACTCCTGCATCGGCTTGTACATCTTGCCCAGATACATGATGAACACCACCAGCGAGCCCACCGAGAGACTGCCCGCCATCGCCATGCGCGAGCCGAACCACAGCACCAGGCAGGTGCCGATGGCGACAATAATCTCGACCAGCGGCGAGAGCTTGGCCTTCAGGCTGCGCGCCTTGAGGGCCATTTCGACGCCCTCCATACTCTCCACTTCCAGACGGCGCTGTTCGTAATCCTCGCGCGCGAAGGCACGCACCACGCGGATCGACGAGATCACCTCCTGAATCACCGAGACAATCTCGCCCTCCTTCTTCCTAAGGTCGCGCGAAGCTTTCTTGATGCGGCGCGTGTAGGTGTAGACCACCACGGCCAGCAGCGGCGCCACCGACAGCGCAATCAGCGTGAAGCGCCAATTCAGATAGAACATGACGCCCACCATGCCCACCAGCGTCAGCATGCTGATCAAGGACGAGAGCAGCCCCGACGCGATAAAGCTCTGCACCGAATCGATGTCGCTGGTGACCCGGCTGATCAGGTCGCCGGTGCGCTTATTGTCGTGGTACGCCAATGACATCCGCTGGATGTGCGAGTACAGCATGCGCCGCATGTCGTGCATCACCCACTGGCCCACGCTGGTCGTGACATACTTTTCGGCGTACGAACAGGCCGCGCCGAAGACCGCGATCACCAGCACCGATACCGCGGCGAATTCCAGGATGGCGTACTTATCGGTGCCCGCCGTGGCTATCACCAGATGGTTCAGCCACCCGTGGATGGGCTTCGCCTTCAGCACGCTATCCAGCACAATCTTCAACGGCCACGGCCCGAGCAGGTCCGCCACCGTCTCGCCGATAATCGCGGCGATGCCGAAAGCCAGCATTTTCCAATGCGGCTTCAGCAGATTGCTCATGCGTAACGAATCAGAGTTGTGCATCGCCTAAGTGGCCGTCTTAATCATGCCGTCCGGCGCGCACTCGCGTCAAACTGCCTTTGGCTAGCCTAAAGGCCATGCCTGTCCTGCACCAAGCCGCCTCTATCTGTTCCGCGAACCAATCTCGTCAAGTTCCCGCTGTAGTTCATTAGCCTGGCGCCGTCGCCGCAGCAGGCCGAAAACCGTCCACATGGCCAACACGATCACCAGCGGCAGCAGGCTCCGCAGCCGCTGACCCGTCGGCCACGCCCGTCCCAGAAAGCTCCCGGCGAAAATCAGGCACGCCAAAACTAAAGGCCCGTGCCAAACCCAGGCATTCCTCAAGTGATCGCGGCGGCTCTCCAGCTCCTGCCGATAGTATTCGAGTCCAGTAGCGGCACGCGCGTCGGTGCTGCCCTTGCGCCAGATACGCCCGCGAAACCAGTACAGCGAAATCAGCACCCAGGCGATCACCGCCGCCAATCCAACCTGCTGCATGCGGCCCGGCGCATACGCAAATCGCCCGGCGGCCAGCGTCACCATCATGGCCACGAAGAACAGCACGGCCACAATGCTCATGACGATCTCCGAGCGCGTACTGGCGTACAGCTCCCGCGTCCTGCGCTTGACTAACTGCTCCAGGTTCACGGGCCGCTGCTCCTCGGGCTGATCTCTCCAAACCGCTCCCAAATCTTCAGGCATAATGCTGCTCCTCCAGAAAACGGCGCGACAGAATGTTCTTGATGCGATGCACTTTCACCGCAATATTGGCGGCCGAGAGCCCCGTAATTTCCGCAATCGCCGCGTTGTCCATGTCTTCCAGGTACGAAAGCATGATTTGCCGGTCCAGCGGCTTCAGCTTCAGAATCAACTGCGAGAGTTGGCGCAACGCCCGCTGCCGATCGATGTCAGGCTCGGCGTTGCGGCTCGCGGCCGTTGGCTCGATTTCCTCGATATTCACCAGGCCCGTGTTCCGGCGTCGCTCCCGATTCACATAGGACACGGCCGTGTTGTGGGCCACTCGAAACGTCCACGTCTTCAGCGAGCAGCGTCCGTCGAAGACCTCCAAACTCTTCCACAACTGAAGGTGGATCTCCTGCCGCAGATCGTGCCGCCTGTCAGCATCGCCCTCGTAGCCCGCGGCCAGCCGGTCGATCACGCGGCCGTAATCCCGGACCACGGTCCGGTACAGCTCATCCCGCCCCGCCCCGCTGCTCGAATCGCGCGCCACAATACACTAGTCGCTGCACTCGCGAATTTATAACACTCGCGCGGCGTTTGCCGGATTCTGTAGACTGAGGGCCATGACGCGGCGGGACTTCGTGCGGACAGCGCTGGCCGTGGGGGCAGCCGCGCCAACGCCGCTGATCATCCCGATGCATCGCGTTACCGACGCGGTAGGCAAGTACCGGCCGGAGCAGTTTCACCGCTTCTGGTCAGACATCTGGCCCGAAGCCGTCCGCGATTTTCAAAGGGCGGGCATCCAATTTCAAACCACCGACGGCCCTGGAAAAATTCTGCGCTCGCCCGGCGGACGGCCCATCTTCTACGGTCTCGAGCGCGGCGTCATCAACCTGGTCCTGACCGACCATCTGCCCTCCGACTGGGACAGCGGCCGGGCCTTGGCCGGCGTGACCGCGCAGTATAGCGGCTACCACCTGTGCCTGATCGCGCTGCGCTACGCGCACGGCCACCAGATCCCGTTTCTCGCGGTAAACACCTGCGTGCACGAGTTATTGCACGCGCTGCTGCTGGATATTTTTGTGCCGCATCCGAAGTGGTTCCAGGCGGGCGGCCGTGAAGTCCGCATCGATACGTACGCCACGCGCCTGTGGCTCTTTCACGACGGCGCCGAGATCCGGCGCTCGGCGCAGGTATTTCTCGAGCGCTTGCGCTCGCCGCGACCGGGACCAACCACGACCGTGAGCGGCCCGCCAACATGGCAATGGTGATTCTATTCGATGTCATCGAAACGCTGCTCGATCGGCGCGCGCGCTCGATCCGCGCCTGGCCGCCGCGTTTGGTAGCGACGACGTGCTCAAGCCTTGCTTCTCGCAGATGCTGCAGTCCGCTTTCGCGCTGAAAACGCGGACTCATCGTTCGATTGATCCGGCAGCAAAACTGAATAGTCCAAGGGCGTTTGCCGGGCAAAGAACACAGCCGCGGCAGGTATTCCGGGCCGGATTTTCGAAGCAGTGCATTGACGTTCAAAGCCATTTTTTGGAGGGCTGAAATGCGGGTTTTCCTTTTGTTTTGTTCAGCAATTGTCCGGCGTTGGCTTGGGAAGCCATTGCTTTTTTGACCAACAAAGCCAATTGGAAACTTCAGGATTTCAGGCATCCGAAGACTCCGATTTGATGCGGTATTCCAGTTCGTGGAGAGCGAGGTAGTAGGAGCGCTCGAGCGTG
>DOZZ01000241.1:14784-16549 GCA_003517725.1 Bryobacterales bacterium | reverse complement strand
CTGCGGCGGCGGCACCACGGCCGGCCGCTGCTGGCCTTGCGGGAACTGCTGGGGCATCCGCTGGGGTGCAATCTGCGGTTGGCCCTGGCCCGAAACCGCGCGCGGGTTCGTCGCCGGCTGGAACTGACCGGGGCGCGCCTGAATTCCGGCACCGGGCGTAATAGCAGGGCGGACGAATACCTGGCGGGCGGGCGGCGTCTGCTGCTGGAGCTGGCGTAGAGCCACCGGGTCCGGAGCACGGCCTGGTATCGGCGCCTGCACACGTTGCGCGGTCACGAAAGAGACCGGCGGAGGCGGAGGCGCGACCCTCGCCACCACGGGCCGTGTGTAGATTGCGGCCGGCGGACGCGCGACGTTCACCGGGCCCTGAGCTGCCAGCACGCTGGAACGCTGCGGAGCAACCGTGGCATTGGTCATGATGGGGGCGCGTGCGATGGACTGCACCGGGATGGAAATTGCCGACTGGCGCACCGGCCGCGCCGAGACAAAATCATTGCGCGAGATGGCCGTCACCGCGCCGGGCACCTGCTGGTTCGCGTAAGTGATGTTGCGGACCATGTTGACGTTGGTGATATTGTTCCTGACGTAGTTAATGTTCGCCGCGTTCATATTTCGGACGTTGGTGATATTGACTCGATTCACATAGTTATTCGAGGCATAATATGACGGCACGTAGACGTCGCGAGGGCCGAGCGGGAACCAGCCCACGCCGCCACCACCGCCACCGAAACTAAGTGAAAGCCCAAAGTTGCCGCCGCCGATGAAGGCCACCAGCGCGGGCGCATAGACCGGGCGGACCGCCACGGGCCCGGGAATCCAGCCCCAACTGTCGCTCATATACGCCCAGCGGCCGTAGTGAAAGGGCGCGAAGCCCCACGGTTCGTCGTCGACCCAAGTCCAGCCCCACGGCGCCACCCAAGCCCAGTGGCCGTCGCGGTAAGGCGCCCAGCCCACGGGCACGCGCGGTGTCCAGACGTTGCCGTACTCCGGTACATTGCGCCAGTCGCCGTTGTCATTCAAATCTTCCCAACCGATCATGTCGCGTGAGATATAAGGCGGAGGCGCCACGTCTTCACGCCGGTCGCGCGCATAAGTGAAGCGGTCGAACGAGTCAGGCGGGCTGGGGGCTTCCAGTTGCTGCGTGCCTTCATCAAAGTAACCCGTCTCCCCCTGGTGCACGGGAAAAGTTTGGCCGTTGGCGACCA
Source organism: Bryobacterales bacterium (assembly GCA_003517725.1). GTDB lineage: Bacteria > Acidobacteriota > Terriglobia > Bryobacterales > Bryobacteraceae > DOZZ01. The sequence continues at coordinate 15,344 of DOZZ01000241.1, read as the reverse complement.
GCTCGGCTTCGCCGCTGCGCACCGTCACCACGGTGGAGTTGCGGTCGGGGTCGCAGTCGATGCGGTATTCGCCGCGTCCCATCAGGGAGACCGCGCCGTTCGGCGTGTCGACTTCATACACGTCGTCCCCCAGCATTGAGCGCACGCGAACGCTGATGGCCCCAGAGGTGATGCCGACCTGCATCGTCGCATCGTCCAGGTTCAGGATGGAGAAGTTGGTGCGGCCATCCAAGCGGACCGAGGCACTGCCGATCTGAAGTTCGGCGCGCGAGCGGTCCTCCGTATAGAGCCGATCGCCGGTGGTTAAAGGATAATTGCGGCTGGCCGGGGCCCATTCATCCAGCGTTCCGGGTTGGAACGAGACGGGGCCTTGCAGAAGATTGAGGCGCGCCACCCGGGATGGCGGGTCCTGCGCGAAGAGCGTGACGGAGCTCAGCAGTGCTAACCACACGAAGTGCTTCATAAGTTGCCTTTCCCCACACTGTTATGGATGTGAATGCAGGCACTCCTGTTACCGAACAAGTATTAACTCTGTTTCATGCGTTTTCGTACGGTGCTGA
>DOZZ01000241.1:3359-14562 GCA_003517725.1 Bryobacterales bacterium | reverse complement strand
ATGAGCTAATCTGCTCTGTAGTTCGGCGCTTCTTTAGTGATGATGACGTCGTGGACGTGGCTTTCGCGCAGCCCGGCGCCGGTCAGCCGGATAAACTTCGCGTTCTGCTGCAGCGACTGGATGTCGCGGCTGCCGGTGTAGCCCATGCCGGCTCGCAAACCACCCACTAGTTGGAAGATGAAGTCCGCCAGCGAGCCTTTCGATACTACGCGCCCTTCGATGCCCTCGGGCACCAGCTTGGCGTTGGGATCTTGCGAATAGCGATCCGTGTTCCCCGATGCCATGGCTCCCAACGAACCCATGCCGCGATAAGTCTTGAAGGTGCGGCCCTGAAACAGCACCGTCTCGCCGGGACTCTCATCGGTGCCGGCTAGCAGGCTGCCGATCATGACGCAATCGGCGCCCGCCGCGATGGCCTTGGTGATGTCTCCGGAAAATTTGATGCCGCCATCGGCGATTAGCGGCACGCCGGCTTTGATGGTGGCGCGGGCCGCCTCGGCGATAGCCGTGATCTGCGGCACGCCGGCGCCCGATACCACGCGCGTGGTGCAGATGGAGCCCGGGCCGATGCCCACTTTCACGCCATCCACGCCAAGATCGATCAATTGGCGCGCCGCGGTGTACGTCGCGATATTGCCGGTGACCAGATCCACCTGCGGCAGATGTGTCTTCACGGCTTTCACCGCGTCCAGCACGCGCTGGCTGTGCCCGTGCGCCGTGTCGATGGCCAGCACATCCACTTTCTTGGTGAACAGTTCCTGCGCGCGTTCCAGAAAATCGCCGGTTGCGCCGATCGCGGCGCCCACGCGCAAGCGGCCCTGGGGATCCTTGGCGGCGTTCGGATATTTGAGCTTCTTCTGAATATCCTTGACCGTGATGAGACCCTTCAAGTTGTAGTGATCGTCCACCACCAAAAGTTTTTCGACGCGATGCCGGTGCAGGATGGCCTCGGCTTCCTGCAGCGTGGTGCCGACCGGGACCGTGATCAGATTTTCTTTGGTCATCACGTCTGAGATCGGCAGATCGAAGCGCGTCTCGAAACGCAGGTCGCGGTTGGTCAGAATGCCAACCAGCTTGCCGTTGCGCGTCACGGGAACGCCGGAGATGCGGTAGCGCTCCATCAACGCCAGCGCGTCGGAGATCTTCTTCTCCGGTTCGATGGTGACGGGATCGACGATCATGCCGCTCTCACTGCGCTTGACGCGGTCGACCTCTTCGCACTGGCGGTCGATGCTCATATTGCGGTGAATGAAGCCGATGCCGCCCTGCTGGGCGAGCGCGATGGCCAGGTGCGCTTCCGTCACGGTGTCCATGGCGGCGCTTACCACCGGGATGTTCAGCTGAATGTTGCGCGTCAGGCGGGTTCTGGTATCGGCTTCGGCGGGGAGCACGTCGCTGAAGGCCGGAACCAGCAGAATGTCGTCGAAGGTAAGACCTTCCGGAATGCTGCCGTCAATCATATGGTTCGTTCCAGTTTAGCGTGAGGGCGCTGCACCGGAGCCGCCGGCGGGTTCCACCACGGCCGACATCGAACCCTTGGAGGACGGCATGCGTGGGTCGGCCCCGTAGCACTGGATTTGGTCGCGCGCAAATTCAGCCTGCGGCAGCTCGCAGGTAATCAGGATTGTGCGTCCCTTGGAATCAACCTCTTCAGCATGTCGAAAGGCTTCCTCGACGGTGAATACGAAAACCTTCTGGAGCATTTCGATCACGTAATCGTAGCTGTGGTCGTTGTCATCCAGCAGCACCACGTTATATAGCGGGACATATTCTTCGGCCAGGCGCTTTTCAACGTCGTTCGATGTAGTGGTACGGGTCGTGGTCTGTGCCATGCAGTACGCTACAGCGCCTGGAGCATTCAGTATGCCATTGCGTTCAGGGCCGCGCGAACAGCTTGCCCGGCTTGAGCGACGACAGTATCACCAGCAGGTGCATACTGAGCGTCGCGTGCTTGATGAAGTAAAGATCGTATTCCAGGCGCGCGACGGTGTCGAGCAGGTTGGGCGACGAGCACTGCTGAATTTGCGACCAACCCACCAGGCCGGGGCGCACGCGGTGGCGGTACTCATAAAAGGGCAGCCGCGCCGAGAGCTCGCGGACGAACTCGGGACGCTCGGCGCTGGGGCCTACCAGCGCCATATCGCCGGCGACTACGCTCCACAACTCGGGCAGCGCCGCGATCCATGCCACGCCCGATTTCAAACGCCACGACGGGAACGGCCGGCCGCGCAGACCCACGCGCGTGACGCGCTCGAAAGGACGGCCGCCATGGCCGATCGCCAGCGCCAGCGCGGCCAGCATCAGCACCGGCGAAAACAGCACCAGGCACAGCGCCGCCGCGGCGCGGTCGAAGCCGGCCCGGACGAAGCCGTCGCGCGATGAAGGTTCCAATTCGCGTTGGAAGACCACGCCCGAGGGCTGCAGGTCGCGCGTCGAGACTCGCGCGCAAATGTCTTCGACAGCCAGCCGCGCATCGTCGATGCGGTAGCCCAGAGAGCGCAATTCGAACAAATCCGAGACGGGCATCTGGTTCCGCCCCTCGGCCAGGCCGACGATTAAGCGGCTGGGCTTTGAGCGCGCCACAATTTCGCGCAACTGCGACAGCGGACCGAGCCACGGAGCACCGGCGCCGGGCACGTCGTCAATAAAGCCCATGGCCGCGTAACCGCATTGCGGATTCTCGTCAATGAACGCGGCCAGTTCGCGCACCGCGGCGTTATGGCCAATGAACAGCAGCCGCTCGTTGCCCATCACCCGCACCACCAGCTCGCTGTAAGCCAGGCGCCACGCGAAGATCACGACAAAGCCGATGAGGCAGCCCCCCAGCATGAACCACTTGGGCAAAATCAGATCTTTGCGCGCGTAGCTGAGCACGCTTTGCACGATCAGCGACAGCCCGAAAGCCTGGCACAGCTGCTGCAACAGTTCGAGGCGGCTACGGACGCGCGGCGTCGCGTAGAGGTTCACCATGTACATCGAGAACATGATGGTCGCGACCGCAATGACGATGGGCGCGGCACCCTCTTCGATGAAGAACGAGTTGCGAAGGGCGGAATCGGACAGCCAGAACAGCGAGAGAAACGACAGGCTCAGCAGCATGATCTCCGCCAAAAACAGCGGGCCCACGCCGTGCGGAACCAAGGCTCGAAACAGTCGCATGCTCTTGCTTACGAATTATAGACTGCCTGCAACAATGCCTGTATGTAGCCGAAACAGTAGGAGAAGGCGCGGTCGCCCCCGGCATCCCCCTCGATATGCGGCACGTGGTCGGGCATCAGCATGCCGGTATAGCCCACGTCTTTGTAAGTGTGGATGGCGCGCACGAAGTTCACATCGCCATCGTCCGGCAACGTCTCGCGGAAATTACCGAAGGCGCCGCGGATGTTGCGGAAATGCACGTTGAAGATTTTGCCGCGCGTGCCGAAGTAGCGAATTGCGTCGAAGATCTGCTCAGCAGGATGCGCCAGCATCTCTGAAACCGTGCCCTGACAGAAGTTCAGGCCGTGGTACGGGTTCTCTTTAATCGCGACAAAGCGCTTGAGCCCCTCGACGCTTCCCAGCACGCGATGCACGCCGCGAAAACCCTGTGGCTCGGGCATGCCCGGGTCGTGCGGATGGCACGCCATGCGAACTTTGTTTTCGGCGGCGACCGGAATCACGCGATCCAGAAAGTACGTGATGCGCTCCCACATCTGCTCGGCGCTCACCGGACCGGCGGACGTGAGAGACGGGTTCGCGGCGGCGGCATCGGCATAGACGAACGTGGAGTATTGGCTGGCGCCCCGGCCCTTGGTCGGGGTGGTGCGCACTACGCCCAGGATGGTCATGTTGTACTTCAACATGGGAATGCCGGCTCGCGCGGCATTGCGGATCATCTGGCAGATCTGGTCGATCTGGCGATCCCGCGCGGGGCTCTGGCCGAGCATGATCGCGGGGTTCTCGGCCTTGTCGATGTAGTGCGAACTCATCGGCAGGGGCACGGCTTCGAGTCGCACGCCGTGGCTTTCCACGCGCTCGCGCAGTCGCGTCAAGCCTTCGACCGACCAGTGCTCGTCGAAAGTGCGCGACGGCAGCGTGCTGCAGATATGCTTGACGCCCAGCGCCGAAAACAGATTCAGCGCGGCTTCCGAATCCGCGTTCTGGCTGCCGACTTTCATGCGCCCCGGATTCTCGGCACGCAATCTTAGAGGAGCCCCCAAGGCCGCCGCGGTTTGCAGGAACGAACGGCGCCGCATGCCTAACGAATGTCCGAACCAGCCGCCGCGCGCAGGATCATGTTGCTGATGTTCGATACAATCTCGGCATCCGAATAGCCGGGCGTAGAGCGCAGCTTCTGCCAGGCGGGATCGGACCCGAACGCGGACCACATGGCATCGCGCGCGGCCAGATTCTTATACGACAGCATGTAGGTGAGGCTCGGCTGCCGCGGGCCAATGAGGCTCTCGCCGAAGAACACCGGCTGCATGCCGAGCCGCTGAAAAATGGCGCTCTCGCCTTCATTGAACATCTTGATTTTGCGGCGCAGGGTCAGCGCGTTGTTGCTCTCGTAGGTGCGCAGTTCGAAGATGTGATTGTCGCCGGCGCGCGGCAGCGTGATGCCAGGCGTGCTCTCGAAGCCTTTCAACACCAGCGTCTCTTGGCGCATAAAGCCTGGGTCGGGCTGGTGAAACTTCTCGTATCCGGCGGCGAAATCGGGGTCGGCCAGCAGCCGCGGCATCAGTGTCTCAACCGCCGCGAACGACGAGAACGGCGTCAGCAGTAATGTGAATGGGCTGCCCTCGGCGATGACCGGTTGAAACACTCCGGCCGGCGATAGACCCAATTTCTTCACTCCCGGTATCCAAACCTGCTTCAAAAAATCGTTGGTGCGAGCCGGCTGGGTGCCGTTACGCGCGTAAAGATAGCGCAGCTCGAAGTATTGGGAAGCCGCGGGTTCCGATGGCACTGCCATCAACGGCGAGGAGGCAGCGGCTTGCATGAAAGTTCTCCGGTCCATGTTTAACCGGCAGTCTATCACTCCCGTCAGGAGCGGCGGGCCTTCCGTAGCAGGCGCACCACGCAGGCCTCTTCCGGATAAAGCCCCGCGGCGTCTTCTTCACGCTCTTCGGGCGAAACCGGATGCACATACTGCGCCAGGGTGCCGTCCAGATAAGACTCGATGACGGCGGGGTGCACGTAATAGTTGCGGCACGTCGCCGGCCGGTTTCCCAGGCGCCGCGCCGTGTCTTTGATGGCCGCGACTATGTTGCGTTTGGCTTCGGCCTCGGACTCGAAGGGCGGGAACGCCGCCAGCGCCAGCGCCGTTTGCACGGTGCCGGCCCACGTTCTGAAATCTTTGGCGGTGAAGTCGGCGCCGGTCAGCTCTTTCAGATACGCGTTGACGTCGGCGGAGCCCAACGAATGGCGCTGGCCTTCGTCATCGACATATTGGAACAGTTCGTGGCCGGGCAGGTCGTGGCACTGCTGCACGATGCGGGCCACACGGCGGTCTTTCACCGCCACCTCATGCTCCTGGCCGCTCTTGCCTCGGAACTTGAAGCACAGCGTCGTGCCGTTTATTTCGACATGCCGGTTGCGCAGCGTGGTCAGGCCGAAGGACTGGTTGTCCCGTGCATATTCGTCATTGCCGATGCGAATGAAGGTGGTCTCGAGCAGCCGCACGATGGTGGCTACTACCTTCTGCCGGGGCAGACCGGGGCGGGCGAGATCTTCCAAGACTTGCGCGCGGATCGACGGCAGCACCTTGGCGAAATCGAGCATGCGCTCGAATTTCGTTTCGTTGCGGATCTTGCGGTACTCGGGATGGTAGCGGTATTGCCGCCGGCCCCTGAAGTCGAGCCCCATGGCCTGCAGATGGCCATTCGGATCGGCGCAAATCCAGACGTCTTCCCAGGCGGGTGGAATTACCAGGCCGCGAATGCGCTGTAAAGTTTGGCGATCGCCAATGCGCCGGTTGTCGCAGTCGAGATACTGAAAGCCTTGGCCGGCGCGCTTGCGGCGAAAGCCGCGGCACATTTGTGAAACGTAGACCAAGCCCACCGAAACGGCGGATTCCACGTAATCGGGCGGACGCCGCAAACGGCGCGCCCGAGCCGCGGTTAGCGGGCGTGAGTGAGGCGCCGTACCCAAACCAGACCCACCGCCAAAACCGGAATAGCTAACAACAGACCTATGGGCCCAAAGACCAGGCTGCCCAGCAGCATCGAGAGAATCACCGCCATGGGCGTCAGGCCAAGCGGTCGGCCCAACAGCTTGGGCGTCAAATAGAAGCCTTCCACGCCCTGCACCACCACCCATACCGCGAAGGCCTCACAGATGCCCAGCAGGGACATGCCGCCGAGCCAGCCCATCAATAAAACCAGAACCAGCGAGACGATGGCTCCGACACGCGGGACCAAGCCCAGCAGTGCCGAAATGACGGCCACCCCGAACCACAACGGTACTTGCGCTAGCGCATAACCGGCCAGGTAGAGAGCCGTGGTCCAGGCCAGAATTTCCAATTGGCCCCTGGCGTAGAGGCCCAAAACTCTTCCGGAATCGTAAAGCAGTTCGGTGAACGTGTTGTTGGGTTGCCGGTTCACGTGCTGACCGTAGCAATATCAGGGCCGTTGCTAACGGTAAGAGCGAACTAGTTGGTCAGATCGTGCGTCGTGCTGACGTCGTGAATCGGGTCGTACAGCTTCTTCCATTCCATGTGAGCAGGATGCGCGACATACGCGTTAAACGCGGCCTCATCCACAAACTCCATGGCAAACGCCGCGTTATAATCGCGCGGCTGCACTTTGATGGTCTTGACCCAGATGGTCTTGACGCCGGGGATCTTAGCAGCCATGACCGAGATGCCATCGATGGCGTCCTGGCGCTGCTTCGGTGTGGAGTCGGCTTTCCATCGCACCGTCACGACGTGCAGGATGGTGTGCGGCGCGACAAAACCCGGCGTCTGGGCCAGCAACGCGCCGGCCAGAAAAATAATAGCAATCAGTTGTTTCATGAGCGCGATTAAGCCGTGACGGGCTGGAAAGCTTTGTTGTAATCCTTCAGGAACTGTTCCAGGCCCTTGTCGGTCAGCACGTGGCTGAACAGGCCATCCAGAACCTTGAAGGGCATGGTGCCGATTTGCGCGCCGGCCAGCGAAGCCTCGATCACGTGATTGGTGGAGCGCAGCGAGGCGGCCAGCACCTGCGTGTCGAAGCCGTAGTTCTCATAGATCTGAACGATCTGGCGGATCAGGTCCATGCCGTCCTGCCCGATGTCATCCAGGCGGCCGACGAAGGGGCTGATGATGTAAGCGCCGGCCTTCGCGGCAATCAGCGCCTGCGCCGCCGAGAAGCACAGCGTCACGTTGACGCGAATGCCCTCGCCGCTCAGGATGTGGGTGGCCTTGATGCCCTCTTTGATCAGCGGGATCTTGACCACGACATTCTTGTGGATCTTGGCCAGTTCGCGGCCGTCCTTGACCATCTGGCCGGACTCGAGCGAGACCACTTCAGCCGAGATGTCGCCATCGACGATGTCGCAGATCTTGCGGATCTGCTCTTCAATGGCAGTGCCCTCTTTGGCGATGAGCGACGGGTTAGTAGTGACGCCGTCGACGATGCCGTAGTCGGCGTATTTCTTAATTTCTTCCAGATTGGCGGTGTCGAGAAAGAACTTCATGCGGGTGACCTCTATTTGTGAGCGGAAACTTCATTTTAGCAGGCGCGCGCGGGCTGCGCCATCGCCTAAGAGCTTGAAAAATCGGGGTGCTAAGATGAAGGCTCATGAGCCCCCAACAGCCTGGAACCGCGCCGAAATTGCCTATTTCCGGGGTGCGCAACCTGATCGCGGTGGGCTCCGGCAAAGGCGGCGTTGGCAAGACCACGGTAGCGGTGAATCTGGCCGTGGCGCTGGCCGCGCTGGGGCACAAAACGGGCCTGATGGATGCCGACGTCTACGGCCCCAACGTGCCGCTGATGATGGGCATCAACCAGACGCCGATGGCGCACGGGGAGCGTATCCAGCCGCTCACCAACTACGGCGTGCGGCTGATGTCGATGGGCTTTCTCAGCCCCGGCGACAAGCCGCTAGTGTGGCGCGGGCCCATGCTGCACTCGGTGGTGCAACAGTTTCTGCGGGGCGTCGACTGGGGCGAACTGGATTACCTGATCATCGACCTGCCGCCGGGCACCGGCGACGTGCAGCTCTCGCTGATTCAGACCGCGCCGGTGACGGGTGCCATCATCGTGACAACGCCGTCCAGTGTGTCATTAGAGGACGCACGCAAAGCCGTGCACATGTTCCACCAGGTGAAGGTGCCGATCATCGGCCTGGTAGAGAACATGAGTTACCTGCTGCTGCCGGGCACGGGTGAGCACTACGACGTCTTCGGCACGGGCGGAGGCCGGCGCACGGCCGAGCAGATGCAGATCCCGTTTCTGGGCGAACTGCCGCTCGACCCCGAAGTGCGCATCGGCGGCGACAGCGGCCAGCCCGCGGCCAACCGTGGCGAGACCAACGCGGCCGGCAAAAGCTTTTTCGATCTGGCGCGGCTGGTGGTGGAGAAGGTAGAAACACTGGGGCAGCCGGCCGGGCCGTCGTTCGCGATCGAAGAGTAAGCGTCAGCGCGTCGAAAACCCCTCCGGGGCCATATCAGCAGGTGTGGCCCCTCGGCAGAGTTTGCTGGCGCGTCTTGGCCCCGCCGGGTCGAGAAACGTCGCGTCCCCGAACAGGCCACCAAAAGGCGATGACCTGCGCCACAGGCCGCGTGCGCTCCAGAATTTTTCATGAGCTTTTGAGGAACGCGAGCCGATCTTTACATCAATCAAGCAGCAAAGGGCCCGGGTCTGACTCGTTTTTCGCCGCTCTTGCGAAAAAGGCTGTCAGACCTGTCTCGCCGGAATGCGGTTCCTTCCCGGCCTTGGCCTGACAGGCCACGAACCCCGGTGCCCTGCGCTACCTGGAGGTTTGCCGGTGCTGGGGAAGTGAGCGCATTTTCATGGACTTGCGTGGGGCGCACAGGGCCGAAGGCTGTTCACCTATCTCGTTTATTGACTCCCTGCTTTTAACACCAGTCTAGTGATGGGCTAGGCCCACGAAAGTGTACCAAACGTATTGCGGGAATCAAGGTTGGAAGTGGTGAATTATAACCCCGCGCGCTAAGATTTCATCCAGCAGCGTCGTGACGGCGGTCGATATAGCAGCGTCCCCCGGCACCACTACGGCCCACGCTAAATCCTCTCGGAACGCACGCGAGACGATGCTCCATGGCTGGAGCGCCGGCGGCGTGGTGGCTCCGATCTGAATCAGGGACCAATGCCGCACCAGCGCCAAAGCCGCGGTCCGGTCTGGCCGCGGACCGCTCACGATGAAATGGTTGTCGCCATGCACCAGAATGCCGGCCATGGCGGCCTTACGCATCGAGGCGCGGATCGGGAACCGGATACCCGATGGCGAAGTGGTACACCACTTGACCCTGCTCCGGCGCGAGGTTGAGGTAACGGTGCACCTGGTCATCGTAGAACGCGCCGATGCCGGTCGCGCCTAACCCCAGGGCTTCCGCGGCCAGATACAGGCGTTGGCCGATGGCCCCGGCTTCAAAGTGCACATAGCGATAGCCGCGATCGCCATGAGCGCGGGCCGCACGCTCGATATCGGCAATCATCGAAAACGCGACGCAGGCATTACCCGCCAGATCCTGCCCCAAACTCAACCCCGCGGCCGCGACGCGCTGGTCGCCACGCTTGATTTGATCCCTTAGGCCGCCAAAACCACTCGGGGACACATCAGCAGGTGTGTCCCCTCGGCCAACCTTTTCCTCAGCAGGCCAGTACCGGTACACGCCGGGTTCGAGCCCGTCGACGCGATGGACATACAGGTAGAGCTGGACGAAACGTTCACCAGCAAAATCAGCAGCCAGCGGCTGGCTCGCCGCCGCGAGGATCGCCGAGAGCTGCGGTAACGACATCGACCGCGCGCCGCCCACGAAGTCGAGCGCCGAACGCCGCCCGCGGACCACTTCCCCAAACGCCCGCGCCGATGCAGCCGGAGCAGGCAACTGCATCTCGCCGGAACCACTGCCCGCCGGCTCGGCGGCCGGGATGCCGCGTCCGTCGCCGAGCTTCGTGGCATGCTGCACGCTCTCAAGCAACGGGTAAACAATGGGCTCCGCCGAGAGCGGATTGGCCTGTCCGTCGTACCAAACGGCATCGCCGGCATCCGGCTCGCGCACGGGAATCGCCCGGCCACGCAGTTCGACCAGAAGCATGGGCCACTCGTCGTCGGGCAGGCGCCAGCCCCGCGCGACGGCATCGTCCGGGAAATGGCCAAAGGCCTGCGTCTCACATCCCATGGCGCGGGCAGCCAGCGCGAGTGCCTGCCAGGCGTGCCCTGCGTCGTGCAAACAGTAGCGATAGGCGCGGTCGCGATACTTCCACGCCTCGCGCCAGGCAATGCTGGTCAACAAGAACACGATGGGCGCGTCGCTGGCGAAAGAAACTTCGCCCACGGCGCGCTGTTCGGCCATGTGCGCTGACGGGCGGTAGTGATATTGCCCATCAGGCCAGTCCATCAGGCCGCGCGTACGGAAGTGGAATTCCGTCGGGTGCAGATTCCCAGACGACGGATTCACGCGCAATGCGTAACGGTTGGCGGTGGACCCCACGCGCTTGGACGCGCTAACCGCGGCGGAATTAAACAGCAACTGCGAAAGAAACGTCGCGCCGTCAGCGGCGGTTGAGAAGCCGGAGCCACCTTGCAGTAATCCGAGCGCCGGCGTCTGCGGAACAGGTGGGTCGGAGGGCAGATCGAGCACTGGCACGCCCTCGTAATGGCGGAACGGATCGGGCATGTTGGCCCAGTCGAGACCATGCGGGGCACGCCGCAAGGACTCCACGCTGTGCTTGGTCGCTTCGTGATATTCGCGCCAAGTCATCGGCGATCAACCGGCGCCGCGCGGCTTCAGTACCGGCGTCGTCCCTTCTTCACGGACTTGTAGTATTCCTTGCGCTCTTTGGCGTCGGCCTTGGCCCATTCCTTGTCGGCTTTGCCCTGGCCTTTCAGCCATTCGCGATACTCCTTGTCCTGATCTTTGAGTTCGTGCTTGGCCTCGTGTTTACGATTCTTGGCCACGGCCCCGCCGGGCAGCATCACGGTGGCGGCGAACAGCAGGGCCACCGGCAACAATTTCATACGCATACTTTTCCTCGGCTTCAACGTAGCACGCGCC
>DOZZ01000241.1:2590-3295 GCA_003517725.1 Bryobacterales bacterium | reverse complement strand
TCCACAGGGCAGCGCGCCGGCTAACGGCCGGGGGGATCCGTTGGAAAGCGGGTTCTACGGAAAGTGCCACAGAAAATATACCGCCTCCGGCGCAAGCCTTGGGGTAAGGGTGAAAAGGTGCGGTAAGAGCGCACCGCGGCTCGATCAATCGGGCCGGCAGGGAAAACCCCGCGCGGAGCAAGACCAAATAGCCGAGGATGGCGCGGCCGCGCTGCGCCTGATGGAAGAACGGACGCCGGCTCTGATTCTGCTGGACCTGCTGATGCCGACGATGGATGGCTTCGAGTTCGCCTGGGCCGTGCGCCGCGATGCGCGTTGGCGCTCGATTCCGATTATCGTCAGCACCTCGAAGGATCTTGGTCCGGAAGACCGCGCGCGTCTTGCCGGTCACGTGGAATCGGTGCTCGCCAAGGGCGCCTACACGCCTGAAGAGCTACTGCGGCAGATTCGCGAGTTGGCCGCCAGAAAGTAAACGCATATGGAAAATCCAATCTCGGATTATCAGAAGTGGAAACAACAAGGAGCGTCGCTGCGCGCGAAGGCCAAACAGGCGATGGAGTCGCGCTATCGCGATCTACTGCTGGAAGCGGTCCGGATCGCGCACGAATATCACGCCGATTTCGGAGGCACGCTGAAGCCGCCGGCGGGCGTGACGGCCTTCCGCTTCAAGGCCGGAGGCGCGCGCAAGACGCCCAAGCCCAGCGC
>DOZZ01000241.1:1467-2470 GCA_003517725.1 Bryobacterales bacterium | reverse complement strand
GACGACGAAGAAGTTGGAAGCTGCGAGGGCCGCCGGTAAGTCGACTAAAAATTTGGAAGACCGTATCTACGAGATTGAAGACGCGTTGCGCCTGGCCGGCGATTAAGGCTCCTGAAGGTAAGGTAATGCGCGGGTCGGGCTGGCTCGGCGCGGAGAGCGCGCAAGTTGTTGGGGATGAAGGGAAAATATTTGCGGCGGGGTGCGACTAAAAGTTGCACACCGGCATGTATGCTGTTTGGCAGCGCGATATGAACCGCGTCGATGGCCGGGTTGTGGGCGATATGGTCGTAGTTCTCGTAGTTATAGATGCTCCCGGCGGGAACGTTGTATTCGGCCGCCATCTTGCCGGCCTTTTCACGGTGACCAGGGCCGTCACTTGCGAACCTCCGGATACCTTGCAGGCGGGCATCGAATGCGGCCCAGGCCCACGATGCAATAGCCGATTTTGCGGGGTCTGCGCCTGGCCCCCGATCGAAAGCAGGCTGGAGGCGCTGACGCCTTTTCCCAGATAGCGCGCGAAGTGTCGACGGTTGATCAGACGGTTGATCAGTATCTCGACAGTCACGCGATTTTGCGATAAGATCATCGACCTATGTGCGATGTCACCCGCAGAGGTCTACTGTTAAGCGCCGCGGGGCTGGCCGGCGTTAGTGCCTCGGCCACGCAGGAAGCACCGGTCGCCGGCATCAATAAAGTGGATCCGCTGGCCACCGGCGTCTACTTTCATCAAGGCGACATCGAGCATCAGGGCCACTGCAATAACGGCTGGATCATCTTCAAAGATTATGTGCTGGTGATCGACGCCAACTTCCCTTCGGGCGCGCAAAATATCCTGCCCAAGATTCGCGCCATTACGCCGAAGCCCATCCGCTTTGCCTTCGACACGCACCACCATGGCGACCACGTGTATGGGAACCAGGTGTGGGTCGACAACGGCGCCACGCCCGTGGCGCACACTGGCGTGATCGATGAGATGAAGCGGTTGGAGCCGGGCGCCTGGGAG
>DOZZ01000241.1:607-1320 GCA_003517725.1 Bryobacterales bacterium | reverse complement strand
TTTGACGATGGCGAGCATCGCGTGGAACTGCTGCACCTGGGCGTGGCGCACACGCATGGCGATGCCATGGCTTGGCTGCCCAAAGAGCGCATCCTCTTCACCGGCGATGTCTGCGTCAACGGTCCCTACAACTACGTGAACGACGGCGACACCGGCAAATGGATCGCCACGCTGGACGCCGCCAGAAAACTGGGCGCGAGGGTGGTCTGCCCAGGCCACGGCGCGCGCGCCGACGAAGCGCTGCTGGGCGATCAACAGCTTTATTTCAAAGAGCTGCGCGAGCGCGTAGGAGCCATGGTGCAATCGAAGAAGAGCCCCCGCGAAATGGTTCACGCCGTCGAACAGATCCGCGCGGAGCTGACGGCGAAGCCTCAGATTGCCCGCTACGTCAGCAAAGAGGGGCTGCCGGCGCAGGTGGAAAAAGTTTATCGGGAGATGACGGGCGAGAGCTTTCCGAAAGATGTAAAAGCCGCCCATGCAGCCCGCGCGAAGCACGCCCTGGCGCACGCGCTAGCGCTGGCGTAAAGCTTAAGCATGGAAACTGCTTGCGAACGTTGTGGCAGCCCGATGACTTGTACGCCCGAAGGGGATTGCTGGTGCGCCGCGCTTCCGCCGGGCCCCATGCCGGAAAATTCCGGCGGATGCCTTTGTCCGGCCTGTCTGGCGCGCGACCGGGGCATTGAAAAGGAGAACGCTCATGGATAGAAGGTGCT
>DOZZ01000241.1:0-396 GCA_003517725.1 Bryobacterales bacterium | reverse complement strand
TGGACAAGATCATGGCGATCTACGAACCCGGCGCCGATCTGGTGGTGTTCGACGTAATTCCACCGCGCCAATACGTGGGCTTCGAGGCCTACAAGAAGGACTGGCAGGAAGTCCTGGACATGATCCCCGGCCCCATCACGTTCGACATCGTCGACATGAGCATCTCCGCGGAGGGCAACCTCGCCTACAGCCGCGCCATCGAACATGTAGCGGGCAAGATGAAGGACGGGGGCAATCTGGATATCACGGTCCGGGTCACCGACGTGTACCGCAAGAAAAACGGTAAGTGGCTAATTGTCCACGAGCACGTTTCAGTGCCGGTAGATCTCGCCACGGGCAAAGCCGATTTGCAGTCCAAACCATAGCTGGCGCCCCACGCAATCAGTGTTCTCGCCG
>DOZZ01000059.1:15705-17750 GCA_003517725.1 Bryobacterales bacterium | reverse complement strand
CGCGCTCGCGGCGGCCGGGCTGCGAATCGCTGAAACCCGCGCGGAATCGAACTGGCGGGCGTTGCTGGCGGCGCATTCCTTGTAACCTTCGCCCTTGCCGCCTGAGTCCATGGCTATAGGCGTTCTAGAATGGCTTTGGAGCGATAACTTCTTGAAAATCAAACTTGCCCTGCTGGCGCTGGCCGCCACCTTTTCGCTCGGCGCACAAAACTTAAAAGAGTTCCAGAAGAGCGTCACCGAGTTCACCCTCGCCAATGGGCTGCACTTTATCGTGGTCGAGCGCCACCAGTCGCCCGTGGCGAGCTTCCATACCTATGTGGGCGCTGGCGCGGTCAACGATCCGGACGGCAAGACGGGCCTGGCGCACATGTTCGAACACATGGCGTTCAAAGGCACCGACAGCATTGGCAGCCGCAACTGGCCGGAGGAGAAGAAAGCGCTGGGCGAAGTAGAGCGCCAGTACGACCGGCTGGATGCGGCGCGCCGCGCGCATAAGACGACCGACGCCGAGAAGCTGGCGGGACTGCAAGCCGATCTGAAAAATGCGGTGGAGCGCGCCAACGATTATGTGGAGTCGAACCTCTACCCCGGCGTCATCGAGAGCAGCGGCGGCGTGGGCATGAACGCCGGAACCGGCGAGGACTCCACCAACTTCTTCTACAGCCTGCCGTCGAACCGCAGCGAGCTGTGGTTCCTGCTGGAGTCCGCCCGCTTTCTGCACCCCGTGTATCGCGAGTTTTATAAAGAACGCGACGTCGTGCGCGAAGAGCGCCGCATGCGGACGGAGTCGAACCCGCAGGGCAAGCTGATCGAGGTGCTGACGGCCGCTACATTCATTGCGCATCCATATCATCGCCCGGCGATTGGCTGGGCCAGCGACGTCGAGAACCTGCGTGTCAGCGATGCCGAGAAGTTCTTCAACACCTTCTACGCGCCGGCTAACATGGTGATCGCCATTGTGGGCGACGTGCAGCCGGAGCAGATGAAGCGCATGGCGGAGAAATATTTCGGGCCGTTGCCGGCGCGGCCGCTGCCGCCCGATCCCGTGACCGTGGAGCCGCCGCAGGCCGGTCCGCGGAGGGTTGTCGTCGACGCCCAGAGCCAGCCCATCGAGTTCATCACGTATCACCGCCCCAGCGCGTTGGATAAAGACGATCCGGTATTCGACGTCATCAGCGGCATTCTTTCGAGCGGCCGCACGGGGCTGATGTATAAACAGCTGGTCCGCGACAAGCGCATTGCGCTCGAAGCCGGCGCGGATGCCGACTTCCCCGGCGGTAAATTCCCCAACGCGTTCCTGTTCTATCTGGTGCCGGCTATCGGCCATAGCGATGCGGATAACGACAAGGCGCTGGAGGAACTGATCGACGGCTTCAAGAGCAATCTGGTGGATGACGTTACGCTGAAGCGCGTCAAAACCGTGCAGCGCGCGAACCTGATCCGGCAGCTCGACAGCAATTCCGGCCTGGCTAGTTTGCTGACTATGTACCATGGGCTGTACGGCGATTGGCGCAAGCTCTTCACGTCGCTCGACGATGTGGATCGCGTCACCGCGGCCGATGTGCAGCGCGTGGCCCGGCAATACTTCGTCCCGCAAAACCGCACGGTGGCCGTTCTGCGTAATACTGCGGGAGGCGCCCAGTGAAGCGCCTTTGGCTGTTGTGCCTGTTAGCCGCCCCACTGCCGGCGCAGACGTATAAAGACTTGAAGTATCCGTCGATCGGGACCATCAAAATCCCGGACGTTACGCAGGTGACGCTGCCCAACGGCATGCGCGTGTACCTGCTGGAAGACCACACCATTCCGCTGGTGCGCGGCCTGGCTCTGGTGCGCACCGGGAACCTGTTCGACCCGGCCGACAAGGTCGGGCTCGCGACCATGACCGGCATGGTGCTGCGCACCGGCGGCACCAAATCGAAGACCGGCGACCAGTTGGATGAACAGCTCGAGAATGTCGCGGCCTCGGTCGAGACCAATATCGGCGAGTCGCTCGGCACGGTCTCGTTCTCCGCGCTGACCGGCAATACGGGCGAAGTGCTGGCGGT
>DOZZ01000059.1:6342-15583 GCA_003517725.1 Bryobacterales bacterium | reverse complement strand
ACGATCGACCGCATCCAGCGTTCCGACCTGCAGCGTTTCTACCAACGCTACTTCTTCCCCGCCAATATTATGTTCGCGGTGCAGGGCGATTTCTCGATGCCCGAAATGAAGGCGCGGATCGAAGCTCTTTTCGGCGATTGGAAAGTGACACAGCCGCCCGTACCGCCGTTCCCTTCGGTGATCAGCAAGACCACTCCCGGCACGTACCTGGTCACCAAGACCGACGTCACGCAGACTACGTTCTATCTGGGCCAGCGCGGCGGCATGTTGAGCGATAAGGATTATCCGGCGCTGGAAGTGATGGCCGACATTCTGGGCGGAGGCTTCCAGAGCCGCTTGTTCCGCCGCGTCCGCACGCAACTCGGCTACGCCTACGGCATTGGGGCCATCTGGGGCGCGAACTACGATCATCCGGGCCTGTTTACCGTGGAGGGCAGCACCAAGTCAGTCTCCAGCACCGAGGCGATCCAGGCCGCCAGTGAAGAGATCGCCAAAATGCGCGACAGCGAAGTGACGCCGGCCGAGCTGGATATCGCGAAGAACACGGTGCTCAACAGCTGGGTATTTCACTTCGACACACCGGCCAAAACGCTCAACCGGCTGCTGACGTACGAGTACTTCGGCTATCCCAAAGATTTCATCTATCGCTATCAGAAAGCTCTCGAAGCGGTGACGCGGGCCGACATCTCGCGGGTGGCGAAGCAGTACCTCGATCCGCGTGAATTGACGATCGTGGCGGTGGGCAACCCCGCGGATTTCGGCGCGAAGCTCGACACGCTGGGACGGCCCGTAACGCCGCTCGACATCACGATCCCCGAGCCCAAGGCCGAAGCGGCGCCAATTTCGGAGGCCAGCCGGGACGCCGGCAAAAAGCTATTGCTGAATTTGCAGCGCAAGGCCGGCGGCGTCGAAAAGCTGGCCGCCATTAAAGACTTGCGGGAGCAGGTGACCATGCAGCTGTCGCCACAGGCCGGCGGGCTGACGGTGAAACAGACGCAGATGTGGATGAGCCCGTCGTACATCCGGCAGGAGATGGAGATGCCGTTCGGCAAAGTGGTGGTGTATTCCAACGGCGCGGGCGGTTTTGTTACGACGCCACGTGGCACGTCGCCGATTCCCGCGGCGCAACAGCAGCAGATCCGCGAGGAACTGTTGCGGGTTTACCCCGCGCTGTTGCTGAGCGATCGCGTGCCGGGCCGCGTGGTGAACCAGCTGCCCGACGGCAGCATCGAAGTCACCGACGGCGAGGGCAGCTCGGTGCGCCTGACGCTCGACCCCGCCACGGGATTGATTGCCAAAGCCGATTACCAGCAAGCCGGCGCGCGCGGACCGGCGGCTAGCATGCAGCAGAGCTATCTCGCGTATCAGTCCGTGGATGGAGTGCAGTTTCCAAAAAAAATAAGCGTCACGCGCAACGGTCAGAACTACGCCGAGTTCACCGTCGACCAGGTCAAGTTCAACACCGGCCTGACGACGGATGAAATCAGCAAGAAGCCATGACGCGCCGGATTTTCCATGCGGCCGCGCTGGGCGCCCTCGGCGCCGGCATGATTTGTGGACAGGCGCCACGTGGGCAAATGTCGCCAGCGCTGGCGTCGCGCGAGCAGCGGGGGCGGCAGATCCTGCAGCAGGCGCTCGCCGCGCTGGGCGGTCCGGCTTACCTGGGGATGCGCGACCGCACTGAAGTAGGGCGCGCGTATTCTTTCTACCGCGAGCAGTTAACGGGGCTTTCGGTGGCTCACTTTTACATTCGCTACCGGCCCGCGCCGGTGCCGGCGCCGCCCGATTTCATGGGCATCGAGGAGCGCCAGAGCTTCGGCAAGAAACAGGATAATTCCGTCATCTTCGCCCAGAACCAGGGCTTTGACGTTACTTTCCGGGGCGCGCGGCCATTGCCTGATGAGCGCCTCCAGCGTTACCAGGAATCGATGCTGAGCGACATCCTCTACATTCTCTATTACCGTCTGCATGAGCCCGGGCTGCAGGTGCTTGAGGTGGGCGCCGACGTGGTGGAGAATCAGCGCGTCAACACCGTCGAAATAGCCGACCGGCAGAATCGCAGCGTGATAGTGCACTTTTCGGCGGGCTCGCATCTGCCGGTCGCGCAGCGCCGTTATCGGCGCGATCCGATGTTTAAAGAACGCATCGAAGAGGTCACGCGCTACAGCGAATACGTCGCGGTTCCGGGCGGCGTGATGTGGCCCAAGCAGATCTCGCGCGAGCGGGAAGGCGAAAAGATTTACCAGATGTTCGCCGAGTCGGTGCAGATCAACACCGGTCTGGACGAGAGTTTGTTCAGGCTGCCGAGCGGGATTCCGATTCTGAAAAAGCAGGCAATCTGATCTCGACCATCAGGCCCGGCCCGGCATTGCGGGCCGCGATCGACCCGTGATGCAATTCGACCGCGCGGCGCGCGATGGAAAGACCCAGGCCCACCCCGCCGCTGAGCCGGTTGCGGTCGGAGTCGACGCGATAGAAGTGGTCGAAGATTCGCTGAAGCTGATTTTCCGGCACGCCCGAGCCCCAGTCGCGGATACCCAGGACGGCGGAGGCTCCCTCGCGGCCCACCGTCGCAACCACGGGATGGCCGGGGGGCGAGTAGCGCAGCGCGTTGCGCAGAATGTTCTCGGCGGCGCGCCGCAGGAGTTCCTCATCGCCCCGCACCATTACGGGCTCGGTGGTCACCTCAATCGAAGTGCCCAACGCCGCGGCCTCAATGTCGCAATCCGCGGCAATGTCCCGCAGCAGAAGGTCCAGCTGCACGCACCCCCGCAAACCGGCCGTGTCGCTCTCGGCGCGGGTGACTTGCAGCAACTGGTCCACCAGGGAGTTCAGGCGGTCGGCTTCGCGCTGGATGCGGTTGAGCGAAGCTTCCGTATCGGTCTGGGCGCGCGCGATTTCGACCGCGACGCCCAGCCGCGTCAGTGGCGAACGTAGCTCATGCGAGATGTCGAGCAACAGGCGGCGCTGGCTGGCCACCAGCGTCTCGATGCGGGCCGCCATCACGTCGAAGGTGCGCGCCAATTGCCCCAGCTCATCGTGCCGGCGTGAACCGCTGCGGGCTGAAAAGTCACCGCGGCCAAAGCGCTCGAGCGTCTTCTGCAGCCCCCGCAACGGCGTCGTCAAATTATAGGCCAGCAGCCAGCACAACAAAACAATGGCGGCAATAATCCAGATCTGCGAGGCATGCAGCGGCCAGTCCGAGCCGCGCGGATGCAAGGGCAGGATCATCCACCAGTACCGGCCGTCCGCCGACCTCCGCACCAGTTCCATGGGGCGGCGCACAAAAGGTTGGACCGGATTGAAACTTGGCATCGGTCTGCGCCCCGGTCCGGTGCGGCGGTTTCGCATATGGCGCGACACGTCTTCTCCCGTGACCAGATCGTGGCCGTTGGCGTCGGCCAGAATAGCGCGCATACCGGTGCCCTCGGCCAAGCGGTCCAGAAACTTCCGCAAGGCGTCCTTGCCGCCGCTCTCATAGGTGCGGCGGGCCTCGTGAAACTGCTCCGTCGCGATGTGTCCGAAAAACACCGCCCTAACGGGGGGATTCAGGCTGGAAATATAGACCGCCCCCATGAACGTCACCGTGACGGTGGCCAGGAACCATAACAGGATTTTGGCGAACAGCGATCGCCAGGCGTTCATGGCGCGGCCTGCGTGCTGTCCGAAACAAACTGGTAGCCTATGCCGCGGATGGTCTTGATCAGCGGCTCGCCCTGCTCCAGCTTGCGACGCAGATGGCTCACGTGCATGTCGATGGAGCGGTCGAAGGCCGTGGCTTTGCGGTTATAGAGATGTTCCATCAGCTCGTCGCGCGACACTACCCGGCCGGCATTCCGCATCAGCAGATCCAAGATATCGAATTCGAAAGTCGTGATCGGTACGGTCTCTCCCCGCCGCTGCACTTCGCGCCGGCCCGGATCGATGGCGATTTGATTGATAGTGAGCCGGCCGCCTTCGGGCGGATGCGGCTCCAGGCGGCGCCCGATGGCGCGCAACCGGGCCACCAGTTCACGCGTATTGAAAGGCTTGGCCAGGTAGTCGTCGGCGCCCAGCTCCAGGCCCCCGATGCGGTCTTCATCCCGCCCGCGCGCGGTTAGCATCAACACCGGTACATTACTTTTCTGGCGCAGGCGGCCCAGGACATCGAAGCCGTCCATGCCGGGCAGCATCACGTCCAGAATCACCAAGTCAGGGGGCTTTTCCAGCGCGCGTTCCAGGCCCTCGGGCCCCGCATGCGCGCATTCGATGTTGAAACCTTCCGCGCTCAGGAACTCGGTCAGCAGAGCGCAAAGCTCCACGTCATCGTCGATTAGCAGTAAGTCCACTCCAAGTTATCGTAACGCCGCGGGGGGCTCGGCGCGGTGCGCCTCGCCGCCCGACTCCGGCTGCAGCGCCGATTCCGGCACGCAGAAACGGTACCCGATGCGGGGCTCGGTCTGGATGTAGCGCGGCCGCGAGGCGTCGGGTTCGATCTTGCCCCGGAGTTGGTTCACCAGCACCCGCAGATACACCAACTCGTCACCGTAATCCGGGCCCCAGACCAACTGGATCAGCTTACGGTGTGAAATGGGGCGGTTGGCGTTCTGGGCCAGATGCCAGAATAAATCGAACTCCTTGGGGCGCAACCGGACCGTCTTGCCACGCACCACCAGCCGCCGCTCGGCGAAATCGATTTCAAAATCTTCAGTCTTGAGCCGCGGCACGGACACGTTGTCCAACATGGGCAGGCGCCGCAGCGCCACGCGAATGCGCGCCAGCAATTCCCCCATGCCGAAGGGTTTGGTGATGTAGTCGTCCGCGCCGGCGTCGAGCGCATCCACTTTTTCGACTTCCGCGTTGCGCACCGAGAGCACGATGATGGGGATGTCGGTTTCGGCGCGCAGCAAGCGGCACGCCTCCAGACCGTCCATCACGGGCATGTTGAGATCGAGCAGGATCAGGTCCGGCCGCGCCGCGCGAAATTTCACCAGGGCATCGGAGCCGTCCTCGGCGTCCAAAACCTCGTAGCCCATGGGCGCCAGCGCGTTGCGCAACGCGCGCCGGATCTGAAACTCGTCGTCGACAATCAGAATCCGGGCGTTCATAGGGTAGCCACCTTTTCCCGATCCGGGGAGCCTCCGTCCAGGGCTTTTTCCATCGGTAGGATCAGCCGGAAAGTAGTCGTCATATTAGGCACGCTTACCACTGAGATGCTGCCGCCGTGGGCATCCACGATGGCTTTTACAATGGACAGCCCGATGCCGGCTCCCGGCACTCGGGTACTGGTCGCGCGTCCCCGGAAAAACCGCTCGAACACATGCTTGGCTTCATCCGCCGGAATGCCGGGGCCGGGATTGGAAACCGATATCTCCACGCCCCCCGGCAGTTCGCGCGCGCCGATAACGATCAGGGCGCACTCGGTCGAGTACTTGCCGGCGTTGTCCAGGAGTTGAATCAGCACGTGGTTCAACAGGTCGGGATCGGCGTGCAGGCTGGGCAGCTTCTCCGGAAAATCGAAGTGAACTTCATGCCGGCGCAGATTGGAGCCCACCGACTCGAGTGCCCGTTCGATGGCGGCCGCCACCGGGATAGCGGTTTTCTGCAAATGCTGGCGCCGCGCGTCAATGCGCGCGGTTTCGATAGCTTCCGCGATCATAGCTTGCAACTTCTCGGTCTCCTCCTCCGCCACCGCCAGCAGTTCGCGCGCCTGTTCAGGATACATGCTGGGGATTTCGCGTAAGGCGGAAACGGCTGCGCGCACTGACGTCAGCGGCGTTTTGAAATTGTGCGCCAGAGCATCCAGCACCGTGGCTTTCATCTCCTCGCCGCGGCGAGCCGCTTCAGCCTTGGTCGAATTGCGCAGTGCCATCAGGCGCCCCAAGCCCAGCGCCAGCACGTTGGCAATGGAGTTGGTCAGGGTCGGCGCCGCGCACTGTCCACGCACGCCGAGGCTGCCGATGGGGGCGCCCGCCGAGATCAGCGGAACCACGCACGTATCGCGGTCGGCTCGGGAAATCACGCAGCGTTGCACGGCCGATGTTCGCAAATCCTGCGTGTCGATGCTGCCGGACGCCGATACCGGGCAAAAGACACTCGCGTCGCGGCTCAATTCGAAAAGGACCACCGCGCTGAAACTGAAGCGCATCTGAATTTGCTCCAGTGCCTCCCGGATGCTGCTGTCGAGATCGGTCATCAACAACATGGTGCTGCTCAACTGCTGCAGGTTTTCGAGCTCACCGCCACGCTCCTCGGCCCGCTGCTTTTCGCGCCGGGAGCGGCTCCAAAAATGGCTCGCGCTCAAGCACAGCGCGTTGAATGCCAGGAAGGTCATTAAATCATCGAAACGGGCGACCCGCAAATCGCTGATGAGCGCGAAATAGTACAGATTCAGGCCCACGCTGGCCGCCAACGTGGCAATCAGCGCTGTTTGCCACCCCCACCAGCCGGACACCGCCAGAATAAAGCCCACCAGGCAAAGAGTGACCAAGGCATTGCTGGCCCCGGGCAGCCGCGGCATAAGCGCGGTAAACGCCAGCGGCACTATAGCCGCCACGATCGATCGCAGCAGCCGTGTGCCCCAATGCGTTGCTGGTTTGGGCCGGTACATAAGACGAATTACCATTTATTAGACACCACAACCGGTGTGAAATGCGGACCGCCTAACGTTATACTCGTGTTACCTCAAAAATCACCGGCGCGGGAAATCGATTTATCCGCGTTTGAAAATAGCCACTGGAACCACGGCCAGCGTGTGCGCAAAGCTCCGTGGTTCTTTCTAGGCTCACCGATTTTACGCTCTACTTCGATTCCAGGGAACAGCATTTGCAGACATTGGTTGCGGCTGTTCGGCGCGAGTATCGCCGCGGCAGTCACGATTCAGGCGCGCCAGGCGTCGGTTAGCTAGTCAACGGCGAACTACATCCACTGCTGCAGCCCGAGTACCAGGGCGAAGCCGGCGAGCGTATAGACAACCTTCATGACGGTCCACGTCCGCAGTGTTTGCGGTACGGTCATGCCGAAGTATTGATTCACCATCCAGAAACCGGCGTCGTTGACGTGCGAAATGGAGCCGCCGCCGAGGCAGACGGCCAGAAAAATCGGCATGGTGTGCAGACCGGGCGTGGCCTTGAGCATGGGCGCGACCAGCCCGGCCGCCGTAATGATCGCGACGGTGGCGGAGCCCTGGGCCGCGCGCAACGCGATGGCCAGCAGAAACGCCACCACCACCAGCGGAAAATGCGCCGCGGCCAGCAGCCGCCCGGCCTCAGCCCCCGCGCCGATATCGACAATCACCTGCTTCAGGGCTCCGCCGGCGCCCATGATCAACAGCAGTGAGCCGGTGGGCGCCAGCGACGAGGTCAGGGCTTTGGTCACCTCATCGCGAGTCAGGCCGCGCCCGAAGCCGAGCACCGCCATGCATGCCAGCAACGTGATGGTGAGGGCCGTGAAGGGATGTCCGGCCAGCGCCAGAAAACCATGGCCATGCCCCAGCGGGGCGATCACGATCAGCAGCACCGGCAGCGTCAGCAACAGCAGCACGACGCTGGCGCGCGGTGGCCTGCGCGTCTCCTCCGGCGGTCGGGCAATCAGTTCGGGTACCGGTACAAACACGCGCCGCGAGATCCAGCCGCCGAAGACGATACCGCCCAGCACCGAAAGCGGCAGGGATAAGGCCGCGCCCCAGGCGATGGCTCGGCCTAAATCCACGCCCAGCAACTGCGCTGCGGCGGCCGGCGCGGGGTGCGGCGGCACCAGCGAATGCGTGATGGTCAGCGGCGCCACCATGGCGATGCCGAACAGCAGCAGCGATTTTTTCGATTCGCGCGCCAGATTCCAGATCAGCGGGATCATGATGATGAAACCGACCTCGAAGAAGATCGGTAGTCCCACCAGAAACGACGCCAGCAGCACGGCCCAGGGCGCGCGCTCCTGCCCGAAGCGCTCGATCATGGCGTCGGCCAGTTGGCGTCCGCCGCCGGAGATCTCGATCATGGCGCCGATCATCGCGCCCAGCCCGAGAACGACGGCAATGAAGCCCAGAGCCTCGGCAAACCCGGTCTGTACCGACTTTAGGACGGCCAGCGGCGCCATGCTGCCCGCCAGCCCCAGCGCTATCGCCGTCATCAGCATGGCCAGGAACGCGTGCAGCCGGGCGCCCAGGATCAAGGTCAGGAGCAGGGCAATCGCGAGTATCGTGAGCGTCAGGTTCAGCGGCATCCGGGCGAGCAGTTAGCTTAGCGCAAGGCGCCGCCGGATCTTCACGGACGCGCGCACCACATTGGTTATGATGAACTACGTTGGCCGGTCGAAAAATTCCCGGATGGGTTTTGCCCGCGGTGGGATACGCGGTTTCCGCCGCGAGTCTATTCTGGGTTTTCAAGCGCTTCGACTTCGTTTCGCTGTGGTCCGACGTGCGCGCTCTGGAGTGGATCTGGATCGTGGCCGGCGTGCTGTGCGAACTGACCTCGCACGTGGTGGATGCCTGGCGTTGGAAGGTCATTCTGCAACCGGCGGAAGACGCACCCTTCTGGGTCTGTGTCGAAGCCACTTTCGTGGGCTTGTTTGCCAACGACGTGCTGCCCGCCAAAGCCGGAGAAATCATCCGCGCCTACCTGCTGACGGTTTCGAGCGAAGTGCCCATTTCGCTGGCGCTGATGTCGGCCGCCATCGAGCGGCTCTTCGATGGCCTGGTAATGGTGCTGGTCTTCTTCGCCATCACGCTCGACATGCGCAATGTGGCCGGCTTGCGCAGCGGCATGGCGCTGCTCGGCTTTTTTACGATCGGCCTGCTGGGCATCATGTTGTTCATCCTTTTTTACAAGTCGCACGCGCACACCGTGATCTCGGGAAACAAATTCGCGGTGCGCTTCATTCACCTGCTGGATGAACTGCATCGCATCGGCAATCTGCGGGCGCTCGGCATCGCTTTTGCCTTGAGTTTTTTATACCTGTTCATGCAGGTCTGCGCGGTGGCCGCCCTGGCGCGCGCCGACAGCTTCGATTTCGGATTGAAGGAATCGGCGTTCGTGCTGCTGGTGCTGCGGCTCGGCACCATGATTCCCAATGCGCCCGGCAATCTCGGAACTTTTCAATTTGCCGCTGAACGCGCATTGCGCCTGCTGACCGTGGAGGCCGCCTCGGCCAAGAGCTTCGCCGCCATCCTGTACGTGTTCCTGACCCTGCCGGCGCTGCTGGCGGGGGCCATTTCAGTGGCGTTCACGGGCGTCAGCATCCACGAGATCCACCATCACGCGCGTAA
>DOZZ01000059.1:2608-6176 GCA_003517725.1 Bryobacterales bacterium | reverse complement strand
TCCCACAGCAGAATCGGCGCGGAACTGCCGATTAAGTATGTTAGGGGGACCGCAATCGTGAGGAATCAAAGGGGAAGAGCAGAAATATGTACGACTTAGAGCGCTTCTCGATGACGGACATGATCGTCTGCGGCTCGGCCCTGCGCCGGATGCGACAGGGATCCGAAAGCATGGAGGAGATTGCCCAAAATATTGTGCAATATCTGTACCGCCAGTTTTCCGGCGCCGGCCGCCCGGAAGGCCAACTGGCGCTCGTGCGGCTATTCAAGACGCACCCCTTTCATGACCTGGACCAGCATCTCCAAAGCTATGCCCGCCGCCTGACGGATCAGGAGCCGGATCCGGCGATGAAATGCCTGACCTTATTAGCCACGGCCGGCGGAAAACCCGAGTGGTGTTCGAGAGCTCTCTCACAAGGTCATCAGGCCATCCCGCTGGCTAGCGCGGAGGTAGTGGCGCGCATCCCGATGATCGCCAGCCTGATCCATCAGTTCGGCCTCGACGTCTCCCATGTGCTCGCCTCCAACGCTCCGATCCCGGCCGATCTGATAGAGAAAACTTTCAACGTATTCCACGTTCCAGACGCCCTGGGGAGCCCGGCCGTACCGGCTCAGGCGGAGTTTGTGATCCAGCAGGGCATCCGGTCGTGTCTCGGTTTCGGCGGAATGCTGCTCAGCGGAGATCTGTTTGCCGTAATCATGTTCTCCCGAGTGCCCATCTCGAGCGACACCGCGTCGATGTTCAAAATCTTGGCAGTGAGCGTAAAACTTGCTCTGCTCGGCTCGGAGACAAGAGTATTTGCCCACCCGTCAATAGGGGCCGGATCAAGGCGATGAACGAAAAGGTAACAGCAGCAGATCTCGATCTGCTGAAGATTCAGATTGCCTCCCTCGATCAACTTCTGGAAGTGCAGGAGCAGGTAGTTTACGAGCAGTCCCAACGGCTCAATGGAGTGGTTCGCGACCTGCAGCTAGAGCGCGGAGCACTGTTACAAAGCGAAGAACGGATCCGTTCGATCATCGAGGCGGCTCTCGACGCCGTGGTCAGTCTCGATGCGGGCGGTATGGTCATCGACTGGAACGAACAGGCCGAGAAGATACTGGGATGGTCTCGCCAGGAGGCCTCCGGCCACAGCCTGGACAACTTTATGGTTCCTGCCGAATCCTGTTCCTTCGTTGAAATTGCGCAAGGCCCGCTTAGCCAAAGAAGACTGGAATGCACAGCGACGCATCGCGATGGGCATGTGTTCCCCGTCGAATTAAGCATCTCGCGGGTTGATTCGGGCACGCGAACGATCTTAAGTGTATTCTTTCGAGACATTACCCAGCGCAAGCAGGACGAAGAGGTACTGCTAAAAAGTGAAGAACGTTTTCACTTAGTCGCCCGCGCCACCCGGGACACCGTCTGGGATTGGGATTTTGGCACCAATCAATTGTGGTGGAACGATAATTTCGAGACGACGTTCCGGTACGCGGCCGAAGAGATCGTACCTGATGCAAACAAATGGATAGAACTGCTGCACCCCGACGACTCCCAGCGAGTGATGGACAGCATTTACAACGTCGTCGATGGCGGCGGCCAGATCTGGTCTGGGGAATATCGTTTTCGCCGCGGCGATGGATCGTACGCCCTGGTCAACAATCGAGCGTATGTAGTGCGTGACCGAACCGGGAAGGCGGTCCGCATGATCGGCTCCTTCATGGACATCTCGGAACGCGAACAGATCAAGGAAGAACTGATCCGTTCCAAAGAATTGGCGGAATCGGCCACTCTGGCAAAGTCCGAATTTCTCGCCAGAATGAGCCACGAGATACGCACTCCGCTGAATGGCGTGCTCGGCATGACCGGGCTGCTCCTCGATACCGAACTCTCGCCGCAACAGCGTGAGTATGCTGAAACGGCCAGCAGTTCGGGTGAAACGCTGCTGATGCTGGTCAACGATATTCTCGATTACTCCAAGATCGAGGCCGGCAAGATGAGCTTGGAACACGTCGCCCTCGATCTGTGTACGCTGATCGAGGATGTCTCCAGCCTTCTCGCCGAGCGGGCCCACTTGAAGAACGTCGAATTGGTTGTCTCCGTGGATGAACAGTTGCACATGGGGCTGCAAGGCGACCCCTACCGGCTGAAGCAGGTTCTGACCAATCTGGCGAGCAATGCCATCAAGTTCACTGCCGCCGGTGAGGTAGTGATAAGGGCCAAGCTCGTCGCGGAGACCGGGAGCGCGGCGATCGTCCGGTTCGAAGTCTCCGATACCGGCATCGGCATTGCGCCCGCGCAACAGGAGCGGCTGTTTCAAGCCTTCTCCCAAGCGGACCATTCAACTACCCGAAAATACGGTGGAACAGGACTCGGACTGGCAATTTGCACGCAGCTGGTCAAGCTCATGGATGGCCAGATAGGTGTAAAGAGTGAGACGGGCCAGGGAAGTCTGTTCTGGTTCACGGCCAAGCTGGCGAAACAATCGCAAAGCGCCCCAACCATTCTGCCGAGCCGCACGAATTTGCGTGGTCTGCGCGTGCTGGTTGTCGATGACAATGCTACGAACCGGTCCGTCTTGCACGAACGGATCATAGCGTGGGGGATGCGTAACGGCAGCGCCGAAAATGGTCCGCGGGCGCTGGAGTTGTTGCGGACTGCCGCCGTCCGGAGCGAACCTTACGAAGCGGTGATCTTGGACATGCAGATGCCCGGCATGGATGGGCTCAGTGTGGCCCGCGCCATCAAGGCCGATTCGCGGATCGCCAGCGCCGTTCTGATTCTGCTGATTGACATGGGTCAGAGCAGACTGGTCGACGAGTCCAGGGACGCAGGTGTCGCGGCTTGCCTCTTGAAACCAACGCGCGCTTCGGCGCTTTATAACTGCTTGATGGAGGTGATGGGCCGCCAACCGGCTTCCAAGGCAGGCTTGCCCGCCGCCGCCGCCAAACGTCCTAACGCGGTAGATCGCTCGCATATACGCATCCTTGTGGCTGAGGATAATCTTGTGAACCAGCTTGTTGCCCGCGGCATTCTGCAGGCGCATGGCTACCGTCCGGATATAGTCGCCAACGGCGTGGAGGCCGTCGAGGCCGTCGCACGCACGGCGTACGCGGTGGTGTTGATGGATTGCCAGATGCCGGAGATGGATGGGTACGAGGCGGCCGCCGAAATCCGCATCCGCGAGGGCGCGGAACGCCACACTCCCATCATTGCGATGACCGCGCATTCACTGCAGGGAGAGCGGGAAAAATGTCTGGCCGCGGGTATGGATGACTATCTTGCAAAACCGGTCCGGCCCGCGGAACTTTACGCGGCGCTGGAACGTTGGAGCGTGACCACAGCATCGGCGGAAGCATTGGCGGATTGAGAACTGCCCAGCGCAAAGCCGGGTTCTCGGCCGCTCTCGCAATTCCCTGTTTTTTGCTCGATTTCCGAGCGGCAGGCGGCTAAGCATCCGATGGGCCTCGCCGACACCGCTACAATTTTAAGGTTGAGGCAAACGATGCGAATAAAAAGCGGTCTGGTAGCCGCGACCCTGACCGCACTGATGGTTGCCGCCGGCCAAGCCCCGCCGCCCGCGCCAGCC
>DOZZ01000059.1:0-2522 GCA_003517725.1 Bryobacterales bacterium | reverse complement strand
GCGCCAGCCCGCCGCCAAGGAGGGTTCGTTCCAGGACAGCAGCGGCCACCGGGCGACCCCGCGCAGATCGCACGCGGCAAAACCATCTATGGCATCAGTTGCACCGGGTGTCATGGCGCCGATCTTCGAGGCGGCGACCTGGGAGGACCCAACCTGCTGCGATCGCAGGTCGCGCTGAGCGATCGCGATGGCGAATTGATTGTGCCCATCATCCAGGGTTCACGCCAGAAGCAGGGCATGCCCGCCATCGAGATGAACCCGGCGGACGCCAAGGCCGTCGCCACGTACGTGCGGAGCGTCATGGAGACCATCGGCGTGCAGGGGATGCCGCCATCGGTAGGTCGGCCGGCCCCCAATATTGTGGTCGGCAACGCCACCGCGGGGCAGACCTATTTCGCCGCAAAGTGCGGTAGCTGCCACTCCGCCACCGGCGATTTGAAAGGTATCGCGACCAGGATTGCCGACCCCAAAGCGCTACAAAATGTGTGGGTAGCCGGCGGTGACCGCGGCAGGCGCGGCACCCCCGCCTCGAGCGCCCGCATACCCACCGTAACTGTCACGCTGCCCACGGGAGAAAAGGCGGAGGGACAACTGATTCGAATCGACGACTTCCTGGTTACCGTGGGTCTGCCTGACGCAACCGAGCGCACTTTTCGCAGGAACGGTGACGTACCGAAAGTTGAGGTGCACGATCCGATGAAGGCCCATCGCGATCTTTTGTCGGTGTACGCCGACAAAGACATGCACGATGTGACGGCTTATCTGGTGACTTTGAAATGACCTTAAATTTACTGCTGGCGGCCGCTGCGCTCGTTCCCGGAATTCTGATGGGGCAAGGGGGAGCCGTGAATCCGGCGGAGCTACTGAAACCGCTCAAGGATTCCTGGCCGACATACAACGGCGATTACTCCGGGAAACGTTACAGCGCGCTGTCGCAGATCGATCGATCCAACGTGACGCACCTGACGCTGGCGTGGATGAGCCGGGTTACGTCCGGTCCCGGCGACGAGGGCAATGGCGGCCGGCGGCGGCGCGGCAGAGAGCCGGTGAACCTGATTACCGGCGGCGAAGGCCCCGGAGATATCGCCGCGGGCGGAGGCACCATCAAAGCCTCGGTGCTGGAGGTGGACGGCACCCTCTACTTCACGATGCCAGATAATGCGTGGGCCATGGACGCGCGCGACGGGCGCGAGCTATGGCACTTCTTTTGGAAGACGAAGGGTGGCACGCACATCGGCAATCGCGGGCTCGCGATTTGGAACGGCTACCTGTTCATGGAAACGCCCGACGATTATCTGGTCTCGCTGAACGCCAAAACCGGCCAGGAGCGCTGGCACAAAGAAGTCGCCGATCTTGCGCAGGGGTACTTCTCGACCCCGGCGCCCATCGTAGTCGGCAATCACGTTCTGGTGGGTACCGGCAACGATATCGATTCTCCGGGCTTCCTCCAGTCATTCGATCCCGAAACCGGGGATCTGCAATGGAAGTTCTACACCGTGCCGATGAAAGCGGGCG
This sequence comes from Bryobacterales bacterium, assembly GCA_003517725.1. GTDB lineage: Bacteria > Acidobacteriota > Terriglobia > Bryobacterales > Bryobacteraceae > DOZZ01. The sequence continues at coordinate 1,007 of DOZZ01000059.1, read as the reverse complement.
ACCCCGGCCTGAAGACGTGGGGCAGCCTGGACGCGGCCCGGCACGGCGGCGGCCAGACGTGGATTCCCGGAGCCTACGATCCCGAGACGAAACTCTATATCTTCGGCACCGGTAATCCGACGCCGGCCTACACCACGGGCACGCGCGGGGAGGGCGACAACCTGTTCACCTGCGCGCTGGTGGCGGTCAACGTCGACACCGGCAAAATGGCCTGGTATTTCCAGACCTCGCCGCACGACATGCACGACTACGATTCGGCCCAGACACCGGTCTTGGTGGACGCCATGTTCAAGGGCAAGATGCGGAAGCTGGCGTTAACCGCGGCGCGCAACGGCTATTACTTCACGCTCGATCGGGTAACGGGCGAGCACCTGGTGACCAGTAAATATGGCCTGCTGACCAACTGGTCCAGCGGCCTCAACAAATTCGGCGGCCCCAAGCACAACCCCGCCAAGGACGCGACCATCCCCGGTTCGCTGGTGTCGCCGGACTCCGGCGGGACGGTCAATTGGGAGCCGCCCGCCTTCTCGCCGGACACCGGACTATTCTATGTTGCCGAGAGCAACACTTATTCCATTTGTTATTTGACCGACCTTGACCCGCGCGGATCCATGGGCCTCGGGGGCAAGGAAGAAGCTGGTGTCGGAGAAGCCGGCGATTTTCTGACGGCGATCGATTACAGAACCGGCAAAGTCGTCTGGCGGCACGCTTATTACGGCGACAGCGGCGGGGGTGGCGGATTGCTGACCACCGCGGGCAGGCTAGTCTTCGCTGGTGACGGCGCCGGAAGCCTGGTGGCGCATGACGCGGAAAACGGGAAGCCTCTATGGAATACACGCATCGGGCACGTAACGAACGCGCCGCAGACGTACATGCTCGACGGTCATCAATACCTGATCGCCGCGACTGGCGACTCGCTCTGGTCGTTCCTGCTGTACTAAGCCTGGTTCTGCTCCGGGTAAAGTCCTCCCCACCGACCCCGATAGCGGCGAATGACGCGGAAAAAA
>DOZZ01000190.1:3915-7062 GCA_003517725.1 Bryobacterales bacterium | reverse complement strand
CCCAGCGTCCTCCAGGAAGAGCGCAGATTCTGCTGGGCAATGCGCAAGCTGACATTCATCTGCTGTTGCTCCACCTCGGCCTGCAGAACGTCCGGACGGTCAGCCTGCCCGACATTGGCAAGCTGGTGGGAAGTCTGTGTGGCGTCGGCGGCCAGCTTCGCCAGATTTTGCCGGACCTCCACCAGCCTTTGGGCGGCGAGCACCTGGTAGAACATCATGCGCACGTTGTTGAGGATGCGCAGCCGCTGCACTTCCCCGCTGGTTTCCGCCTGCCTGGCGAGCAGTTGCGCCACCCGGCGGGCAGCACCCAACTTGCCTCCCGTGACAATCGTCTGGCTGATAAAGCCGCCTTGTTTGCCGCCGCCGCTGTAACCGCCCCGAATCTCGTCCCCGTAGTAGCCGACCGTGGGATTTGGATAGAGACCCGCTTGCCGCGCCAGACCGGCGGATACCAGCACATTGGCGCGCGCCTGCGCCATGGTCGGGTTACCCGCCAGCGCCATGCGCTCCAGATCTTCGAGCCGCAATCCCGGCGCGGCTCCGGCCCGAGGTGCGGCATTCACGGGCACTACCTGTACGTCGTACAAGGTCGAATCGCCTTCATACATTTTGGCTGTGATGCGGTCGCCCGCTTTGAGGCGCCCGAGCACCTCCTCCTTGTCCACGGCATAGGTCATCGTCATGGCGCCCATTCCGCCGGGAGTCGGCTCGTTGGTTACGTTGAGCCGTTTGGTCGTCGTATTCACCTGCTCCACCGTGCCGCGCAGCGTGGAGAATTTCCGATCGCCTGGTTGCGCGCCACCTAGCGCGGTGAACAGCACTACGGACGTCAGTACCGCAATTCCGATTCTGAGTTTCATCGAGCGCCGTTCCGCCTCTGCTGTGCCTTCAAAGCTATGATGTGGTTGAATTGATCGGGCGGCATAACACGGACCAGCGTCATCATGCCGCCCACGAAGCCGCTCCAGCCAGGAGGCAAACCGTATGCCTCGGGCTTCTCGACGTCTTTGTCCATCGCCATCATGGAACTCTCCATGAAAGCGTCCTGCGGGAACAGTGGCACCTTGTCCGCGTTCTCCGGAAGCTTCGGCATGCTCATGCCGCTCATGCCCATGGCTTGATGGGCCTCACCTTCAGACAAAGGGCCGTTAGACATCGGCATCTCGGCGGTGGAACCGACGCCCAGACCGCGCCCCAGGCTCGGACCTCGGTTCTCTGAAGTCGCATTGCCGTCCCGCAGCATGCCCATGCCCTCCTCCATCCCGGCGCCCGCCTGCATGCCCCGGCTCAGCCGCGTCATGGGCCCCACGTTCGACGCCATCTGGTTCATCATGTGGTGCGGAAGATGGCAGTGCAGCATCCAGTCGCCGGGGCGGTCCGCCACGAACTCGATATCGCGCGCCTGGGCCACACCCACCAGCGTGGTGTTGCCGCGCGTCCAGGCCGATTCCTGCTGGCGCGCGCCCTCGCGGCCGGTTTCCCAAAACGTAAAGCCATGCAGATGGATCGGGTGATGGTCCATGCCCAGGTTGATGAAGCGCACCCGCACGCGCTCGCCCTGGCGGATGATCAAGGGCGTGGCGGCGGGGCCCGCTTTGCCATTAAACGTGAGCCAGTTGAACTCCATGTTCATGCTGTTGGGAATGGAGCTATTGGGCAGCACCGCATACTCCTGCAGCGCGATTAAGTAGTCTTGATCGACGCGCGGCGCGTAGGCGCTTTTGGGATGAATGATGAAACCCCCGAGCATCCCGACCATCTCCTGCATCGCCATGTGCGGGTGATAAAAGAACGTGCCGTTCTGATGCAGCGAGAATTCGTACGGAAAGCGCTCGCCCGGCATGACTGGCTTCTGGCCTATGCCCGGCACGCCATCCATTTCAATGGGGAGTTCGAGCCCGTGCCAGTGAATGCCGGTTGGCTCGGGCAGACGATTCTCGAAGACGATACGCACGCGGTCACCCTCATTCGCCTGGATGGTGGGACCCGGGGCACTGCCGTTAAAGCCCCACAGATCGAAGGTCCGGCCGGGGATAATGACCTGCTTCACCGGTTCGGCGATCAGATGGAAAACCTTCACGCCATTGTCGAGGGTGAACGGCAGGTCGCCGACGTCGAGCGTCGTGACCGGAACGGGAGCAGAGCCGGCCGCGGCAGGCGCCGCGCGTTCGTGCACCGGGGGCTGCATTCCGGTCGCATGGCGCATATCCATCTGACCCATGCCCTGCTGGCCCGGAAGGGGCCCTCGTCCGGCGAATAGCCCGGCGGATAACGCCGAAATCCTGGTAAAAAAAGCCCGTCGATTATTCATAAAGTCCTCTACTACACGTCGATCTGAAGTCTGGTGCTGGTGCGTCACGTAGACGCGGCGGCCGCGCGGGAGCAGATCAGCGATCAGAGGTGAGACTAGACTCGCAGGACGGAGAAATCCGGAAGATCGTGGAGACCAGAGGAGTCAACCACGCGTAGCCGAGGGGCGCGCTGGATCGGAATGAGCGGAGTGAAAGAGTAGCCAGACACCAAAGCGAACCAGTGGGCCGCATCCGGATCTTGCAATATCACGTTGTCGACAGCAGCAGCGCCAACCGTCAGGAGCGGATCGGAACATCGTTGCCGATGCTTGTCCCGATCGCCCGGCACGGACGGCTTCTGCTCCGGACAGCACGCGTGTCCGGCATGTTGCGCCTGAATGCTTATCGGACGCGGGATGCTTTGCAGCGAACACGCGAGCAAGCACTGCGCGTTGACGCTCGAAGCCAACGCCGCGAAGATCGCCAGAAACTGGCCGATATACCGGGGCATCCTGTTCCTGATTTTACCGCCGCTGACGCTGTGCATCCCCGATCAGTGAATCGTCCGTGTCTTGCGGTTCATGTAATCCATCAGAAGGTACTCGCCCAGGTTGTGCGGCGTCGCGAAGTACGCCTTGCCGCGGCAGATCTCGGTCACCTTCTGCACGAAATTCACCAGGCCCAGATCGCTCGCCAGCATGAACGTGTTAATCAGAATGCCCTGCTTCTTGCAGCGGTTCACTTCTTCAAGCGTCTTGCTGATCACGAGCGGGTCGAGCCCGAACGCATTGCGGTACATGCGCCCGTCGTCCAGCGTCAGCGCCGAAGGCTTGCCGTCGGTGATCATGACGATCTG
>DOZZ01000190.1:2660-3820 GCA_003517725.1 Bryobacterales bacterium | reverse complement strand
CCGTCGGTGATCATGATGATCTGCCGCATGTCCTTGCGCTCGCGCAGTAGCAGCTTCTGCGCCAGAATCAGGCCGTCGCGCGTGTTGGTGTAGTACGGGCCCACCTGCACCCGCGCCAGCTGGCTGACGGCCAGCTCTTCGGCCGAATCGTGGAACAGCACGCAGCGCAGCGTGTCGCCCGGGTACTGCGTGCGGATCAGATGCGCCAGCGCCAGCGCCACTTTCTTGGCCGGCGTGAAGCGGTCTTCGCCATACAGGATCATGCTGTGGCTGCAATCGAGCATCAGCACCGTGGCGCAGGAGCTCTGGTATTCGCACTGGTGCACGTGCAGGTCCGAGTACTCCAGATTCAGCGGAACTTTGGCGCCCTCGCGGCGCACCGCGTGGAACAGCGTCTCGCTGATGTCGAGGTTCATCGTGTCGCCGAACTCATACTGCTTCGACGAGCCGGAGGACTCGATGCCGGTGGCCAGATCGCGCGTGTCATGCCGCCCGAAGCTCGATTTGCCGAGCGAACCGAGCAGATCCTTCAGCGTTTTGAAGCCCAGAAAGTCGAGCGACTTGTCGGTGACTTCGAAGTGCACCTTGCCTTTGGGCCCGTTGCCGCCGGCGTGCGGCGCCGTAGGCTGGTCGATCGAAATGTGGCCCTCGTCGGCCAGCTTCTGCACCAAGTTGTCGACGAGTTGCTGCATCTGCTCGGGCGAAAGCTGCTGCAGCTTTTCCATCATCTGCTGGATCTGGTCGTTATCGAAGAGCTCGCCGCTTTCGAGCGCGCGACGGATCGCGTCTTTGAGCGCGTCGAGCGTCTGGTCGCCGAATTCCCCGTAGGGCGAGTAGGGCGACTCGAAGCCGCTCTGCAGCAGAAAATCGGAGAGCGCCTTCAGCAGGTCGTCGGCGTCGATGCCGAAGTCGTCGCCGTTGTAGCGGGTGTAGTTAACCCATTTCATGCGGGCGCCTCAGTTGAACTGGCGCTTGCGGCGCTCGCGCTCGCGCCGGCCGGTGCGCTCGGCTTCCTCGTCAAGCTCGCGCGGCTCGCGGGGCGCGCGTTTGGCTTCGCCCGCGAAGCCTTTCTCTTCGCTGCGGCTGATGCGGCGGTGCGCGTAGAGGCCCTCCAGGATGAACTCGGCCATCGACGCGCGCATGGCGTCCGACTCGCTCAC
>DOZZ01000190.1:1146-2508 GCA_003517725.1 Bryobacterales bacterium | reverse complement strand
TGCACGATGGAGTTCAGGTTCACGCCTTCGAAGTAGCGGTCGAACACCTTGCCCACGGCGATGCGGATGATCTCGCGCGCCACCGCGTCGCCGCCCTTCAACTCGCCTTCGTATTCGAGCTCGAGCTTGCCGGTGACGGCCGGCAGCGCGCCATAGACGTCGAGCACGCGCGGGACCGTATCGGTATCGCCGACGCGAAAAGCGCGCCGCTCGGCATTCGACGCGACGTTCTCGAGCACCGTGATGGGCAGCCGCTGCGACACGCCGGAGCGCTTGTCGACGCGCTTGTCTTCACGCGCCGAAAAGGCCATCTGCTCCACGATCTCGGCGATGTATACGGGCATGTGCAGCGGAATGGGCGAGTGCCGCGTGAGCCAGGCTTCCTGCATCGTGATCAGCAGGCCCTCTTCGATGGCCGCCGGATAATGCGTGCGAATTTCGCTGCCGATGCGGTCTTTGAGCGGCGTGACGATCTTGCCGCGCGCGGTGTAGTCTTCCGGGTTAGCCGTGAACACCAGCAGCAGATCGAGCGGCAAACGCACCGGGTAGCCCTTAATCTGGATGTCGCCTTCCTGCATGATATTGAACAGGCCGACCTGGATTTTGCCGGCCAGATCCGGCAGCTCATTGATAGCGAAGATGCCGCGATTGGCGCGCGGCACGAGACCGAAGTGCACCGTCAGCTCGTCCGAAATATCCTGACCGCGCCGGGCGGCTTTGATGGGATCGATATCGCCGATCATGTCGGCAATGGTCACGTCGGGCGTGGCCAGCTTCTCGACGTAGCGGTCTTCGGCGGCCAGCCAGGCGATGGGCGTGGCGTCGCCCATCTCATGCAGCGTCTGGCGCGCATAACGTGAGACCGGCCGGTAAGGATTGTCGCGAATCTCGGAGCCCGCTACGTAGGGCACCCACGGATCGCAGAAGCTGGTGAGCATGCGGGCGAGGCGCGTCTTGGCCTGGCCGCGCAATCCTAGCAGGATAAAGTTGTGGCGCGACAGCAGCGCATTCACTACCTGCGGGATGACCGTATCTTCATATCCCACCAGGCCCGGAAACAGCTCTTCGCCGCTCTGCAGTTTGGCGATCAGGTTTTGCCGAAGCTCGTCTTTGACGCTTCGGTCGCGCAGCAGCGCTTCGGAAAAACGGCTAGCGCGCAGCTCGCCGAGGGTGCTGGGTAACTCCGGATTCGAGGGCATGTCGGGTCATCCGTGGCTGTGACCACGAGTGTAGCAGAGGGGTTGAAAACGCCTGTCTAGGGACGAAACCTAGGGCACCGCGCTCACCACCAATCGCCAGCCCACGTGGCGCGGCCCATCCGGGTTCGTGGGCTGCTGTCTCAGGGTCTATGGCCAACGCAAG
>DOZZ01000190.1:0-990 GCA_003517725.1 Bryobacterales bacterium | reverse complement strand
AGGGGCGAAACGGCGGTTTCCCTTTTGTTTTCTTCGGCCAGCGCCCGCGAAAGCGACTCAGAACAAAAGTCATTTTGCGGACCAAACCCAATTTTCGGGCTCAGGGCCGAGGCGCCGCGCGGGGGCTCAGACATCGCCGAAGACTCCGGATTCGAGAGACGGAATTCGAGGTCGTGGAGTGCGCGGTAGTAGGAGCGTTCGAGCGAGGTCTGGTAACGGTCGAGCCTGGCGATGGTGTTGCCGCGTTCTCTATCCCGAATGTAGGCCACGCGAGCCTTGCCCTCGACGGTGCGGGGCCCGGTGCTGCGGGCGGCGTTGGCGCGATTCGCGATGATTTGAGCTTCGGATGCCACGGGAGTTAGACCGGGCGGCGCGAGCCGGCGTCGATGTATCGCGCGGCGGGCGGCGGCATGCTGGCTTGGAGGTCGCTTTTCTCGAACGCCTGGCGGACAGTGAGCCAGTTGATGATGAGTGGATCGGGTTGTGAAGTGGCGCGAGGCATCCGGGTTTCCCGGAGGGGCGCGAAGTAGGCCAAGACAGACACGTTGATGAGGCTCCTGCGATTAGAGTACGAAACGGCGTCGGGCTGGCCGGCCGGGGAGAGCATGCAAGTTGTTGGTAGGAAACGGAAATACTTCCGAGTTAGGCGTGTGATCGCCAATTCGCTGCCGATAAGAAGTGGCTCTGGTGCGTCAAGAGCCTCGGTGGTTTGGCTGATGGCGAGTCCGCAGAGCGACATCTAGCTCAGAAAATCCGAGAATGGCTCGTCTGCTCCCGGATTGATTTCCGGATTGATTTAACAGCGGAACCTTAAGATGAACGCGCATTTGGCCCGTCGAGTTTGCCGTATAGTTTACCGTGAGTTGCTGCCAGTCGCTGGGGGTTGCCGAAACCGGTTGCGGGTTCGTTAGACCGTATAGCTTTATAGCTTTGACCGCTATTCACCAATAGTGCGTTTCACCTACGCCCGTTCTTACGGAAGGCGGGTCC
>DOZZ01000262.1:10704-11476 GCA_003517725.1 Bryobacterales bacterium | reverse complement strand
CGGCGCGATTTTGCGGAGGCGTATCGATTGTGGCAACAACATCCCGAGGCGTTCCGCATGTTGCGAAATGGGTCCACTGTGTTTTATCCGGTGCGGGAATTGTACGCGCACGCGGCAACGTTTTGGAGCGAATGCCTCAAGCGGTACAGCGGCCAGAGCGTGCTGCTGGTGACGCATGGAGGCACGGCGCGGGCTTTGCTCAGCACGGCGCTGGGCATCGATCAGGCGCATTTCAATAGCATGGAGCAGGCGCACGGAGCGATCAGCGTTATCGAGTTTGCTGCCGGGCAGCGTCAGGCGGTGGTGGAAACGATGAACGCCACGGCGCATCTGGGCCGCCTTCTGCCGAAGCTCAAGGCAGGGAAATCGGGAGTGCGTTTGGTGCTGCTGACGGAATCGCGCGGCGAGGATGCGCTGGGCGACATGCGAATTGATGCGGTGCTGAGTGAGGCGCCTACTCGGGAGAAGCTACTGCGGGAATCGAAGCGCGCGGGAGCTTCGAATGCGGTTTGGCGGGGTTCGGCGTCAGCGGTCGAGGCTTACATATCGCCGCTGCTGGGAATCGAACCGGGCTGGTGGAAAGATCCGCGCGACGCGGTGGTGCATTTCCCTGCGGCAGACAGAGCAGCGCTGGTGCAGGCGTTGAATACCTTGGCGTGATTACGCCGATACCCCGCTGTTTGAAATCGGTAAGCGGGGCAGGATTCAGCCTGCGGCGGGCTTTCAGCCCGCCGGATTGCGATCAAACGGGCCGGCTTGCACCTCGCTGTAC
>DOZZ01000262.1:3486-10614 GCA_003517725.1 Bryobacterales bacterium | reverse complement strand
GGTCGAAAAAACAACTGGGCGGACGCTTCTCGATCGCCAGGCCGGCTGAAGCCGGCTGCAGCTTAAAAGCCGCCCCACAAAGGTTTTCGTGAGCTTGCGTGGACCGTCACGTTACGATGCAAGACATGCTCCATCGCCGCCAGATTGTGCCCTCGAGCGTGCTGATGCTGTTGGCCCTGGTGCTTGCAGTGCTGGCCCTGTTTCTGTTTGGATGGCTGGCCGAGGAGGTGCATGAGCACGAGGCGATCCGTTTCGACAACCAGGTGCGTAACGCGCTGCACGCCTTCGCCAGCCCGCCGTTGACCCTGTTTCTGAGGGTCGTCAGCAACGCCAATGGTCCGCTGGCGATGTTGGTCTACACACTCGCCGCGGTGGGGCTCTTTTGGTCGCGCGGGCATCGAACTTCCGCGATTCTGGTGGGCGTCACGATGGGCGGGGGCGTGTGCCTGGACGGCGCGCTCAAGCTGGCTTTCCACCGCGCGCGGCCCGCGCCGTATTTCGGCCTGCCCACGCCCGACACGTTCAGTTTTCCGAGCGGGCATTCGCTGATGTCGCTGTGCTTCTACGGCGTGACCGCGTACCTGGTGAGCGTGCATGTCGACTCGCCGCGGCGGCGCTTTTGGGTGCGGGCCGGGGGCGTGCTGATGGTGCTGCTGGTGGGGGCGTCGCGCATCTATCTGGGCGTGCACTATCCCAGCGACGTGGTGGCGGGGTTTGCCGCCGGGCTGGTCTGGCTGACCGCCATCGTGTTTGCCTACCGCCGCCTGGTGCACGGCGTGGCGTAAAATCGTGCGATATGCTGGCTCGTCTTTTACTGGTTAGTAGCGTCTGCGCGGCCGGTCTGGCGGCCCAGAATGAAGTCACGCTGATTCGCGCGGGGCGCTTGATCGACGTGCGCGCCGGAACCGTGCGAGACAACCAGCAGATCCTGGTTAAGGACGGGCGCATCAGCGCGGTGGGCGCGCATGTGACGGTCCCACGGGACGCGGTGGTGATCGACCTGAGCCACGCGACGGTGCTGCCGGGCTTGATCGACAACCATACGCATGTGTTATTGCAGGGCGATATCACGGCCGAGGATTACGACGCGCAACTATTGAAGGAATCGATTCCGTACCGCACCATTCGCGCGACGGTGGCGGCGCGCACCGCGCTGATGAACGGCTTCACGACGATTCGCGATCTGGAGACCGAGGGTGCCATGTACGCCGACGTGGATGTCAAGACCGCCATCGCGCGCGGCGTGATTCCGGGCCCGCGTATGTTTGTCGCGACGCGCGCGTTTGCGCCTACCGGCATGTATCCCCTGCTGGGCTATTCGTGGGAATTGAAGATGCCCGAGGGCGTGCAGATCGTGGACGGCGTGGACAACATTCGCAAAGCCGTGCGCGAGCAGGTGAAATACGGGGCGGACTGGATCAAATACTATTCAGACCGGCGCTACTTCATGAAAGACGGCGCGCTGCATTCTTGGGTCAATTTCACTGACGACGAAGCCAAGGCCATGGTCGACGAAGCGCACCGTCTGGGCCGCAAAGTGGCGGCGCACGCGATGGGGTGGGAAGGCATCGACTCGGCTTTACGCGCGGGAGTCGACACCATCGAACACGGCGACGGGCTGGACGACGGGCTGCTCGAGCGCATGCGCAAACAGGGCGTCTACTGGTGCCCCACGCTCTACGTCGGCGTGTATGTAATGAGCGGGCGGCCGGCGGTCTGGCGAGAGATGGCGGCACTAGAAGGCAAGGCGTTTCGGAACGCGGTGGGCAAGGGCGTGCTGATCAGCTTCGGCACCGATGTGGGCGGATTTGCGTGGACCGAAAACGAGGCCAAGGAATTCAGCCTGATGGTGCGCTACGGGATGACGCCGATGCAGTCGATCCAGGCCGCGACGACGGTGGCGGCGGCGCTGCTGGGCCAGCAGGAGCAACTGGGCGCGATTGAGCCGGGCAAGGCGGCCGACATCATCGCGGTAGCGGGCGACCCGCTGGCGGATGTCAGCGAATTGGAGCGCGTGAAGTTCGTCATGAAGGACGGCGTGGTGTATAAGCAGTGACCCGGACAGAGGTTTAGCGGACTGGGTCCACACCAATTTACGCGAAACCCGCGCGTAAATTGATATGAACCCGAAGGGTGAGGCTCACTAAAATGCGGCGGGCCAGCCCTGGCGGCTCGTCACGCGCGCGCCGTTGCGCTCCACTTCGAAGTAGCCGTCGTCGGCCAGGCCGCTGATGCGCGTGGCGGTGCGGGCATCCAGGCGCAGGCTTTTAGATTTGCCGCGGAGCACCTTCTCGTACGCATCAAAGAAATGCGCCGCGTCCGTGTCGCTGGCCCACTCGGACGCATACAACAGCATGGTGCGGCCATCGGATTCAAGCAGTTTGAAGCGGCATCCGCGCCAGGCCCCGCTCAGCGCATCGGCAGTTTCGGCGGAGTCGAATTGTTGCAGCAGAATTTTATGCTCCAACTCGCCGAGCGTACCCTGCACCACGTCTTTATGCTTGCCGCCGCCATGCGGGGCGGAGGGCAGCGGGGGATCGGCCGGCCGCTCGTGGTCGAAATAGGCCTGAACTTGCAGAATCTGGCGGGTGGTTTGCGGCGGCTGCTCGAAGACGTCGCGAAAGGCCGAGCGGCCTTCACGGGCCAGCACCTGCCGCATAAACTGCGAGCCCTGCAGATACGGAAACAGCAGCGTCTCGCGGAAATAGAGCGGCGCGCGATCGAACTCCGGGTACTCGGTAGCGCCACTCGGCGCCGCGTCGTCCGTGGTGTTGTCCTCAACTTTCCCGTGGCGTTTGAATTCCACTTGCGCGGCCAGCAGCGTGGCCTGACCTTCGACCACGGCCTCGCGCGCGCTGGCGGCCTCGCTGTCCTTTTGCGCGCTGCCGAGGTAGTGGCCGATGGAGAAGTTCTGGTCCGCCAGGGCATGCGCCAGTTCATGCAGCAAAGCGGTTTCGCGTAGCGCCGGCGGGGTCCAGTCGGCGATGTAGAGCTGGCGGGTGCGGTAGTCGTAGAACGCGGTGGCCTGTTCCGTCATGAGGCTGGCGGTTTCGCGGGCCAGATCGAAATCGGCAGGCACGAAGCCGAATTTTTTCAGGGTCAACTCTTCCGCGCGAACTTGTTTGGGGCGCAGGCTCTGCTGAATGCGCTCGGCGAAGTAGCGGCCGGCCTCGGCGCGCGTGATCAAGCGGAAGCCGACGTTGTGCTTGATGCGAAAGCCGCTGGCGGCGGCTAGATCGTGGAGTGCCGCGTCGATCTCGAGCTGGGTGGGTAGAGTGGGCGGGGGTTGGGCCGCTGCGTACAGCGAAAAGATAAGGGCAGCGGCTAACCGTGTCATGCGGGATAGAATAGCGCGCTGCTACACTAGAAGCTTCAGTTCGTTATTTGAGGAGCGTTGTTTTGGCAGAGTCCACCGAAAAATTGTATAAAGCCGAGTATCAGGGTAGCGGTACGTTTATTATCTCGAAGCCCAAGCGTAAGAAGATGAAGTCGCGCCAGGCGAAGTTGAAGAACGTGACGCGCGGCTCGCGCCGTTAGTCCGCTTCTTTAACCGCGGTTTTGAGAGGCGCGCGCCAGCGATTTGAAGCACGCGGATAACAACGCGCGCTGCAGCAGGAACGCGGTAACCATGCTGCCACAGAGCGTCGCGCCTAAGATGACTGGTTCCATTTTCTACCGCCTTTCCGACGCTAACTAGAGCACGCCGAGGGCCATCTTGAAAATTTCTTCGTTTGCCCTGCATTCCATCGCAATTGCCGATGGTCCGCTGCGCAGTTCCTACGGACGACACGCGCCGTATGCGCTGCGTACCATCGTTGAGTTGCGGACCGATGACGGCATCACGGGATGGAGCGAAACCTACGGCGGCGAGAAGCCGCTAGCGGCGCTCGAAGCGCTGCGGCCCCAGATCGAGGGCATGAACCCGTTTCGTCTGGCCGAGCTGTTCTCGGCGCTGACCAACTCCGTCGCGCCCATCGCGGACGAGGTGCGGGGCGGCCGCTCGCAGACGTATCTGGTGCCGGGCGAGAATCCGCTGGATGAAGGACTGCGGACCTTCGCGGCCATCGAGATTGCGTGCCTCGACATTATCGGCAAAGCGACGCAGCAGCCGGTCTGCGATGTGATCGGCGGACGCGTGCGCGATGCCGTGCCGTTTTCGGCGTACCTGTTCTACAAAGACGCAGGGGGCGGGGGGCTGGGCGCGGACGCGCGCGATGACGAATATGGCGAGGTGCTGAGCGCGGCGGCGTGCGTGCGCGAGGCGCGGCAAATGATCGCGCAGTATGGCTTTCGCGAGATCAAGCTGAAGGGCGGCGTGCTGCCGCCGGATGTCGAGATCGACAGCATTCGCGCGCTGCGGCAGGAGTTTGGCGAGGCGTATCCGCTGCGCATCGATCCGAACTGCGCGTGGTCGGTCGAGACCTCCGTGCGCGTCGGCAAAGCGCTGCGCCAGGAGCTTTCCAACGGCGGCTATCTGGAAGATCCGTGCCCCACGCTCGAAGGCATGGCGGAAGTACGGCGGCAACTGCTGGAGCAAGACGTGTTGCTGGCAAGCAACGTGGCGGTCACCAATTTCGCGGACGTGGTCACGGCGCGCGATACCGAAGCAGTGCAGATCGTGCTCTCGGATCCGCACTACTGGGGCGGCCTGCGGCAGATGCAGCATCTGTCGCATGTGTGCGGGCTGCTGGGGCGCGGCATGTCGATGCACTCGAACAATCACCTGGGGCTGAGCCTGATGGCCATGACCCACGCGGCCGCGGCCTGCGCCAATCTAACGTACGCCTGCGACACGCACTATCCGTGGCAGACGGATCGCGACGAGATTGTGGAAGGCGGACGCATTCGCTTTGAAGACGGCAGCGTACGCATTCCGGATAAGCCGGGGCTGGGTGTCGAGATCGACCGGGACCAATTGGAGCGCGGCAAAGAGCGTTATGCCGGGCTCGAGTACCGCAAGCGCGACGATGCCGCCGAGATGCGGCGGCACGTAGACCCGGCGTGGGAGCGCGTGCTGCCGCGCTGGTAACTAATGCCGGAAGTGCCGCACTCCGGTGAACACCATCGCCGCGCCCAGCTTGTCGGCCGCGGCAATCACATCTTCATCGCGCACCGATCCGCCCGGCTGGATGAAGGCCGTCGCGCCGTTCTTCACCGCGGCTTCGAGGCCATCGGGAAACGGGAAGAACGCGTCCGAACCGACCACCGAACCCGATAGCGGCAGCACCGCCTTCGCCGCGCCCAGGCGAACGGAATCCACGCGGCTCATCTGGCCCGCGCCAATGCCCAGCGTCTGTCCGTCGCGCGCGTAGACGATGGCGTTCGACTTCACGTGCTTGGTCACCTTCCAGGCGAACTCCAGTGCGCGCCACTCCTCATCAGTCGGCGCGCGCCGCGTCTTCACCTGCATTGCCGCGCGCTCCATGCGGTGCGTGTCGGGCGTCTGCACCAGGTAGCCGCCGGTGATGGTCTTGAGCACCGGGCCTTCGGGCTCGGCCGTCACTTCCACCAGCCGCAAGTTCTTCTTGGCCGACAGCACATCGAGCGCCTCCTTCGAAAAACCGGGCGCCGCGATGGCCTCGATAAAAGTGCGCGCGACCTCGACGGCGGTGGCGCGATCCACTTCCCGGTTGAAGCCGATGACGCCGCCGAACGCCGACACCGGATCGCACGACAAAGCCTGTCGATAAGCTTCAGCCAGGCTCTCATTCTCGGCGCAGCCCGACGGATTGGTGTGCTTGATGATGGCCGCGGCCGGCAGGTCGAATTCGCGCACCAGCAGCCACGCGGCATCCAGATCCACCAGGTTGTTGTAGGAGAGCTCTTTGCCCTGCCGCTGCCGCGCGCCGGCCAGGCCCGCGCCCGACGTGCTGTAAAGCGCGGCGGACTGATGCGGATTTTCGCCATAGCGCAGATCGAAGCGCTTGGCCGCATAGATGTCGAGCGCCGCGGGCAGACCGGGCGTGTCGGGTGCTTCGTCAAGTTTGGCGCTGATCGCGCGATCGTACGCCGCGGTGGTCCGAAACGCTTTGCGAGCCAGGCGCCAGGTGGTATCGCGGCTCAGCATGCCGCGCGTGACGCGCAGCTCCCCGGCGACGGCGTCATAGTCCGCGGGGTCCACCACCACGCCGACGTCCTGATAATTTTTGGCCGCTGAACGGATCATGGTGGGGCCGCCGATATCGATATGCTCGATCAGCTCTTCGCGCGTGGCATCGGCGCGCGCCGCCATTTTGTCGAACTGATACAGGTTCACCACTACCAGGTCGATCAGGCCGATGCCGTGTTCTTCGACCGATGCGCGATGTCCGGCATTCTCCCGCATGGCCAGAATCGCGCCGGTGATCTTGGGGTGCATGGTCTTGACGCGGCCATCCAGCATCTCGGGAAAGCCCGTAACCTCGGCCACATCGGTAACGGCAAGGCCGGCAGCGCGCAAAGCCGCGGCGGTGCCGCCGGTCGAAATCAATTCAATCGAAAGAGCTTGCAACTGGCGCGCGAATTCAACAATCCCGGTCTTGTCGGTGACGCTCAGCAGCGCCCGGCGGATTTGTGGCATTCCTCATTGTAAAGAGCCGCGCGGAAAACACGCAGCGGCTAAGGCAGTTCCCACGCCTCGCCGAAAAATCCGGCGTCCGCAATCTTGCCCGGATGCTCCTCATCCGGCGGCGTTGCCGTATCGATCACGGCATAATCCGGTAGTTTCGCCACCTGCCACGCATTACTGCGGTAATCCGCTTCGCGAAACGTTACTCCACTGTTCAGCACCACATACTTCGCAGGGTTCAACGGATTGGGATAGATCATAACTAGCGCGCAGCGATCCGCCGGATAGCTCTTCGAGCCCACTACGATGCGTTCGCCGGTCCACTGGATCGGCAGCTTATCGGCAATGCGCGCCAGCAAGCGGTTACTCGCCGGATCGCCCCACAGCACCAAGTTGCTCGACGCGATATCGGCGTCGGTCACGTCGCTATCGTTCTTCTCGATCACCTCGCCGCGAAATTGCCTCCGCCACTCGCGTTTGGCATGTGCCGCTTCGCTCGCGCTCCACTGCGCGATGGCCGCGTGCCCCGCGGTGCCGGTCGGCCGCACCATGACGAAGCGATCCAGAAACGCATCGTCGAT
>DOZZ01000262.1:2027-3323 GCA_003517725.1 Bryobacterales bacterium | reverse complement strand
AGCAGCGCGCTGCCCGCCGGCAGGTCCAGGCTCAGGTCCGTGACGTTCACGGTCCTGACGCTGACGGCGTGGTCGCTGGTGACGTCGGCATTCACGCGCGCGCGTTCCCAGTGGTGCGCCAGCGCATTCACCGTCACCCATTTCATGCGGTTGTAAGCCAGGGTCCAGGTGGTGAAGCGAATTTTGGACGGCGCGAAATCGTTGCCGCGCTCGGCGTTGGCATCGACAATGCGGTTGATCACCGGCTTCGAATCCGGATGATACTTGTGGCCAGTGCCCGGCCCCCAAACGCGTTCCAGCCGCATGCCTTCGGCTTCCAGATTACGCTCCATAATGTCCGCGGCTTGGCGCTGCGGATCCTGGTCGCCGTTGTACGCCACAGTCGGGCACTGGTACAGATTGGCCGCGTAATCGGTGGCATTGGTCAGGTGCCACAGCTTCTCTTCGTACCAGGTGGGCTGATATTTGGGCTCCTTGTGGTAAGCCTGCACGAACTCCGCCGTTTCGGCGAAGCCCGCGCCCGGAGCGGCCGCCGCCCACAGGCCGGCATAGTGCGTGGCAATGTGCCAGGCAGCCGCGCCGCCCATGCTGAAGCCGCGCACCACGATGCGGTGCTCGTCGATGCGGTAATGCCGTTTGACGTCTTCGAGCGCCTCGAACAGGTCCACCTCACCGGCAAATTTGTTGGCGTTGCAATAGCGCCCATAGAGGTGCAGCACGATGGTGTCGGGCGGCGTAAACTCGCCGGGGTTCTTCTGGCGATCCACCAGAAAATTCACCTCGCTCAACGTTTCATTGCGGCCGTGGAACCAGGTGTCGAGACGCCAGGCATGCGGCGCGACGGGCGAATAAGTGGGCGGGACGACCAGCCCATACGGCTGCACGCTGCCGTCAATTTTCGAGATGTAGCCGCGCACCACCAGACCGGTGGCCGTGTTCCACGGAGCTTGCCCTTGCGCCAGCGCATCGGCCCGAGCTTGTCCGGCGGCCAGCAATTCTTTGGCGCGCTCCACCTCCGCGGGTTTGAAAAACTCATCGCCTTCAAGAGCGAAACGAACGGCCTTGTGATAGATCAACACATCCGGCAGCAGCGGATTCGCGCCCAGCCGGTCCATCGATTGCTTGAGCCGCGCCAGGCCCGCCTCGAGCGTGGCGCGATCCGCGGCACTCACGGCAATGCCCGGCGGCGGCACCGGTTTCACGGCAGCCGCGGCCGTCAGTATCCAAAGAAGACCCGTCACAAGTCGCATAAGCATCGCAATTATTTCACGGAAGGTTCGTGCTCAAACCGGAGCC
>DOZZ01000262.1:1442-1870 GCA_003517725.1 Bryobacterales bacterium | reverse complement strand
GTCCATCCATCGAACGCCGCCTGCAGTTCAGCCAGGCTTGCGGCGAAGCGCCCGGTCAGCTTAGTCGAGATCGCCACCACGCCGCCCGGCCGCAGTTGCGAGTGAACCGCCGGGAACAGCGAAGGCTGGTAGTAGCGCCACATCACGATGAGGTCGAACTGCCCCAGGCCCTCGATCGGCTCGTGCTCCAAATCCATCACGCGCGCGTCGATGTTCTCAACGCCTTGCAAGCCCGCGATCGCGAGAGCATCGCGATCCACAGCGACCACCTGCCAGCCGCGCGCCGCCAGCCAGCGCGCATTGCCGCCCGCGCCGCAGGCCAGACCCAGCGCACGCCCCGGCGGCAGCGCGTCCAAGATATCGCGCCACTCCACTTACTTGCGCAAATAGGCGTCGTCGCCACGGCGCCAGTCATCGCGCACCGGGGC
>DOZZ01000262.1:0-1263 GCA_003517725.1 Bryobacterales bacterium | reverse complement strand
TGCTCATCGGGAAATTCAAAGCGCAGGCTGCCCGTCTCGACCATGCTGATCTGTTCGTTCTCGTGCTGGTGCAACGGCACCACCGCGCCCTCCACCAGTTCCAGCCGCGCCACCGTGATGTGGCTGCCGTGAAATACGCGCCGGCAAAAACTCGGGTTCAGCTGTTCCCGGGGCACCGCTTCCCATGCGAAATGATCCATTCGGGCCAGTAGTTTATCATGGAGACTCATGAAGGGCATCGTTCTGGCCGGCGGCACCGGAAGCCGCCTTTTCCCACTCACCAAGATCACCAACAAGCATCTGCTGCCGATCTACGACAAGCCGATGATCTACTACCCAATCCAAACGTTGGTGGACGCGGGCATCGAAAACATCATGGTCGTAACCGGCGGCAAAAATTCCGGCGACTTCCTGCGCCTGCTGGCCAATGGCAAGGGCTTCGGCCTGAAGCACATCGACTACACCTATCAGGAAGGCGAAGGCGGCATCGCCGAAGCCCTGAACCTGGCCGAACATTTCGCCGATGGCGAGGAGATCTGCGTGGTGCTGGGCGATAACATCATCGAGCGCAGCATCCGCGGCGCCGTCGACGCGTTTCGCGCGCAGGGCGGCGGCGCGCGCATCCTGCTGAAGGAAGTATCGGACGCCGAGCGCTTCGGCGTGGCCGAACTGGCCGGCGACAAGATCGTCGGCATCGAAGAGAAGCCGCTGCGCCCCAAGAGCCACTACGCCGTCACCGGCATCTATATGTACGATGCCACGGTCTTCGACAAGATCCGCACCCTGGTGCCCTCGAAGCGCGGCGAGCTCGAGATCACCGACGTCAACAACGCCTACATCCACGAAGGCGCCATGAGCTTCTCGTTCCTCGACGGCTGGTGGACCGACGCCGGCACCTTCGACTCGCTGCTGCGCGCCGCCAACCTGGTGTCGCAAACGCTGCATCAAAATTCCACCGAGAAGCACGATATCGAAACCACCGCGGTCTGATGCGCATCGCTCTCGATGCGACGCCCCTGTCCCTGTCGAGCGGCGGGCAGCGCCGCTATGTCGAGGAGTTGAGCCACGCGCTGGCCGCTAACTTTCCCGACGACCAGATCTGGCTGGCTTCGGATCAGCCCTTCGCGCATGACCGGGCGCAGCGCGTGCTGGCGCCCGAAGGCAGCTGGCTCGACCGCCGCTGGTGGCTGGCGGGACTGCCGCGCGCGCTGCGTCGCGAGCACATCGACGTCTTCCACGGCGCCAATTTCGAAGTGCCCTACA
>DOZZ01000196.1 GCA_003517725.1 Bryobacterales bacterium | reverse complement strand
CCGCCCTCTGCTGAAGGCCGCCCACATGTTTTTTCGGCGACAGGCGAACCGGGGTGAGATCCCCGGCATGGTTACAATCGAGGGGATGATGACTCGTTATGTCGCGGTGGCTGCTGCCCTGCTCCTTTGCTCTTGCGCTAAGCGCGAAGCTGACCTTAAGCCGGCGCTCGACTCGATTCGCGCCGACGAGATTGTCGGCAAGATTAAGGTGCTGGCGTCGGATGATTTTGACGGACGCGCGCCCGCGTCGCCCGGGGAGGTCAAGACTGTCAATTATCTGACCTCCCAGTTCCAACAGATGGGACTGGCGCCTGGCAATCCCGATGGTACCTATGTACAGAAGGTCCCGCTGGCTGGGATTCTTTCGAAGACGCAGGCCAAGATAACGGTGCAGGGTAAGCCCTTTCCGCTCGAGCCCAAAACGGATTACGTGGCCGGGTCGACGCGCTATGTGCCCGAGGTGAAGGTGGCTAACTCGGACATCGTCTTCGTCGGCTATGGCGTGGTCGCTCCCGAGTATGGCTGGGACGATTACAAGGGCGTCGATGTGAAGGGCAAGACCATCCTGATGCTGGTGAATGACCCGGCCGTGCCCGATCCGAATGATCCGTCGAAGCTCGATGAGAAGATGTTTAAAGGGCGCGCCATGACTTACTACGGGCGCTGGACCTATAAATATGAAATTGCGTCGAAGAAGGGCGCGGCCGCCGCGATCATTGTGCACGAGACGGGGCCCGCCGGGTATCCGTTTTCCGTGGTGAACGGCAGTTGGGGGCGCGAGAACTTTACGATCCGCCGGCCCGATAACAACGCGGGCTTTGTTGGCGTGCAGGGCTGGATTACGTTCGATAAGGCCAGGGAGCTGTGCGCGCGCGCCGGGCAGGATCTGGGCGTCCTGAAACAGGCCGCGGTGCGCAAGGATTTCCGGCCCGTGACGCTGGCCGGCGCCAAAGCCAGCTTCGATATCCATAACGATTTGCGCAGCGTGGATTCGCAGAACGTTGTGGCCAAGCTCGAAGGCAGCGAGGTGAAGGACGAGTACGTCATCTACACGGCGCATTGGGACCACTTGGGGCGCGATACGTCGCTGCAGGGCGACCAGATATTTCATGGCGCGATCGATAATGCGTCGGGCACGGCCGGGCTGCTGGAACTGGCGCAGGCGTTTAAGAAAATGTCGCCGGCGCCGCGACGGTCGATCCTGTTTCTGTCGGTTACGGCGGAGGAGAAGGGGCTGCTGGGGAGTGAATATTATGCGGAGAATCCGCTGTATCCGTTGAGCAAAACGCTGGCCGATATCAATATGGATGGCCTGAACCAGTGGGGCAAGACGCGCGACATGACCGTGATCGGGCTGGGCAATTCGACGCTGGACGACGTGGCGGCGTCGGTGGCGCAGTCCGAGGGGCGCGTGCTGCGGCCGGACGCGGAGCCGGAGAAGGGCTTCTTCTACCGCTCGGACCACTTCGAGTTCGCCAAGCAGGGCGTGCCGGCGCTCGATCCCGAGGCGGGCGTCGACTTTATCGGCAAGCCCGAAGGCTACGGCATGCGCAAGCGCGACGAATACACCTCGAAGGATTACCACAACGTGACCGACGTAGTGAAACCGGACTGGGATCTCTCGGGCGCGGTGGAGGACCTGCGCATGCTGCTGCAGATCGGCTATCGCGTGGCCAATGGCGACAAGATGCCGGATTGGAAACCGGGGACTGAGTTTAAGCGCGGGGAGCAGCACTGACGGGCCACCTTTATGAAAGCTGCGGTTCTGCATGCGCCCAAGCGGCCGCTGGAGATCGTGGAGGTGGCGCGGCCGGAGATCCGGCCCGGTCGCGTACTGCTGCGCGTACGGGCTTGCGGTGTCTGCCGGACCGACTTGCATATCGTCGAGGGCGAGTTACCGCCGCGCCGGCAGCCGCTGATTCCCGGTCATCAGATCGTGGGCGAGGTCGTGGACGGCGCGACCCCGGAACTTCCCATCGGCACGCGCGTGGGCGTCACCTGGATCGGCGGCACCGACGGCACCTGCCGCTATTGCCGTCAAGGTAGCGAGAACCTATGCGACGCGCCCACCTTCACCGGCTACAGCGTCGACGGTGGCTACGCCGAGTATGCTCTGGCGCGCGCCGATTTCGTGTTCCCGCTGCCGCCGTCGATCGATGATTTGCACGCCGCGCCGCTGCTCTGCGCCGGCATCATCGGCTTCCGCAGTTTGCGCGTCGCCGGCGTCGAGCCCGGCGAGCGCGTCGGACTCTTCGGGTTCGGCGCTTCGGCGCATCTGGCGATTGCGGTCCTGAAAGCCTGGAACTGCGAGGTCTACGTCGCCACGCGCGGCGCGTCGCATCGTCGGTTGGCCGAGTCGCTCGGTGCTCAATGGGTCGGCAACGAAAAAGACCGGCCGCCGGTGGAGCTCGATCGCGCCATCACGTTTGCGCCTTCGGGCGACGTCGTGGTCGCGGCACTGGCGAGCTTGCGCAAAGGCGGCGTGGTCGCGATCAACGCGATCCATCTCGATCGCATTCCCGAGTTCGATTACGACCGGCTGCTGTGGGGCGAGCGGCAGATCCGCAGCGTCGCCAATATGACGCGCGCCGATGCCCGTGACTTTTTGAAGATTGCCGCCGAGATCGGGCTGCGGCCCAAGGTGACGGCATTCCCGCTCGCGCAGGCCAACCAGGCGCTGCTGGCCGTCAAGAGCGATTCGATCGATGGCGCCGCGGTCCTGACGCCGTAGGGCTGCCGCCAAAGCTTGTTAAAATTGGGGAACCAACGCCCCCGCTACAATGTCCATCACACCGCCCGCGGGTTTCTTCGCGCGACTTCGTGCGCGCCTGTTGGGTTCGCAGTTGCGAGCCAACATCGCGTCGGGACTGGGCTCCAATGTGCTCAGCGCGATCGTCGCGGTCGCCGCGTATCCCATCTACCTGCACTATCTGGGCTACGAAAAATATGGGCTGTGGCTGGTGCTCTCGACGGTGGTGGCGATGGCGCAGCTGGGCAATTTCGGGATCTCGCCGGCGCTGCTGAAACTGGTGGCCGAGGATTTCGCGCTCGGTGACATCGACGGCGTGTACCGCTATATCAGCACCGCCCTCTTGGGGCTGATCGCCATCGGCCTGCTGTGCTTCGGGGGCGTGGTGCTGTTCCGCGATCCTATCGTGGGGCTGTTTGCGCTGCAGGGCGCGAACCGCGCGCTGGTGTCGTCGATGGTGCCCTATGTCGCGCTGCTCTCGGTCTACGTGCTGGTGATCGATGCGTTGAACTGCACGCTGGCGGGGCTCGGGCGCTATGACCTGGTGAGCTATACGCAGATCACCGGACAGGCCACGACGTTTCTGGTGTCGCTGCTCTTCCTGCATCTCGGGTTCGGCGTGTGGGGCCTGTTCTTCGGCAGCGCGGCCAACCTTGTCTTCCTGAATCTCGTCAGCTTCCACCTGATCCGCCGCATTACGGCGTCGGCCGTGCCGCTGCGTGTGCGCTGGGATCGCGAACGCTTCCGGCGCATCCTGCATTTCGGCTCATGGGTCTTCGGCGGCAACGTCATCAACATGATGCTGACGCCGCTCAACCGGCTGTTTGTGGCGCGTTACGTGGGCGTCGCGGCGGTACCGGCGTACGACATCGCGTACCTGGGCGCCATGAAGATCCGCGCCTTTCTCGAAAGCGGATTCCGAGCGCTGACGCCGGAGTTCAGCAGCCTGCGCGTGAGCAGCGCGGCTCTAGTGCACGAGCGTCTGGCTGCGACCGATCGCAAGGGCTCGAAGGTGGTGCTGTACGGCGGCACGGCGCTCTATTGCGGCGTCTTCGTGATCGCCGGGTGGGCGCTGCACCTGTGGCTGGGGTCGCGCTTCTCGCCGCAGTTGCCCGGCGCGTTCCGCATTCTGCTGGTCGGCACCTACGCCAGCCTGTGGTCGGTGCAACCTTATTACACGCTGCTCGGATTCGGGCGCAGCCGGCAAATTCTTTATGTGCAGATGATCACGGCGTTCCTGAACATCGCGTATGTCTACGGGCAGCCGTGGCTGTTCCACCAGCCCATCTCACTGACCACGATTCTGGTGGCTACGAGCCTGGGTATGGTGGGGGCGGCCGTCTATCTGCGCTGGGAGGCGAGCCGCTTGCGAACGGACATCGCTAATTCGACCGAGCCCGTTCCGGCTTAGAATGCGCACGTGCTAAGATTGAATTTCTGCACTCAGTAGCTGCAGAGCCTTCACCCCCGTCAAGTTTTCTGCCCCGTCGCTAGTCTCCAAATCAACCCCTAAGGAAAACTATGTCCTTTCGCGACTTCCGCCGGGCGGGACACGCTCCCACTCTGGTATCGGCTTTTCTGTATTTCGATGTCAGCTTTATGGTCTGGGTGATCCTCGGACCGTTGGGGCCGTTTATCGGCGAGGCGTATCATCTTTCAGCCACGCAAAAGGGCTTGCTGACGGCCCTGCCGCTGCTTGGCGGATCGTTCTTTCGCCCCATTCTGGGCTGGATGACGGAACGCCTGGGCGGCCGCCTCACGGGATTGATCGGGCTGGGCGCGACGGTACTGCCGCTGCTGCTGGCGTGGCTGGTGGCCGGCACTTACGGTGCGTTTCTGGGGCTGGGGCTGTTGCTCGGCATTGCGGGCGCGAGCTTTGCCGCGGCGCTGCCGTTGGCCAGCGCGTGGTATCCGCCGGAGCACCAGGGGTTGGCCATGGGCATCGCGGGGGCGGGCAACAGCGGGACCATCCTGGCGACTTTGTTTGCCCCGCGGCTGGCGCAGGCGCTGGGCTGGCGCAACGTTTTCGGGATCGCGATTATTCCGGTGGTGGCCGTTTGGATCGTGTTTTTCGTGATGGCCAAGAACGCCCCCGGCAAGCGGCCCGTCAAGCGCTGGAGCGATTACGCGGCCGTGCTGAAGGTGCCCGACACCGGCTGGTTCTGCTTCTTCTATAGCCTGACCTTCGGCGGCTTCGTGGGACTGGCCAGCTATCTCTCGATCTTCTTCCACGATCAATATCACCTGAGCAAAGTGATGGCGGGCGACTTCACCACGCTGGTGGTGCTGTTCGGCAGCTTCTTGCGGCCGGTGGGCGGCATGCTGGCGGACCGCTTTGGCGGCTACCGCCTGTTGGTGGGTCTGCTGGCGGGCGCGGGCGCGTGTCTGGCGGGCGTCGCGACGCTGCCGCCGGCCTGGTTGGCGCTGGCGTTCCTGGCTGTCGGCATGGGGCTGCTGGGCATGGGCAACGGCTCGGTGTTCCAACTGGTGCCGCAGCGCTTCGCGAATTCGGTCGGCATCATGACCGGCGTCATCGGCGCGGCGGGCGGCTTCGGCGGCTTCCTGCTGCCGTCGCTGCTGGGCTTTGTGAAAGACAAGACCGGCAGCTTCGGCATTGGTTTCGCGGTGCTGACGCTGCTGGTGCTCGTCGGCGTCACGGCACTGCTGAGCTTGCAGAAGTATTGGAAAGAAACGTGGCCGGTGGACGCCGCGGTGCGCGCTGGCATTCTGCCGGAGGATGAAGTCGAGGCCTATGCACGGACGGCCTGAAGCCGCGCCGATTTTGGATCTGCATCCCACGCATTGCCCGTATTGCGCGCTGCAGTGCGGTATGCACCTGCGGCAAACGGCGTCTCGAAAATGGTCGGTGGAATCGCGCGATTTTCCGACTAACAAGGGCGGTCTGTGCCAAAAGGGCTGGACCGCCGCGGAGTTGCTGGATCATCCGGAGCGGCTGCTGACGCCGCTGGTGCGCGATACACGCTCGGACGCGTTGCGGCCGACTGACTGGGACGAAGCGCTCGACCGCATCGCCGGGGCCATACGCCGCACGCAGGAAAGCTATGGCCGTGACGCGGTGGGCGTCTTCGGCGGCGGCGGGCTCACCAACGAAAAGGCCTACCAGTTGGGCAAGTTCGCCCGGGTCGCCCTGCGCACTTCGCAGATCGATTACAACGGGCGCTTCTGCATGTCATCGGCCGCCGCGGCTTCCATCAAGGCCTTCGGCGTGGACCGCGGCATGCCCTTTCCGCTGGCCGACATTCCGAACGCCGAAACCATTTTGCTGATGGGCAGCAATGCGGCCGAAACCATGCCGCCCGTGATGCAGTATTTTCAAGCGCAGAAGAGCCGCGGCGGAGCGCTGATCGTAGTGGATCCGCGGCTGACGCCGACGGCCGCGGCCGCCACGCTGCACCTGCAGATCACGCC
>DOZZ01000111.1:7378-7636 GCA_003517725.1 Bryobacterales bacterium | reverse complement strand
GATCTTGTTGATGACCGGAATGATTTCGAGGTTATGGTGCAGCGCCAGGTAGGTGTTGGCGAGCGTCTGCGCTTCCACGCCCTGCGACGCATCGACCACCAGCAGGGCGCCCTCGCAGGCCTGCAGGCTGCGCGAAACTTCGTAGCTGAAATCGACGTGGCCGGGGGTGTCGATCAGGTTGAGCTGGTAATCCTTACCGTCATCGGCGCGGTAGTTCAGACGCACGGCATGCGCTTTGATGGTGATGCCGCGCTCGCG
>DOZZ01000111.1:6215-7153 GCA_003517725.1 Bryobacterales bacterium | reverse complement strand
CGCTCGCGCTCGAGGTCCATGGAGTCGAGCACCTGCGCCATCATTTCCCGCTGCGAAAGCGCGCCGGTGACCTCCAGCAGGCGGTCCGCCAAGGTGCTCTTGCCGTGATCGATGTGGGCGATGATAGAGAAGTTGCGGATGTATTCCCGGTCCATGCGGTATGATTGAGGCCTTGTAGTGGGATTATCCCATATGTCCTTCAGCCACATACTGTTCGAGACAAACGAGGATGGGATTGCACTCGTTACAATCAACCGGCCCGAGAAGCGAAATGCCCTCAATCGGGCGCTGATTGAGGACCTGCGCGGGGTGGTCGACCGGGTTGCCGACGACCCTTCGGTGCGGGCCATGATTTTGACAGGCGCGGGCGGCAAGGCGTTCGTCGCGGGGGCCGATATTAGCGAAATAGAAGCCGCCGGGGCCATGGAATCCGAGCGTCTTTCGACGCTGGGTCAGGGCGTTTTCCGGGACCTGGAAAAGCTGCGCAAGCCGACCGTGGCCGCTATTCATGGATATGCCTTGGGCGGCGGGTTGGAACTGGCGATGTGCTGCCACATTCGGGTGGCCGGGCCGAACGCTAAATTCGGGCAGCCGGAAGTGAAATTGGGATTGACCCCTGGGTACGGCGCGACGCAGCGCCTGCCGCGCTTGATCGGCCGGGGCCGGGCGCTCGAACTGCTGATGAGCGGCGACACGGTGGATGCCTCGGAAGCTTACCGTTACGGGCTGGTGAACTACGTGACGCCGCACGATGAGGTGATCCCGTTCTGCCGGCAATGGGTGCGCAAAGTGCTGGCCAACAGCCCGGTGGCGGTGGGCCTGACGCTGCAAGCGGTGGATGCCGGCGCGGACCAGGGCATCGACGTGGGGCTGCGGTTTGAATCGATCGCCTTCGGGTTGAGTTCGTCAAGCGACGACCGCCGCGAGGGCACGCGCGC
>DOZZ01000111.1:2529-6166 GCA_003517725.1 Bryobacterales bacterium | reverse complement strand
TTTTCGGAGGAGACGGTTGGAGTTACCCATTCGAGAAGGAAAGCTGTCGGCGACGGGGCTGAAGTTCGGCATCGTGGTGGCGCGTTTCAACAGCTTCATCACGGACCGCTTGCTGGCGGGTGCGCTGGACGCCCTGCGCCGCTCCGGAGCCGCCGATGGCGATCTGGAGATCGTGCGCGTGCCGGGCGCGTGGGAGCTGCCGGTGGCGGCCCGGGCGCTGGCGCAAGGCCGGCGGCACGACGCGCTGATCTGCCTGGGCGCGGTGATCCGCGGCGACACCCCGCATTTCGACTATGTCGCGGGCGAGGCGGCCAGCGGCCTGGCCCGCATTGCCACGGAGTTTGGAGTGGCGCTGGGCTTCGGCCTGCTGACCACCAACACGGTGGAGCAGGCCATCGATCGCGCCGGCGCCAAGGCCGGCAACAAGGGCTTCGATGCCGCCATGACCGCCATCGAAATGGCCAACCTGCTGCGCGACCTGCAGCCGAAATCGTAAGCATGCCCTCGCGACACAAGGCCCGGCAGCGCGCCGTTCAGATTTTGTATCTCCTGGACATGCGCAAACAGGATCCAGCCGAGGCGCTCGAAGGGTTCTACTCCTCGCTGGCGGTGCCGGAGGGAGCCGAGCGCGTTCCGCGCGACACGTTTCTCGAAGAACTGGTGCGCGGCACCATCGACCGGCAGGCCGATATCGACGCGCGCATCACACGCCACGCGGCGCACTGGCGCATGGAGCGCATGCCGACCGTCGATCGCAACATTCTGCGGCTGGCCGTCTACGAAATGCTGGTGACGGACACGCCGCCGCCGGTGCTGATCGACGAGGCACTGGAGCTGGCGCGCCAGTTCGCGGGCGAAGAGTCGGTGCATTTCGTGAACGGCGTGCTGGACGCGGTGCACCGGGAGTTGGCGGCCGCGACCCCGCAAGCGTAATCGCGATATGATGAGCCGCGAAAGAGGCTCAGCATGGATCGCCGTACCTTTCTACTTTCCTCCACCGCATTTTCCCTGACGGCCGCGGCCGCTGACGCGCCAATGCCCATGACCACGCTAGGCAAGACCGGCATGCGCATCTCGCGCATCACCGTGGGCGGCTATCACATGCGCACCAAGGGCGAGGACGAAGGCGTGCGCATCATCCATCGCGCCATCGACCTGGGCGTGAATATGTTCGACTCGGCGGCGCTCTATCACGACGGCGCGAGCGACATCACCTATGGCAAAGCACTCGAGGGCGGGCTGCGCCAGAAGATCCACCTGATGACCAAGGCGCACAAATACACGGCGGCCGATTCGATGCAGCAGCTCGAAACCAGCCTGCGCAGCATGCGCACTGACTATCTCGATCTGTGGTGCTGCCACCAGGTGAGCACGCAAGCTGAGGTGGACCAGATTCTAGCGCCCGGCGGTTCGCTCGAAACCTTCGTGAAGGCCAAGCAGCAGGGCAAAGTCCGGCACATCGGCTTCACCGGGCATCACGACCCCGCCGTGCACCAGCGGCTCCTGGCCGCATTCGATGGATGGGAGACGGTGCAGCACCCGGTGAACCTGATCGATCCGCATTATTTGAGCTTCATCAAAAACGTGCTGCCGAAGGTGCGGGCCCGCGGTATGGGCTTGCTCGCGATGAAGAGCAACGCCATCGGCGGCATCACGGGGCACGGCATTGCCAGCATCGACGAATGCCTGCGCTTCACGTGGAGCCAGAATATCGACACGCTGGTTTCAGGCATGACGACCGTCACGGAACTGGAGCACAATGTCGCGGCGTGCAAGGCATTTCAGCCGATGTCCGCGGCGGAACAGACGGCGCTGCTGGAGCGCACGAAGGCCGGCGTGCACGGTTCGAAGGTCGAGAGCTACAAGGTGGAAGAGGGTTCGGCTGGCTGCAGGGTGCATCGCGACGGCGAGGCGGTCTAGCAGAACAGAAAAAATCAACCGGCTGATTCCAAGGCAAACCGTTGGTCCGTAAGTGGGGCAGGATTCATCCTGCAGCGGGCTTTTCAGCCCGCCGGTCTGTAACGCGTTGATCATCGCTTTTCGTGCGCCATGAAACTTTGTCGGGCTAATTACTTTTGCAGGAACTTGTGTAGGCCGAGAGACAGCCCTGCAAAGTAATCCACCATCTGTTCCCAAGGCCGCATCGTATCCATTGACAGAGGGAACAAAACACATGAAAAAAGTAACATTACTCGGGATGGGCCTGCTCGTATTGAGCCTCGGCGCACCGGCCTTTGCTAAAGAAAATCCGATGGTCGGCGGACAGAAGATGTACGCCAGCAAAGACATCGTCGACAACGCCGTGAAGTCGGCCGACCACACCACCCTGGTGGCCGCGGTGAAGGCTGCGGGCCTGGTGGACACGCTGAAGGGCGCGGGTCCGTTCACGGTGTTCGCGCCAACCAACGAAGCCTTTGCCAAGCTGCCGGCCGGTACGGTGGATACGCTGGTGAAGCCTGAGAATAAAGACACGCTCAACAAGATTCTGACTTACCACGTGGTGGCCGGCCGCGTGACCGCGGCGGACTTGAAGCGCATGATCAAGGCCGGCAACGGCAAGGCCATGGTGAAGACGGTTCAGGGCGACGAACTGACCGCGACAATGCACGGCAGCGGCATCATGCTGCAGGATGAAAAAGGCGGCACCGCGATGGTGACGATCCCCAACGTGATGCAGTCGAATGGCGTGATTCACGTGATCGACAGCGTGCTGCAGCCGAACTAAGTCAGCGGTGGGGCGGTTTCAGGCGAGCGGCGGGTTGAAACCAGCCCCACTTTTTTTATAGGAGTTCGTCGCGTTTTTGGCTTTCCAGTCGTTTCACTAGTTCGCCCACCTGTTGCGAGCGATTGCGTTTGGCGATCAGCAGGACGTCCGGCGTGTCCACCACGACAAGATCATCTACGCCCAGCAGCGCAACCAGTTTCCCGCCGGAATAGACGAAGTTGCCGCTGCTGTCGCTGGGTAGCAGCTCGGTGCGCGAGACGTTGCCGGCCTCGTCGCGCGGCAGCAGATCGTAAAGGGCTTCCCAACTGCCGACATCGTTCCATCCGAACTCGGGGCACGGCACGCCCACCACAGCGCGCGTTTTTTCGAGCACCGCGTAATCGATTGAGATGTTCTCGCACTGGGGGAATGTCTTGGCCAGAGCCGGCGCGAATTCGGGCGAGCCGAAGCACGGCAGGCCATCGAGCAGCGCGGCCGTCGTAGGCAGATGCCGGCGCAGGTTCTCCATCACGACCCGAGCCTTCCAGAAGAACATGCCGGCGTTCCAGAAAAACCTGCCGGATTCGACGTAGCGAGCAGCCGTGGCGGCATCCGGCTTCTCGCGAAAACTTTGCACATCGGACACGGCGCCGGGCTGCGCGCCCGCACCGAATTCAATGTAGCCATAGCCGGTTTCGGCCCAGCGCGGAGCCACGCCCAGCACTGCGATGCTGCCGGATTCCGCGGCCTGGAACGCCGTGCGCAACAGATCGCTGTACGTGGCGGTGTCGGTAATGACGTGGTCGGAGGGGAACACGCCCATCACGGCTTCGGGGTCGAGCGATTCGATAATCCGCGCGGCCAGGCCGATGGCCGGAGCGGTGTTGCGCTGCGCGGGCTCGGCCAGAATCTGCTCGGCCGGAACTTCGGGCA
>DOZZ01000111.1:916-2283 GCA_003517725.1 Bryobacterales bacterium | reverse complement strand
GGGCCAGAAGCGCGTGCCTCTGCCGCCGGCCAGAATCAGGCCGTAGTAAGGGGATTTGGGCATGTGCGTGCCTAGTTCAGGTTGTAGCCGTGGATCAGGTTGAGCGTGCGGCTCCAGCGCGTCTTCGTGAAGAAGTGCGTGGCCAGATCCATGATGTGGTCGATGCCGATCGACGGGCTCGACAGCGCTTCGGTGGGCGCGTCGTAGGACCAGTAGATGATCAGCGGCTTACCGATGATATTCTCGCGCGGCACGAAGCCCCAGTAGCGGCTGTCGAGCGACGAGTCGCGGTTGTCGCCCATGGCAAAGTAATGGTCGGGCGGCACCACCACTTCTCCGTTGACCACGTTCTTTTCGAGCATGGTCACGGCATCCGGCGAGATCATGGAGTTCGGCTCGCCCGGAAAATTGTCGCGGTAGGCCTCAATGTAGCTGCTCTTGTGCACCACGTACGGCTCGTTCAGCAGGTGGCCGTTCAGATAGACCTGCTTGTTGAGCAGGCGAATGTGGTCGCCGGGAACCCCGATGCAGCGCTTTACGAAGGTCTGCTGGATGTCCACCGGATAACGGAACACAATGATGTCGCCGCGCTTGACGGGCGTGTAGGGCAGAAAATTCTTGCTGATGGCGCCGGCCGGGGCATAGGCCAGCTTATCCACCAGCAGATGGTCGCCGATCAGCAGCGTATCTTCCATGGAGCCGGTGGGGATCACGAACGCCTGCACCAGGGTGGTGGTGCCGAACAGTAGCAGCAGGATGGTGACGGTCCACTCGGCGATAAAGCCGCGCGCGACTTCTTTCGATGACTCTTTGGGCTTTGTCTCGCTCACGACCGGCGGCACCGCGGCGGTACGGCCGCCAGAATTTTGTTGCTCCACGGATTCAATTGTACCCAATCGGTATGTGGCGCGGCCCATCGCCTTTTGTGGGCGGCGTTTGCCGAGGGCATACACGCCACCGGCTAAACCCCTGCTATCCTGCTGGTAAGCCTCGATGAACACGTCGGCCACCACTTTGCCCGAAACCGCGCACGTTCCCTTCACCAAACTGCAGTCGGTGGGGCTGGTTTTTATCTGCACCGTGCTGGGCGCGGCGGCGCAGGTATTTATGAAGATCGGCGGCACGCAACTGCAGCACTTTGAGGTTGCCCGCATCCTTACAGACCTGCCGCTGATCGCTGGTTACGCCCTCTACGGCATCAATACCGTGCTGCTGATGCTCGCGTTGCGCGATGGCGAGTTGTCGCTGCTGTATCCGGTCATTGCGCTCACCTACGTGTGGGTCACGATCCTGAGCGTGTTCTTCTTCCATGAAGAGGTCAACCTGATGAAGGTAGCGGGCATTGCGATTATCATGGGCGGCGTCAT
>DOZZ01000111.1:0-733 GCA_003517725.1 Bryobacterales bacterium | reverse complement strand
ATGGTGCTGGTGTTGATCGCTTCGCTGATCGGATCGTTCGGCGCCGTGTTCCTCAAGAAGGGCGCGGACCGGCTCAAAATGGGCTACCGCCACGTGATCAGCCTGCCGGCGGCCGTGGGCGTCGCGCTATTTCTGACTTCGTCGGTATTTTTCGTACTGGGGATACGGCACGGCGAACTCTCGGTGCTGTATCCGATGGTTTCGCTGGGTTATGTGTGGACCATGATCTGGTCGCGGTTGTTCTTCAACGAACCGATCACACGCCCGAAGTACGTAGCACTGGGCATGATTCTGTGCGGCATCACGCTGATTGCCGGGGCTCGCTAGCAGGAGCGTTTCCGGCACCGCGCACCACCCGATCCATTTCCAGGAATTCACGGATATGCGGGTGCTCCGCTTTGGCCAGCTCGGCGGGCGATCCGAAAAAAATGATTTTCCCGTCGAACAGAAACACCACAGAGTCGGCCACGCGGCGCATCAGGTCGAGGTCATGCGTCACGACAATAGACGTCAGCTTCAGCTGATTCTTCAGGCGCAGCATCAGCGTAGTGAGATGGTCGGACATGATGGGGTCCACCATGGTGGTGGGCTCGTCGTAGAGGATGCACTGGGGCTGCGCGGCAATGGCGCGGGCGATTGCCACGGCGCGCCGGTAGCCGGTCGATAGGTCCGCCGGATAGGCGTCGCGCGCGTCGTAGATATCCACCATTTTGAGCAGGCCTTCGACTACGTC
>DOZZ01000309.1:9771-11483 GCA_003517725.1 Bryobacterales bacterium | reverse complement strand
TTTCGCCCAGGTGTTCGTTACGGGCAGGTTGTACTAACCATCGTCAGATTTGAAACGCTAACATCCCCCGCCTCAGCCTTGCCCGTCTTGGCTTCCTCTTTCGTGGGGTTCTCCAGCTTACTGATGGTGCCGGTCACTGTCACTTTGTGTCCAAGGTGCGAGTCCAGCTTGACCGTGGTGCTTTTGAGCCCATAGGTCTTGCCGTCATCGCCTGTTATGGAATACTCGCCGGCCTGGTCACCTTTGGCCAGGCAACCCGTTACCGTGACGCTATCTCCCTTTTTCTCTTGTGCTGGTGCCGATACCGCCCAGAGCAATCCGACAGTGAGCGCACAGGCCTGTAACACTTTCAACGAGTTGGTCATAGTTTCTCCTCAAATAAATCGAGCAATACGGGGGCCAAGCTTTCGCCGAAAGTGATTTGTTTGACAGGTATTTTCTGCGAGCTATTCGTAAATCAACGACGATGGCACCTTGCAAACGCCTTTCGGCGAAGTGCGTAAGAAGGGCCATGGACCTGGCCCCAATTTTGAGACAAACAGTTAAGACTCATTTTTCATTGAATGGAGAATTGAGTTATGGGGTTGTCACGCAGGCAGTTCACGAAGGAATTTAAGCTGGCCGCCGTCAGGCGGCTGGAACAAGGCGTTCCGATGGCGGAAGTGGCGCGGGGGATGG
Organism: Bryobacterales bacterium; assembly: GCA_003517725.1. GTDB lineage: Bacteria > Acidobacteriota > Terriglobia > Bryobacterales > Bryobacteraceae > DOZZ01. The sequence continues at coordinate 10,805 of DOZZ01000309.1, read as the reverse complement.
AAGTGAGTCCCAACGTGCTGCACCGCTGGCGGAAGGAGTTCCGGGAGGGTCCAGGCAACGCGTTTTCCGGCAACGGGAACCCACGTTCGTCCGAGGGCCGGGTAGCGGAATTGGAACGGAAAGTAGGTCAGCAGACCCTGGAGATCGATTTTTTGAAGGGGTGCTTGCAGCGCATCGAGGAACAACGGATGCTGCAGGCAATGACTGGAAATCCGCAGTCCTCCGGAAGGTCAAAGAGGACCACCAGGGACGGACCCGCCTTCTGATCGACGAGGAATAAGTAGTTCTGCCTAACTGCGGTGGGTTCATAACGGTCCCGCATATACTCGCTTCGGCTGCCCCGAGCGGCATGGCCGTGCTTGTCGCCCGATCACGCGTTCCACCGCTTCCCGCAGTTCCATGTCGTCGGCCGCCCATCCGTTGCGCGTGTCGCGCCGCAACCGGTCCTCCTCTTCCAACGTATTCTCTTCCAACACGGCCGACCACTCAGCGGTCGTAAAACTGTGCCGCCACTCTTCCAATGTCAGCGGCAGAGGGCCGCTCGCGCGCTGTTCCAAATGCTCGCGCGCGCTACTCCAGGCCCAGTCCTGGGCCTTGTCCACCATCCCGGCGCGCACCGGATTGCGCTCGACATAGCGTAACGCTGTCCAAAACCCCCGCCGGTCCAAAACGCAGGAGTAGTAGCGATTTTGCCACAGATGGCCGCTACGCTGGTTGCGCCGGTTCCATTGCTGGGCGTATTCGCTGTGCGCGCGGCGCAGCGCGATGGCGAGGCTACCGAGCTGTTGCGGAATCGCGACCAGATGGACGTGGTTCGACATCAAACAGTAGCCGGCGATGTCGAGCCCAGCCAGTTGGCTGTGGCGACCCAGCAGATCCAGGTAGCAGGCGCGGTCATCGTCACCGGCAAAGATGTTCTCGCGGTTATTGCCGCGCTGCGTGATGTGGTGGGCATGACCGGTAAGCACCAAACGAGCGCTGCGGGGCATGCACCAATAGTGGGTACGCCCTACGTCTATTCTCACCGATGGCGG
>DOZZ01000309.1:8772-9494 GCA_003517725.1 Bryobacterales bacterium | reverse complement strand
ACCGCGTCCAGAACTTCTCGCACTTTTTTGAGCAGCACATCCGGAGTGAAGGGCTTGTGCAACAGCAAACGGCGCCCCTCTTCTTCCGCCCCGCCGACCTGGTTGTCGCGATAGCCGGACATGTACAACACTTTGCGGCTGGGGTCCATCTCCGAGACACGCTCACCCAGCTCGAAACCGTTCATCTCGGGCATCACGACGTCGGTCAGCACCAGGTCGATGCGCTTGCGATTGCTCTGGTAGAGGTCCAGCGCCTCCTTGCCATTGCGCGCTTCGAGCACGGTGTAACCGTTGGTGGCCAGCACCGCCATCACCAGCTTGCGGACGCTGTCTTCATCGTCGGCAATCAAGACCGTTTCGGTTCCGGTGGGGCCGCTGACTCGCCGGCGGCGGACCGGTTCCGGCGCATCCTTGACGCGCGGAAAATAGATTTCGATGATGGTGCCGGAGCCGGGCTGGCTATAGACGTTGATGTGCCCCTGGTTTTGCCGCACAATGCCGTACACGATGGAGAGCCCCAGACCGCTGCCCTTGCCCTGGGCTTTGGTCGTGAAGAACGGCTCAAAGAGCCGTGACCGCGTGACGGTGTCCATGCCGGAGCCGTTGTCGCTGACCACCAGCAGCACGTAGCTGCCCGGCGTGAGCCCGGGTACGCGCTGCTCCGCGCCGGCCGCCACCTCCAGATTGGAAGTTTCGATCACCAGCTTGCCGCCCTTCGACAT
>DOZZ01000309.1:4844-8681 GCA_003517725.1 Bryobacterales bacterium | reverse complement strand
ATTTTGCCGAGACCCTCGCCGGGCAGCAGCACCAGGCCGATCTGGTCGCCCAGTAGCCGGCGCAACATTTTGTCCATGTTGGCGAGCAGCAGGTTTAAGTCGAGCACCTGCGGCTGCACCAGTTGCCCGCGGCTGAGCGCCAGCAGTTGGCGCGTCAGGCCCGCGGCGCGCTCGGCGGCGGTGAAGATCTCCTCGGCGAAGCGGCGCAGAGGGTTGGTGCTCTGCATCTCGGCGGTCAGCATTTCGCTATAACCGGTGATGACGGTCAGCAGGTTATTGAAGTCGCCCGCCACGCCCCCCGCGAGGCGGCCGATGGCATCCATTTTTTGAGACTGCGTCAGCTGGTCCTGAACCTGCCGGCGCTGCGTCACGTCGCGTAGCAGCAGCACCGCGCCGGTAACTTTGCCGTCATCGTCGCGAATCGGCGCAATGCTCTCTTCCAGGCTGATCTGCTGGCCGTCGGGCTGCGAATACAGGCCGGAGCGCGGCGCGGTCACGGTCACGCCCTGTTGCAGAACGTCGGTGATCGCGATGCTTTGCGGCTCGCCGGTTTCCTCGTTGCGGAGACCGTACACCTGGTCGAGCGGCAGCCCGCGCGACTCTTCGAGGGACTTGCCGGACAGGTGCGTGGCGGCCTCATTGACGAACACGATATTGCCCTGTTTATCGGTCACGACCACCGCGTCGCAGATGCTGCTGAGCATGGCGGCGCTACGCTGCTGGCTCGAGCGCATCTCATGCGTCAGTTGCACAATCAGCACCGAGACCACGGTGAAGGTCAGCAGCCGGATGCTTTCATGCCAGTCCACCAGGCAGCCGGGGATGTAGACGTAGCCCACCACCAGGGTGGCCAGCACGGCCGCCGGCCCGCCCCCGGCCCGCCCAAACCAGCGCGTGCTGACCAGCACTGCCGCGATGAACGGCAGAAAATAATTCGGTTGGATGAACGGTCCGAGCAGCTTGGAGCAGCCTAGCGCTGCCAGCGTAAGAGCCACGACCGAGGCATAAACCAAGAGGTACTTACGCGAATCGGACGACATGCAGGATCTATTCCATGCTACAGGATCACGGGAGAAGCCGCGGCCGCCCGGCCGGTTTCCGCCTCGGGCCGCGTCTTCCAGCGCCGATGCACCCATAGCCACTGGTCCGGGTGGGCCCGCACGGCCTGCTCCACCGCTTGCTGCACCGTGGCGGTGTCATGGAGAACGTCGCCGGTGATCTCGAGTTGCGGATGGAAGCGCAGCACATACTTATGCTCCGTGGCCGACCAGTACGCGAAGCCGGGCACCACGGCCGCGCCGCTACGGGCGGCAAGCCTGGCGAAGGCGGGGCTGGTGCAGGCCGGGATGCCGAAGAAGTCGACGAAGAGGCCCTCGCCGGCGAGAGCGTTGTGGTCCACCAGAATGCCGACGGCCTCGTTGCGCGCCAGAGCTTTCAGCACGGGCCGCAAAAAATCTTTCTTGGCCAGGATGGTATTGCCCGAGAGCGCACGGCGGCGCTCGACAAAATCTTCGAGCAGCGGATTGTCGAGCGGCCGCACCAGCACATGCATCGGGCGTGAAAGCAGAGCGTGGGCGAAGGCGCTCAGCTCCCAATTGCCCAGGTGCGCCGTGGCGAAGAGCACGCCCTTACCGCGCGCGTGGGCGCGCTCCAGGTGCTCCCAACCTTCGTAGCGAATCCACTGGCCGACGTTTTCGCGCCGGATGCCGGGGAATTTCGCAAAGGCCACCAGCGTTCGGCCGATGGAGGCGAACACGCCATCGATAGTGCGCGCGCGCTGCTCCGCGCTCATTTCCGGCAAAGCCCGTTCGAGGTTGCCGAGCCCGGCTTGCCGCAGTCGCGGGATCAGCCGGTCGAGCAGCGATGCGTAGCGCCGCCCCAGCCATTCGGAGAAGCCGCGCGGCGTGAACCGCAGGGTGCCCACCAGCCACAGAGCCGCCGCGTATTCCAGCAGATTTCGAAAACGGGAGCGCGGCCGTGCCACCGGACTATTCGATCCAGCCGCCGCCCAGAACCAGGTCGCCCTGGTAGAACACGGCGGCTTGTCCGGGGGTGACGGCGCGCTGCGGCTCGTCGAAGCGCACCTCCGCGCGGCCGTCGCCGGCGGGGTAGAGCGTGGCATCGGCGGGCTCATGCCGATGCCGGATTTTCACCTGGGCCCGCACCGGCGCGCCGATACCGGGCACCGCAATCCAGTTGATGTCCGCGGCGATCAGCGTGGAACGCAGCAGTTGCCGGTTCGAGCCCACCGTCACGGTGTTGGTATTGGCGTCGGTCGAGATGACGTAGAGCGGCTCGGGGGCGGCAATGCCGAGACCCTTGCGCTGGCCCACCGTAAAGTGATGCACGCCCCGGTGCGCGCCCACGGCGGCGCCGGCACTATCGACGATCCTGCCCGCCGAGTGCGGCGCGGGCTGCTGCTTATCTTCTAAATAGGCCTGTATGAACGCGGCATAATCGCCGTTCGGGACAAAGCAGATCTCGTAACTCTCGGGCTTTTCCGCCACCGCGAGAGCCATGCGACGCGCCATCTCGCGCACCTCGCTCTTGTTACGCTCGCCCAGGGGAAACAGCGTGCGGGCCAACTGCTGCTGGGTCAGGCCAAACAGGAAATAGGTCTGGTCTTTGCTGCTGTCGACGGCGCGCCGCATCTCGTAGCGGCCGGTGTGCGGATTCTGCGTGATGCGCGCATAGTGGCCGGTGGCGATCTTCTCGGCGCCCACGGCATCGGCCATGGATAGAAACTGGTCGAACTTGATGAAGTTGTTGCACAGCGTGCAGGGCACCGGCGTGCGCCCGGCCAGATAATCGTCCACAAATGGTTGGACTACCTGGCGCTCGAACTGCTCCTCGAAATTGACCACGTAATACGGGATGCCGAACTGCTCGGCCACGCGCCGCGCGTCGTAGACATCGTCGAGGGAGCAGCACCGGCCACTGCCCGAGTCGGCCGCCAGTTGCGGCAGGCGGCGCTGGTTCCACAGCTGCATGGTCAGGCCCACGACGGCGTGCCCCTGCTCCACCAGCAGCCCGGCTACAGCCGAGCTGTCGACGCCGCCCGACATGGCCACCGCGATGGGAGTATCAGGCATGGGCCAGGCTCCGGGACTCACGCGGGGCGATCCGGCGCAGGTGCTGTACCGCGTCGCGCACGGCATCGATCAGCGCGTCCACATCGGCTTCGGAATTCGATGCTCCGAGCGAAAAGCGAATCGACGAGCGCGCCTCGGCGGGCGTCAATCCGATGGCGGTCAGCACGTGCGAGGGCTCGACCGCACCGCTCGAACAGGCGGCGCCGCTGGAGACGGCGAATCCGCGCAGGTCCAGCGCGATCACCATGGGCTCGCCCGCAATGCCGTCGAAGCGAATGTTGGTGGTGTTCGGCAAGCGCGGGCTGTCGGCGCAATTCACGTGCACGCCCGGCACGGCGGCCAGGATGCCCGCCTCCAGACGATCGCGCAACGCGCCGGTGTTATCGCAGGCGTGCGCCGCCGCCGCGCCCAGCGCTACCGCGCCCGCGACATTTTCGGTGCCGGGCCGGCGCTCGCGTTCATGATGGCCGCCGAAGGCGATTGCCCGCAGCGCGCATCCCTCGCGCACATACAGAGCGCCAATGCCCTTCGGCGCGTACATCTTGTGGCCGCTCAGAGAATAGAAATCCACGCGCAACGCGCGCACATTGACCGGAAGCCGTGGCGCCGCCTGCACGCCGTCGCTATGGAAGGGAACGCCGGCCTCGCGCGCGATCGCCGCGATGGCCTCGACGGGCTGCAGTGCGCCGGTTTCATTGTTGGCGTGCATCACGGAGATCAACGCGGTATCGGGCCGCAACGCCCG
>DOZZ01000309.1:0-4785 GCA_003517725.1 Bryobacterales bacterium | reverse complement strand
GCGCTCCGCCACCTGCCGCCGCGCGGTCTCGAGCGTCTGCTTGGCGCGCTGCCCGAAATGATGGATACTGGACGCGTTGCCATACACTTCGGCCAGGCAGGCCGTCATGGCGCCGAGAACTTCCGGCGCGACGGGCGTAGTCGCGTTGTGGTCGAAGTAATGCCGCTGCACTTTCCTCCAGTTTACCAATGCCCAATATTTCCAAGCCTTCCGTGATCACCCTGACCACCGATTTCGGCCTCGCGGATCACTACGTCGGCACCATAAAAGGCGTGATCCTCTCGATTTATCCGGAGGCGCGCATCGTCGACATCAGCCATGAAATTCCGGCTTACGATGTGCGCCGCGCGGCCTTTCTGATCGAGCAGGCCTGGCGCTACTTCCCGCCCGCAACGGTGCACGTGGTGGTGGTCGATCCCGGAGTGGGCAGCGCGCGCCGCGCCATCCTGGCGGAAGCCGGCGGGCAGTTTTTCCTGGCGCCCGACAACGGTTTGCTGTCGATGGTCCTGGCGGGCGCGCAACCAGTCACGGTGCGCAGCCTGGATGCCGCGGAATACTTTCTGCCATCGGTCAGCCGGACTTTTCATGGACGCGATGTCTTCGCGCCGGCCGCGGCCCACCTGGCCTCCGGCGTCGCGCCTTCTCAGCTGGGTGCTGAGATTGAAAATTACCTGCGGCTGACGATCGAAGAACCGGTGCGCACGGCGCGCCGCGGCTGGACCGGGCAGATCGCCGCCATCGACGCGTTCGGCAACATCATCACCAACTTCGCGTTCGAGGCCTTGGCGCAGATCGAACAGCAGGCCTTCGAAATTTCGATCGGCATGCAGCGCGTCACGCGCTTAGTGCAAAGCTATACCGAAGCTGGCGGCGGTGAACTGGTCGCGATCGCCGGCAGCTCCGGCTTCCTCGAAATCGCCTGTTATCAGGACTCCGCCGCGCTGCGCCTGGGCGTTGGCGCCGGAGCTCCCGTCGAACTGCGCCTGCTCGGGCCGAAAGAAACTTAGTCGTCTACTGCGCACCTAGTTTCTTCAAAATGTTCCTGACAAGGAGCTCATTAATTTCGCGGTGCCTGGGCACTGGCTGCGAATAGCCCGTCTTCGGATTTCGATACCAATCATGATTTCCGCCGTGCCGGATCAGGACGCAGCCTGCGTCCTCCAGCTTGCGGATCAGATCCGTCCGCTTCATCCGACCGATAGTTCGGCGACTCTGCGGATACCCGGAATGCCTCCGCTCGTGAGATCCCTGTAAAGGTCGCGAAGGTTCTCTTCAAGCTCAGAAAGCGATTCTCCTTGCGTCAGGTAATCAGGAAAGTCCTCGAAGTACCCGAGCCACATTTCGTGGTCAGTCCAATGGACGTACCGGGCAGTGCTCATAGCCCTATTCTAGATCTCCGGCATCCTCAACACTCACGGCGAATAGTTCTCTATCGGGATTCGTCTCGGCTTTCGCTTCTTCGGGCCGAAAGAAACTCAGCGCATTGTCGCCCTGCCGCAACATCCTGGTGCGCCGCAGCGGCGCGAAGCGTTCAGCCAACACGAAATGTTTCGAGTGCTGCGCGATCACCAGCCGCGGCGGGTGCTTGGCCAGTATTTCGAGCGCCAACTGATACTCCTGTTCGCGCGTGAACGGCGGATCCAGAAACGCGATGTCGGCGCGCTGCCGTCCCAACGTCTGCGAAACCGTGCCCTTCACCACCATGGCCCGCCGCGTCAGCCCCAGCGCCATCAGGTTCTCTTCGATCACCCGCGCGGCCGCCGCGTTGCTCTCGACGAACACGGCGTACGCAGCACCCCGGCTGAGCGCCTCTATACCCACGGCGCCGGTGCCGGCGTAGGCATCCAGAAAGGTAGCGCCCTCGATCTCCGGCGTCAGAATACTGAACAGCGCTTCCCGCAGACGGTCCGGCGTGGGCCGGACCTCGGTGCCCGGAAGACTTTTCAACAATCGCGACCGGAGCTCTCCGGCTATCACCCGCATGCTTTCTATTGAAGCAGCTATTCAGAATGTTTACGGCGAGGCCCGAATGCGGTGGCGTATCCGCAGTTGAACCGCAGTCATGAGGGCCAGACAGGCCAGGGGCAGCAACATCCCGGCCCGCAAGTCTTGGAAGCCCGTCGAAATCGTTCCCACCAACCAGGGCAAGATCGCCCCGCCCAGCGCGCCGGCGGCGAACACAAACCCGGCGTTCGGCGGCGGCGACACAGCGTAACGCGTTGAGTAAATGGCGATCGCCGTGGGATAAATTGCCGCCAATCCAGCGCCCGCCAGACCCGCGCCCGCCAGCACAAATGCCAAGCGCGAAGTCAGCAGAACCGTCACTAGCGCGGCGAAGCTCAGGGTCGAGCCCATCACGATCAATCCGGAACCGGAAAGTCTTTTGAGCAGAATCGGAGCCACTAAGCGGCCCATGAGCAGCGCACCCCAGAAAACGGATTGCGCCACGGCCCGCTCGCTTTCGCCTAGTCTGAAAGCGCGCATCGTGAAGGACGGCATCCAACCGGCGATTCCACTTTCAACGCCTACGTATAAGAACAACAAGGCGGCAGTGAGCGCCGCAATCGATCCCACGGGAGGAACCAACGTCGCTCCGGCGCTTGCCGCTTCGTGAAAAGGAGGCGAACCCTCAGTCTTGCGCCGGAAAAGCCACGCGGTCAGCGCGGTGCCCACCAGAATCGCGGCAAAGCCCAGCAAGAACGTCGCAAGGCGGCCGGCATGCAAAACCATCGCAATCAGAAGCGGAGCGCTGACCGCGCCGGCGCCCCAAAACATGTTTAGCCAATTCAAGGCGGCGGCCGCGCCGTGCTTGGCCGTCATAGCTGCCATGAGCAGGTTGGATGCCGGCACCACCAGCCCAATGCCGACGCCCCACACCGCCGCCGCGCTCAGTCCCATCCACCAGGGGCCCCCAAGCAGCGCCACGCCGACGGCCATGCAGACGAAGCCGGCCGACATGGTTTCGAGAAAACCCGCTCGCGCGTAAAGAAATCCGCTACCCAGCGTCGAGCCTAGCGCGCCCAGGAACTGAGCCGCGAAGAGGTAACCGGCTCGCTCGTCGCTAAGGGCCCAGCGCGCTGCAAGCGCCGGCAGCAGCGGGCCCAGCATGGTGGTGACGATGCCGGTCAGCACAAAGCCCCAGTGCGTTACCGCACTGACAGCAGGGCTCTTCAATCGGTACCAGCGCGTATGGCCGGTGAGGGCCTCAGCGCAGGCGCCGCCGCCGTGCTTTCGCGCACCACCAGGTCGGGCTCCACCTCAATTTCGCTTCCCGCCTCCGCCGTGTCCGCCGCAATGCTCGCCAGCACTGTCTCGGCGGCCAGCATGCCCATGCGCACCAGCGGCTGGCGTATGGTGGTGAGCGCCGGGATGTGGAATGCCGCGTCGTAAGTGTCGTCGAACCCGACCACCGAGACATCTTCGGGAACCCGCAGGCCAGCCTCGCGAAAGGCCCGTATCGCGCCAATCGCCGAAATATCGTTGAACGCGAATAGCGCCGTAAAGGGCTCGCGGGTCGCCAGGATTTCCATCGCCGCCAGGTATCCCAATTCCGGCGACGGCGTCGCGCCTTTCAGTTGCGCCACCAGTTTGGGGTTCACCACCAGCCCCATGCGCCGCGCCACCGACTCGAACGCATTCCACCGGACTTCCGTGTCCGAACTAAAACTCTGTCCCTGGAAGAAGGCGATCCGCCGATGACCCAGACTCACCAGGTGTTCCAACCCGAGTTCCGCCGCCCGGCTGTGATTTAGCACGATGTTGGTGATACCCGGCAAGCGCTTGTGCCCGGACACGGATACTACCGGCAACGGCAGTTCGTGGTCGCACGGCGTGTCCACCGCGATCAGGCCTTCCACGCGGCGCTGAAACAGCAGCTGCGGGTAGTCTTCGATGAGCTTGGGATTGTGGCGGTGGCTAGTCACGAGATAGAGGTAGCCGGCTTTGATCAGGAAATCCTCGACGCCGCTCAGAACCAAGGCCGAATAACCGGCACTCAACTCGGGAACCAGCACGCCGATGGAGTACGTGCGCTGCGACCGCAGCGACCGCGCCAAAAAATTCGGCCGGTAGTTGAACCTTCGGGCCGCCGCGAAGATCCGGTCTTTGGTGTCCTGCGGAATGGAATTGGCTTGAGGCGATCCGTTTAAGACCAGCGAAAGCGCGGTCGGCGAAAGGTTCAGGTGATTGGCCAGGTCCTTCAGGCTTACCGGGCGCCGCAACGAACCTTTATCGACTACCGAATCCCGTAGTGACTTGGCTTGAGCGTTGGTCTTCTCAATACCGGGGGAGTCAGCGCACATGCGGGAGTCCGTGCAAGCGTTTTTATTCTAACGTAAGCGCCGGCTCAGGGCTTGACAAAGGAAACATGGTCGCATATCTTTTCAGTTAGTAAAACGATTTAGTTGCGATTTTGTAAATGGCAAGGGGCGCCTCTGGACTGTCCGGTCCGGGCTGGGTGAGATGCCAATGGCGCGGTGGTCCCGGATGCCAAGGTCACGCTTAAGCCAGGAAACCAACGCGGCGCGCAATTCCACGCCCGACGATGCCCGCGTCTACTTCGCGCTGGCCAAGACCTACGCGAAAGTGCATCGCGAAGCGGAGGCCGCCGGAGCCCGCGCCGCGTTTGCGCGTCTCAACAAACAGTCTGAAACCAACTTAGGCCGTCTTCTTGAGCCGGTTATAACGCTCGCTGGCGGCGTCCCAGTCGATCACGTTGTAGAACGCGGCCACGTATTCCGGCCGGCGATTCTGATACTTCAAGTAGTAGGCATGCTCCCACACGTC
>DOZZ01000128.1:15655-15861 GCA_003517725.1 Bryobacterales bacterium | reverse complement strand
GCGCGGGATGCGGCCTAAACTTCGCCCGAGCCGTGTCATTTCTGTTCCGCGCGGCCGCTAAACTGGATCTATATCACTGGTGAGTTCTTGACCTCCAGCGTCCTCCAGGATGTCCGCGACCCCCTCGCCTATGATTTTCCACTGCCCCTGAAGGCGCTTTACTACCCGATGGGATTTGCGGTTGAGATCGTCACGAACTCACCCGA
>DOZZ01000128.1:13460-15474 GCA_003517725.1 Bryobacterales bacterium | reverse complement strand
CGAATCACGTTACGTTTCGGGTGGCGGTCCAGACGCGCGGCACGCTGGCCTCACCGCGGCCGTCCCTGCCCGTCGGCCAAAATCATCTGATGTCGATCGTCCATGGGCCTGACAATTTCGCCGTCTGTGACCTGGCCGGTTCTTTCGGTTTCGCCCGGTTGACCAGCGACGTTGTTTCCGACGGTCCGTATTTTCGCTATCACTTCCTCGAACCCGCGGTTTACGTTATGATCGACGCCCGCCACCTGGCCCCCGTGCATGCTTCCTGCGTGGCGCTCGATGGGAATGCCGTTCTACTTTGCGGCGATTCCGGCGCCGGCAAGACCTCGCTCGCCTACGCCCTTGCCCGGCGTGGCTGGACCTATCTTTCGGACGATGCCACGCACGTCGTACGCAGCCGGTCTGACCACACCGTCGTCGGGCGCCCTTATTCCATTCGCTTTCGCGAGACGGCGCGGCTTCTTTTTCCGGAGCTGCGGGGCTACCTTCCCGAGTTGCGGCCAAACGGCAAAGTTGATCTCGAGATCGACAGCGCCGAACTGGGGCTGTCGGTCGCGCTTGAGGCTAAGGCCAGCCACCTGGTTTTTCTGAACCGGGTGAGCGGCGCCGTGAAGACCCGGATGGAACCGTTTCCCCGCGGTGAGGCGCTGCGGCGACTGTCAACCGTGATCTGTTACGGCAGCGAGTGCGTCCGGACCGAACAGAAACGCGCTCTCTCCGGCCTTCTTGACCTGCCCATCGTGACACTCACGTACGCGGACCTCGCCGACGCGGAGTGTGTTCTACGCCGCCTCCTGGACAGCCGGGGTTGATGCCATGCGTCTTCTCCCGGTCTTTCGGGCGCTCCGCTTTCACAAAGGCAGCACTGCTGAACTGGAAGCGGTACAGGCGTCGGAGTGGCCACAACTTCTTCGCTCGACTGACCGTGAGGGGATCACGCTTGCCTTGGGTGCGCGCTGTCGTGGATCGCTCCCGCGTCAGGTTCAGGCGCGAATCGATCGAAACATGGTCAACAACGCGAAGCGCCACGTCCGTTTGATCGAGGCGCACCGTGAGATCGCCTTTGTTCTGGAACGCCGGGGCATTGAATTTGCCGTGTTGAAGGGCCTTTCGCAGTGGCCATACTATACCGAGAATCCGCAACAGCGGCCCCAATACGACATTGACATCTACTGCCCGCGCCAATCGTTACACGCCGCGCTCGCCGCGGTTCGAACGCTCGGATACGAAGCCTGGCACGATCGCGATAGTCATGCGGCCGATCACCTCCCCGTGATGATTAGAAAAACGGGATGGACGTGGCGTGACGACTATTACGATCCGGACATGCCGCCCGCCCTGGAATTGCACTTTCGCTTCTGGGATCAGGACACAGAGCGCTTCGATGTCGCGGACGTCGGCCAATTCTGGAAGCGGCGCGTGGTGCGTAACGTCGGGGGCCTGCTGCTGCCTACCCTCAGCCTTACCGACGGATTATCGTACTCCGCGATGCACCTTGTCCGCCATCTGTTCCGAGGCAATCTGCGCATTCAGCATGTTTATGAGCTCGCCCACTTTCTCGAACGATCAGCGTCGGATGATGCCCTTTGGAGCGCATGCCACCCGATGCCGTTGGAAGCCATCGCCTTCCGTTTGGCGCGGGAATGGTTTGGATGCCAAATGAATCCCGCGGCCAGTGACGCGGTCGCGCAACTCTCCCCGTTAATCAAGCGCTGGTTCGACCTGTTCGCGTTTTCGCCGGCCACCGCCATCGACCAGCCGAACAAGAATGAGTTGTGGCTGCACCTTTGTTTAGTGAGCGGAACGCGGCAACGTTGCGGTCTCGCAAGAAGCCGTCTATTTCCGGTTCAACGGACACGCGTATTGCTTGACGCGCACCTGCCCCCCGCCCAAATCAGCTTGCCGCTCCGTTTGAGAAGAATTTTCTACGAGGGCCGTTTCATCGCGGGCCGTGCTGTTCACCACCTGCGCACAATGATCCCGATGGTTATCAGCGGGCTCCGCTGGTGGCGCG
>DOZZ01000128.1:3448-13338 GCA_003517725.1 Bryobacterales bacterium | reverse complement strand
CGCGATCGATCAGATTCCAGACATTATCCCGAAACATCTCTACCCTGAATCTTTGGCTCCACTCTTCCCGGCCCGATCTCGACAAGCGCGCCATTCGATCTGGCGCGGCTATTAGTGCCAGGATGCCGCGCGCCAGTGAAGCGGCGTCGGGGTCAGTTAATTCTCCCGTGCGGCCGTGCTCGATCAGTTCGGGAATGCCGCCGGATCTATAAGCGACCACCGGGGTCCCTGCCGAAAGGGCCTCCATGATCACCCTGGGCGCCGCTTCCGCTGGGCCGGACGGAACCGCTAAAATATCCAGCTGCCGCAGTGCGGCTGAAACATCATCCGTCCAGCCGCAAAACTGAACCGGCGTGTTGGCAGCCGCGGCGCGCACCGCGCGATAATACGTGGAATCTGAAAACAGCGTGTCGCCGTAAATGAGAAAAGCCGCCTGGCCGCCGATAATTTCCGACGCGCGTATAAAATCCAGATGGCCTTTTTCAGGAGCAATCCGGCCGAGAATTCCAATTCGAGCGGGTCGGGCACCGAAAGATCTGGGGCCGCACTGCAGATCCGCCACTCCGCTATAGATTACACGCGCGTCCCTGTGATCGCGGGCGACAAATCCGGAGGCAGCCATTACCGTGGCGTTGGTTCGCTGCAGGGACCACTGCACTACTTGCCGGGGAGCGCCCGCAACAACGCTGTGAGCGTGAAACATGATCGGGCAGGAGAGGCCGACGGTCGCGGGCAGCACGCGAGGGCCATTGACGTAGACCACGTCGATAGCGTGGCGGTGCACTACGCCGTGGATAGCCGCCGCCACGCGCGGAATATCGACAGCATATCGGATCGCGTCACGCACAGTTTTGCTGCCGTTCCGGTACTGCGCCATCGGCAACTGATGGGTAGAGATGCCGTTCGCGCGGCTCCATTGCAATAGTTTCCCGGCGCCAGGCGCCATCACCCGCGCGGCACACCCCCGCCTTTCAATCCCGGCCAGAAGATCGATAAGGCAACGCTGTCCGCCTCCCGGTTCGCTGAACTGATCGACAAAAAGGATGTTCATCAGCTCGCTTCCCTGGCGGCCGTCGCCAGCACCCACAAATAAATCGGCAGCACACGCCAGTACGTGATCAGGTCGCCCGAAAGCATTTGCACCACCTCGCCGGTCCAAAAGCAGAAGATCCAGGTTCCAAAGAAAGATGCGCGGGGTTGATTGGACCTGGCGCATCGCAGCCCCGTGCGCAAAATCGCGATGTTCAACATCAGGAACGTGATCAAGCCCACCAGGCCGGTCTCCGCCAACAGACTCAGATACGTGTTATCCGCGATTAGAGTCGCGCCGGTGAAGTTGCTGTACGGCAGCGTCTTGTATCCGACCCCGAACAGCGCATGCCACGGTTGTTGCAGCAGGAAATAGAGAAGCGTTTTCCATGTCGAGATGCGCCCCGACAGAACACCATCGGGCGACGACCATAAGTACTGGATGGATAACTCCAGACGAGTCCAATAGTGGGAGGAAACCGCCGGAAGTGCCATCTTAACGAACAGAACCGCGGAACCGAGCGACAAGCAGACCGCGACGAGGGCTCGGCGGATCGGCCAGCGCCGGACGTATACGAACGCGCATCCGGCCACCGCGATGGTAAGTAACGACGCGCGCGAGTACGACAAGATCAGCGCGGCCGCAAAGACGGCTCCGCCCATCGCGAGCAGAAGCCGCGAGCAAGGCCGTTCACCGCGCGGCCGGAAGAGTGCCACCAGAACCATCACCAGAAAGAAGGCGCAGAAGTTGCCCAGCGTACTGGCTTCGTAGAAAAGTCCCTGGGCGCGCCGGAAGACGTCCTGACCCACCCAGATGAACTGTTCTCCATGGCCCGCCGGCGAGTGTAATTGATAGTAGAAGTCGATGCAGGCGAACAGCGCGCCGCAAGCTCCCGCCAGGAACAGAACCCGCGTGAAGCGCAGCGGGTCCCAAGCAACGCTCCGGGGTCCAGCCAGCGTATACAGAAATAAATAGGCGCCGATGCCAAACAGCAGCACCCGGGCGAGGCTCCCGAGCGCGACCGTCCAACCGGAATAGAGAGCGGCGAATCCGGTGCTCCCGGTCAGCACCGCAAGCAACGCCAAGAGCAGAAGCGGCACTGGCCCGCGCCATGCCCGCCACTCACCGGGCCTGATAATCCCAGTGACAATTCCCAGCAGCGCGAAGATCGGGGCAACGTGAACGCCCGAATTTCCCATGGGCGCCGGCAGCGGCGGCAGCAGCATGGCGGCCAGCAGGAACAATGCTACCCACCTCTCGGCCTTGAGTAGCGTCCACCAGGCAATGGCCCCAAATAGCGCCGGGGCGGCGATCAGCAGCTTCACCCTCGGTTCCGGTACTGACGCGATTGCCGCGGCCCAGATCCCGACCAGCGCCGGTATCAGGTTCTCACGGTCGTCCCACCGTCGCGAGATCGAAATCATTTTAGCGAAGGCTGTAAGTGCGTTCGGCTCTCACGCTGATCACCCGGGAGTAACTGAACTGGAACGCCAGGTACACTAGCGAGCCGATCAGCGATAGAACCAGCGCCGCCGCCACATTCAAAAACATGTCAGGTGAACTAGGCTGCTGCGGAACAATGCCCGGATCGAGTATTTGAAGCCGCTCGCCATGGAATTTGCTGGACGAGAGTATCTCGTTCATCCTCGTATTTGCCGCTTCGTAAGCGGCCAGTGTCGCCCGTCGATTCGCATCCACGGCGTCGCGGCGGGCCTTTCGCTGTTCGAGCTCCGGCCCTTTCTTCGCCAGCAGCGCGGCCAAGTCGTGGGTCTGGCTCACCATTGCGCCCACCTTGGCTTCCGTTGACGTGATCTGCCGGCGGAGCCACTCGTCTTCCTCAGCATTCCGCGCTTTTTTCCGCATCGCTTGCTGCTGGGCCGTGTAGTCCGCGAGTTCGGTGCGCGCCACCGTCAAGTCCCGTTCAAGCCGGAATTTCAGGTCGAGCGTTTCCTGGACTTGACTCTCCAGGCTGTCCACGGGTTGCGTCGCTAGAAAATCGCTCTGAGCCTGCTGTGCCTTCGCGTAGCGTATTGACGCAGCGTTCAACTGCGTCCGATATTCAGCGGTCATTTCGGCGGCGGATTCAGCCTCCAGGGATCGGTTCAGCGCAACCGTTTGCTCCGCGACGTACTGCGCCAGAGCCTGCGCCTTTTTGGGGTCTCCCAAACAAGCGCTGATCTCGAGCATCGCGGTGCTGGGCGGCTTGGACACTTTCAAGACCTGCCGCTTCAGCGACTCGATCGACTTTTTCCCGCTAGCTTCGGTGGGTCGAATCACCTCAACCGCGCGAAGGAACAATGTGTCGCTCGATGCGAATCGCTCGTAGGTTTTCAGGGATTCCAGGTAAACGGGACTCACGGCGGTCGCGGCCCGCGGGTCGTTGGCGCCCGGCGGATCGATGAGAATGCTCGCCGTAGCAGTGTAGCGGTTGGGCAACAGCCAACTCGCGATCACCGCAACGGTGAGCCCGACGCCGCACGATATACACAACGTCAGCCAGCGGTTCCGGACGTAACTAGCGAACTCCAGGGCGTCGAACGCGCCTTCCATATATGGACCGTTCTTTAATGGATTAGACAGCAGGTCCGCCTTGGCTGGAACATGCGTGATGACGATAAATCGTACAGTCCAACAAAACGAACTGCACTCACGGCTTATGCCGCTGGAGCGCGGAGAAATCCGGCATCGTGACGATCAGGCCGTGTGAGGCGGTGTTCTTCGAGTAACCCGCGACCAGTTGCCGATTATAATCCGGCACGCTGAAATCGAACGGGTCTGCCGGGTTTTGGTCGACGATCTCCAGGTCCGTGTCGATCATGGTGAGTTTGCCAAATCGCAGCACGCCTCCCCGGTAATAAATGTAGTTGCGAGCGTTCCGGGGGAGCACCAGTGCCTTCGCGCCTTTGGACCCGAAAGTCTGCACAATGCGATCACCTTCCAGGCGCACCGCCGTCACCCGGCCCTCGATTCGCGGGGGCGGCAGCATCCGGCTCAGATTGAGCAGAATATCGTCTCCCTGCAAGGTGACGCCGCGATCGGCCCTCACCTTGATCAGCTTGGAAAGGTCCTCGCCAAACAAATGCAACAGTCCCTTAAACGGGATATGCGCGGACCTCACCTGGTCGGGATGGAAGCGGATTTCACCATCGGCCGTGACATCCAGCTTGCCTTCGGCCTCAAAGGGAAGGTCGATGCCCTTGTGCATCACGCCCCGTTGCTTAAGGCGGCCGTGCTCGATCGTCATGACGATCTGCTTCAAGGGTGCGCCAGGATAGGCGAAGACGTATTTGTTGAAAAGGTCCGACATGACCTTCGTGCTGACCGCAATCTCGGCGGAATCGATCCGCGCGATGAACGAGTTGACGTCATCGAGAGTCGCGGGTTTGCCTTCGCTGGTTGCCACCATCTGCCCGCGCAGGCTCCGGACTTCGAGCACGACAGAGGGATTCAGGTGCAGGTTAACGTTGCGCATCTGCATTTCCACCTGATGCGGCGCCGGCTCGGAACCGCCGAAACGCGCACAGAGAAACAGCGTGACGAGAGTGATGACAGCGGCGGTTCTCATGGATTTGGCCTCCGGCCAACAGTGACGAAAAGGCCGCCTTCGTGCCCCAGCGCCCCGATCCAGCCGAGTTGAGCGAGCCAGCCCTCCGGCCGCCAGTTATCGGCCGCCGGCGCGAAGAGATCTCCCGGCGCATCGCCCACCAACGCGCTGGGGTAAGCCCGCACATACTCGACGCCGTTCTCGACAAACCAGCGCTGCACCTCGGCTAACGTGTGGCGGTGCTCCTCCGGATGCCGGTACTGATCGCGGAGCCAGGCCTGCCGCCGCTCTGGCTCGTGCGCGCGATCGCGAAGCACCGGATCGAACGGGATCCAGCGGTACCGCGACCAACGGGCCGCCAGGCGGCGCAGGCGCAGCGGGATCCGCGCGAAGGTGTTATAAAGACCCACGACGATCATGCCTCCCGGCCGCGCGAGCCGTGCGATGCGCGCAAATGAGGCACGCGGATCGGCCGTGTGGTGCAAAACGCCCGATGCATACACGACGTCGAACCAAGCCGCGCGCAGCCCGGGACGGCACAGGTCGGTCTCCACGAAATGCACACGGTCAAGTCCGAAACGGCGCGCCGCGGAGGCGCCCAGCAGTAGCGACGCGCGCGTCAGATCGGCGCCGATCACCATGCGTTCCGCGCGCGCCAGGTACAAACTCATCTGCCCCGTGCCACAGCCTATTTCGAGGATTCGCGCGTCGCCGGGAATGGCTTGATCGAGCAGGCGGGCAAATTCGCTGCGCTCGGCCCGCGCGCGGAGCCAGGCCAAGCTATCGCGCGGGGGATAACCGGGGAAGGGCGCGTCCTCATAAAAGCGCCGCACGCGATCGGTGCGCGGGCCCGTCTCAAGGCGCAGGTTGGGAATTCCGTCGGGCGCCTCGTAATGCGCGCCGCAGCCACGGCACGTCGCATCCGCTGCCAGCGCGCCTTCGCAAGCCGGACACGCCAGTAGCTCCCAAAACGGCATGGCTTAGAAGATCGAGTAGATGAACGGAGCCAGGGCCTCGACGCTGGCCGCCAGAATCAGCACCAAACCCGTCACGCACAGAAAAACAGCCAGCGGCGTCAGCCAGCGTTTCCCCGAGCCGCTTTGCCACAACCCGCGCGCCAGTTGCGCTATGGAACCGCCGGCGCTCGAGAACACGATCAGCCCGCGCCGGACTCTGCCTCGCTTTTTAATCACGCGACTGCCTCCTCCGTTGCTATCGCCTTTTCCGAGGCGCGCTTGATAACGCGTGTCTGCCCCGCGATAAGCACATCAATGCCGCAGCGCCGGAACGTCGAGTATCCCTCCACGGCACGATTGACGATGGGCTCTCCGGCCACGTTGAACGAGGTGTTGAGCAGCACCGGCATACCGCTGTGCCGTCCGTATGCCTCGAGCAGCGCGTGAAGCCGGGGCGCCATCTCGCGATCGAGCACCTGCAGCCGCGCGGTGCCGTCGATGTGCGTCACGGCCGCCAGCCTGGAGCGCCACTCCGGCCGCACCGGGAAGACGCCCGACATGAAACGCGCCAGCCGCGTCCCGCCAAGCGGCAGGTCGAAATAGCGGTGGACCGCTTCGACAGGTACCACCGGCGCGAAGGGCCGGAACTCCTCGCGGTACTTGATATCGCGGTTGAGCCGGTCGCGCATCTCAGCCGAGTGCGGCGCGGCCAGGATGCTGCGGTGCCCCAGGGCGCGCGGCCCGAACTCCATCGCGCCGTCCATCCAACCGACCACGCAACCGATCGCAAGATCGTGAGCAGTCTGCTTAATCAAAGCCCGATCCTCCAGCTCATCCACCAATTGGCCATCCTCTCTGGCCAGCCGCGCCAAGTCGCCTCCATCCGCCGGCGGCCCCCAGAACGGATGATCCGGCGTGTCGCGGTCCGGATTGCCGAAATGGAGGCGGTCCGCGTACAACGCGGCGCCGAGCGCGCACCCCGCATCGCCCGGCGCCGGTGGCACAAACACGCGTTTAAAACCCGACTCCGCGAGAATTCGCGTGTTGGCGACACAGTTCAGCGCCACGCCCCCGCCCAGGCAGAGATCGGACAAGCCTGTCTGCCGGTGGAGCGCGGCGGCTATATCTACTAGCGTGTCCTCCAGAACGCGCTGCACGCTCGCCGCGCAGTCCGCGTAGCGCCGGCCTTCCGCTGTTCCCAGATCGATAGGCTCATGCGGGCGGCGGGGCAGTCCGAAGAGATCCACAAAGCGCGCGGAATACGAACGCTCGGCCGTCGTCTGAAACTCGAAATAGTCGAGATTAAGAGTGAAAGCTCCGTCGGCCGTGCGGCGGATCAGGCGGCGAACCTGGTCGGCCATGGCCGGCTGACCATAGGCGGCCAGCCCCATCACCTTATACTCGCCCTCGTTCACCGCGAAGCCGAGAAAGGCGGTGAACGTGGAATACAGCATGCCGAGCGAATGCGGAAACCTGATTTCATGCGTAAGCTCGATGCTGGTGGCGCCCTGCGGGCGGCGCTCTCCCCGGCCAATCGAAACCGTGGCCCACTCGCCTACCCCGTCCGCCGTTAAAATCGCGGCGCGGCGCGTGGGCGCGGTGAGAAATGCGGCCGCCGCGTGCGACTGATGGTGTTCCGTGAAAAGAATTTTGTGTCCCGGCACGCCCAGGTGCGAAGCAATGATGCCCCGCATCCAAACTTTTTCGCTGAGCGAGTTTTTCATGGCTTTCGGGAAGGCGCGCCAGGAGCGTGGGAACGCGCGCAGCGCGCAGGTGAGGATGCGCTCGAACTTCAGCATCGGGCGCTCGTAGAAAACCACCGCGTCGAGTTCCTCGGGCCCCAGACCGCAGTGCTCGAGGCAGCGCTCGATGGCGCATAACGGAAAGGATGCGTCGCCCTTGGAGCGTGACAGCCGCTCCTCCTGCACCGCGCAAACCGGAAGTCCATCCACCACCAGCGCGGCCGCGGAATCGTGATAATGCGCCGATATCCCCAGGATGTTCATGTCAATTACCTTGGCGCGGCCGAATTTTGAAGTTGATCTCCAACTGGTTCTTCACTCTGACCACGCCGCCGGCAATCCTGACCGGCTGTATGCCGAAGTCCGTCTGATTAAACCGGGCGGTGCCGATGTAGGCGTCGCTTTCGCGGCGCACGTCGGCTACCACGGCTTTGCTGACGCCATGCAGCGTGAGCGTGCCGGTCACTTTCCAGGCTTGCGCTCCGGCGGGCGTTACTTGCGTTGAGCGAAAGCGAATCTCGGGATACTTTTCGCTCTCGAGCACGGTCCTCTGCATGGTTTCCTGAATGCTGGCGCGCTCGCCGGCGCTGGTCTTTTCATCCGGTTTCACCGACATCCTGCGCGCATCGACGGCGAACTCGACCAGCGCGTCGGGGCCTTCCCGGATCCTCCCCTCCGAGATCGGCGCCTCGACCCAATGCTCGTGGCCGACGGCGGAGAACACGCCCGCCTTGCCGACGTGAATGGTCAACTCGCTGGCGCCCACATCAATCACACTGTCGGGGGACGCGAGCAGCAGCCCGGACAACAATGCCGTAATCGCGAAAAATTCCATTTCAATACTGCCTCTTCAGCGATCCGTTACGCGCAGGGGAGACCGGGCTCCAGCCAGTCGGCTCGCGCCGTTCCGCGCGCTTCGCGAGCCAGGCGAACGGCGGCAAAATAACGAAGTACTGAATCGTCAGGATCAGCCCGCCGATGAGGCCCGTGATCGCCGTGGCCAACCGTAAATAGGCTTTCCACAGCCGCCCCAGTCGGGCTCGCCAAAGCCGCTGCTGGTGATGTTCAGGCGAAACGCGGGCCAGTTGCGTCAGCGCATAGTTCATATGAAACGTCTCGTCACGCAGAATCTCTTCAAAAATCGCGCAGGTCGGAGCGTCGTCCCGCAGCACGCCATGATAGACGGTGAAGCGGCTCGCGGCGGCCTTTTCCGACAGATGCAAAAAAGCCAGCAGCACGTCATCGCGCCCGTCCACGCTGAGATCGTCGGCGCCGTGCCCGCTAGGGGCAAGCCAGTCGGCTTGAAAGCCGTCTTTCGAGAGATTGGGGGGCAGCGTTCGCAGCAGTTCCGCTCCGCGCCGGCGAAACATTTCGCCATGCCGCAGTTCGTCCTCGGCATGGACCAGATACAGCCGCCGCAGGAGTGGGTCCGACGTCAATTCCGCGGCCCGCACCAGGTCGCGCCCACCATCGGTTTCGGTGTCTCCGAAACGGAGCAGCTTATGCGCGCGCCGTTCCGGGTCGCGCCAAATCCAGCGGTGGAGCGGTTCGAGCATGCCACCAGTAGACTAAGATGGCCGTTTGAAGTATCCCCGGTTTTGTAAATTTCCGGTAAAAACAAGAGATTTCTGGCCGCGGGTGGGTAGCGAGGCCGGCGTGATACTGATTGCCATGGTGCTGGCCGGGTGCGCTGCCGAAGCCGATCGCCAGTGGCTTGATCGTCATTTCCTACCGCCGTTTTTCGTTTCGCGCCGAGTGTACCTGCTGGCGGCCTCGCTGGCACGCGCGGGACTAGCCGCTTTCGGAGTGGCGCTCGCGCTGGTTGCGCCGCGTATCGCGCGCTTCATAACGCGCGTGCCGCCGCGCACCCTCTTCTCGGACGTGGCGCGGGTCTTACTCGCTGTGGTGCTCGCACTGGGAGCCAGCGAATTCGTGCTCCGTCACGTCTTCAGGCAATCCTCGGAGGAGCAATCCGCAAGCCAGGTGCGCTACCGCCGCCGTGACCCGCGGCTGGGCTGGGTCTTTGTGCCAGCGCGGGCGGAGCGCGCAGTAACCTCCGGGCGCGGCATTGAGTATGCGTTCGACGCGGCCGGCTATCGTGTGCGCCGCGCCGGCGAAGCGGTGAATCCCAAACGGCCGACGATCCTGTTCACCGGCGAGTCAATTATGGTGGGCCAGGGACTGCGTTGGGAGGAGACCGTGCCGGCGCGGGTGGAGGCGCTGCTAGGTGTGCAGAGCGCAAACCTGGCGGTGCACGGCTTTGCCACGGATCAGTCCTTCATGCGCCTGCGCGCGGAGTTGCCGCGCTTCCGCCGGCCGGTGGCGGTGGTGACGCTGTTCACCCCCGGCCTGTTTGACCGGAATCTAGATGACGATCGGCCGCACCTTGGACCGGGGTTGGTCTGGCTGCCGCCGAAACCCCGCTGGCGTCTGGCCATCATCGCCAGCTGGGTGGTGCCTTATCGCAGTGAGGCATCCATCGAGCGAGGCATCGCCGTGACGCGCTCGGTATTGCGCGCCACCCTTGATCTGGCTCGCTCGCGGGGCGCGGAAAGCGTTATTGTGGTGCCGCAATTCCTTCCGGAAGATGCCACCGAGCGGGTGCTGCGGCGCCGCAT
>DOZZ01000128.1:2093-3250 GCA_003517725.1 Bryobacterales bacterium | reverse complement strand
ATCGCGGCTCGCCTGCGAGGGCGATGATCGGAACTGATCGTGCGAACGTACTATACTCAATCCCGCATGATGACACGTCGCGATTTCCATCGAGCCGCCACCGCCGCGGCACTCTCCTCGTCAGTCTTATTCGCCAAGCCCGATTCCGTGATCCACGGCGTGCAGCTCGGCGCCCAATCCTACAGCTATCGCGACCGCCCGCTCGATGCCGCCATCGCCGGCATGCTCGAAAACGGGTTGAGCGAGTGCGAGTTGTGGTCGGGCCACGTAGAGCCAAAATCCGACGTCCACAAATGGCGCGAGACCGTCTCGCTCGATGAATTCAAGAAGGTTCGCGAAAAGTTCGACGCCGCCGGCATTAAGCTCTACGCCTACAACTACAGCTTTCGCGATAATTTCAGCGACAAGGAAATGGCGCGTGGTTTTGAAATGGCCGAAGCTCTCGGCGTCGGCGTCATCACGGCATCTTCCAACGTCACGACGGCCCGGCGCGTTGATCCGTTCGCGCGGAAAGCGCGCATTCGCGTGGGCTTCCACAACCACTCAAACATGCACGACAACGAATTCAATACGCCCGAAAGTTTTGCGAAGGCGCTGGCCGGCGGATCGCAATACCTCGGCATCAACCTCGATATCGGCCACTTCACGGCCGCCGGTTTCGACGCGCCGGCTTACCTCGCCCAACACCATGACCGCATCGTGACGCTGCATCTCAAGGACCGCAAGAAAAACCAGGGCGACAACATGCCGTTCGGCCAGGGCGACACGCCCATCAAACCGGTGCTGCAGCTATTGAAAAAGCACAAGTGGAAGATACCGGCGAACATCGAATACGAATATAAAGGCGGGGATACGATCGCGGAGATGAACAAATGCGTGGCGTATTGCAAAGCCGCGCTGGCTTAACCTCGGACGCGGCGCAGCATCATTAGCCTGCGCCGTTTCGCTCGCAGTGCAGTGGCCTAGCGGAAGCGGCTCCAACTGCCGCCGAATGAAAAGCTCGGCCCGCCGTAATCGTAATAGTCGTCGTCATAGTACGGATCGGTGGAGTAGTAAGGATCATAGGAATACGGTTGATAGTAGCTGTAAACCGGGTAGGGATCATAGTAGGAACCCGGCCAGCCATACCCGTATCCAAAGCCCAATCCGAAACCGTA
>DOZZ01000128.1:1598-1856 GCA_003517725.1 Bryobacterales bacterium | reverse complement strand
CCGTAACGGCCGTACCCTCGTCCATAGCCGCGGCCATAGTAGCCGCGATTGTAACCGCCGCCATAGTGACTGCCGGCGCGCGACCCGTTAAATCCACCGCCGTAGCCGCGTGTATAGCCACCCGATCGGGAACCGGAATAGCCGCGGCCGGCGGTAAAGCCGCCACCGCCTGAATAGCCCCGGCCCCCGGAAAAGCTCCGGCCACCGCCATAGCTGCCGCCGCCAGAAAAGCCGCCGCCGCGCGAACCGCCACCGCCG
>DOZZ01000128.1:0-1455 GCA_003517725.1 Bryobacterales bacterium | reverse complement strand
CCACCGCCGCGCGAACCGCCACCGAAGCCGCCATGCGAACCGCCACCGCCGCCGCGCGAACCGCCGCGCGATTGCGCACTGCTGAGCGTCGCCGCCAGCATACCCGCAAACAGAATAAGGACCAATTTACGCATTTGAACCTCCCTGCCCTACAGAGTACTCCCGCCGGGGTCCGGCGGCGAGGCCCGGCGCCCGGCCCGCAGCAGCAGGCGTTCCGTCAGCGATTGGCGGCCGGGATCGAACTGCTCCGCCGCGCCTTTTAAATAAGGACGGAACTCGCGGCGCCAGTATTCCAGAAACCCGGTGCGCGAGATCTCCTCGAGCGCCAGCACATAGTGGTTCAGCAGCGTTTCGCCCAACAGCTTGCCGCTGCTGCGCGCCGCCGAGCCCGCCACGCGCGAGAGCCACAACAGGTTCGCCGGCACATGCGTGGCGGCCGAGACCGCCATCAGCGACGAGACCATGAACACCGACCGCTTTTGTTCGCGCGCCGAAGCCTGCAGGTCGCGCCAGATCTGTTCCAGACGTTCGAGCGGCGGCTTGCTGCCCACCGGCATCTGCGGCAGTTGCCGCTGCAGCGTCTTCCAGTCGCGCCGCAGGTCGGCCACATCCACGGGCGGCAGATATAAAGTCTGGGCCAGGTGCGCGCTGGTGCGCTCCAGCCCGTCCAGTAACTGGTCAATACTTTCGAAGTTCGAATCGCGGTCGAGCAGGCCTTCTTCCTTGAGCGCGCCGGCAATCTCGCTGATCAGCTTGTGGCCCGCTCCCGTGGCATCCGCCAGGGCCGCCAGCACCCAAATCGGCGAAACGTGAAACGCGAAGATTCCCAGCAGTTCAATGCCGTGTCCGGCGGTCTTCTTCAACAAAAAATTGCGCGCGATCTGCTCTTCCGACGGAAACACGCCTTCCACCTGGCCCACATATTCGATCATGAACCGTAGCGTCACCTCCACCATGGTGCGGTAGAGCGCGGTGCGCCGCAGCCGCGCCGGAATAACAACGGCGCCCACCTCCTGCATCAGCCCGCCCGACAGCGCGCTGAGCGAACGCACCACGCGCTCCGGCAGAGAAAGAACGTAACGATACGAGTTGGCTGACGGCACCTACATTAAAGTATGGCAGCCTGTCCCTATGACGACACGGCTAACGCGAGTGGCAGTGACGGCACTGGTGCTGGCGTGCGCCGCGCGCGCGCAATATGCGGGCTTCGACCGCAACGTCTATCCGGGCGATGCGGCGCTGCCGGCGCTGCGGCACGTCTTCCGGTTCGCCGGTTACTGGCTGAACGCCCCGCCGGGCCGCCCCGACAACAGTTGGACCGGCAAACGCACGGCATTGCTCCAGAACGGCTTCGGCTTCCTGGTCTTGTTCACCGGCCGGCTCGAGAAGGAGCTGACGAACCCCGCGGCATTAGGCAGTTCCGACGCTGCGTCGGCAGCCGGCCTCGCTCGCAAA
>DOZZ01000261.1:17738-19634 GCA_003517725.1 Bryobacterales bacterium | reverse complement strand
TGGCATAAGCGGCTGGAGTGTTCGTCGCTGCGGCTGGAACACACGCACGTGAACCTGGCGCGCACCGGCTCGGGCGGCGGCGCGCGCTGGAATTTCACGATGTTGGCGGAACCCCGGCTGCTGGCGGCCTTCCCGACCATTCGCGTGCGTGACGGGCGCGTCAATTTTCGAGTCGGCAACGAGAAATCGGTTTTCTACCTCTTGAATACCGATCTGGACGTTACGCCGCTGGCCCGCGACGGCAGCGACTGGAGCCTGACGCTGCAAGGCGAACCGGCGCGCACCGATCGCCCGGCGCGCGGCTTTGGCAGCTTCAAGGCCGACGGCCGCTGGCGCCGTAAGGCGAACGCGCCCGGTCAACTGGACCTGAGGTTAACGCTCGACAACAGCGAGATCGGCGATATGGTGGCGCTGCTGCAAGGGCACGATTACGGCTTGCAGGGGCACGTCTCGGGGAAGGTGACGCTCAACGGGCCGCCGGACGGGCTCGACCTGCACGGCGCGCTGCGCTTGAGCGATCTGCACGGGTGGGAGCAGGCGCCCCCTTCGGGCGACGCATGGCGCTTCCGCGTGGCTGGGCGCTGGAACTCGGTGGGACAGGACCTGGAAGTGCAGGCCAGCGCCGAGGGCAAGCCCTCGGTGATTGAAGGGCGCTTTCGCGTGAGCCACTATCTTTCGGAGGCGGCGTGGGGCGCGCAAGCCCGTCTCAACCATCTGCCGCTCGATGCGCTGGTGGACGTGGGCCGCCATCTGGGCGCGCCCCTACCCGCTGGCACGCAGTTGCGGGGAACGGCGGATGGCGTGGTCGGCTATTCGCAGGCCGAGGGTCTTTCGGGCAAGCTCGCCTTCGATCAGGTCCGGCTGACGTTTCCGTCCGACGCCGCGATCGAGATGCCCGCCGCGGAAGCCATTGCGGGACCCGAAGGCATCCAACTGAACACCACCCAAATTCGTACCGGGAACGATACGGCCGAAATCTCTGCGTCCTATGCGGCGGCCGCCCAGGAGCTGGTGGTCCGGCTGCGCTCCGACGGCATGCCGCTCCAGGCTTTGCAGAAACAGGCCGTGGCTTTGGGCATGCCGCTGTTTCCGCAGGTGGAGCAGGGTGCGTGGCGCGGCGAACTGCGCTACGTGCGCAACGCCGCGGCGTTCGGGTGGACGGGTGAGATGCACCTGAGCGACGCGCAGTTGCGCGTGGAGGGCATGGACCAGCCGGTGGCGGTGGCGCGCGCGGATGCCGAGTTGAACCAGCCGCGGGTGGCGCTGCGCAACATCGTGGGACACGTGGCGGGCGTGGAGATCAGGGGCGACTACCAGTACGATCCGGCGGCGCCGCGCGCGCATCAGTTTCACCTGACGCTGGGCTCCGCCGATCTGGCGGCTATCGAGAACGCCTGGCTGCCGATGCTGCACCGCAAGACCAGTCTGATTGACCGCGCGCTGGGACGCACAGGCATGCCCGCTTGGCTCGATGGCTGGCACGCCGAGGGTACGCTGCAGGCCGCGCGCGTGGACGTGAACGGCCTGGAGTTGCGCCGCTTCCGAACCCAGGTGGAATGGAATGAAGGCTCGATCATTTTGAAGGAACTCCACGCCCGCTTCGGGAATGGCGATTTGGCCGGAGACTGCCACATCGACGTGCGCGCCGCCGCGCCGGGTTACGGGGGCGCCTTCACGCTGTCGAAGGCCGAATGGCAGGGCGGGCGGGTAGATGCCGACGCGCACTTCACCACCAGCGGCCTGGGCGTCGATACGCTGAAAAATCTGAGGGCCAGCGGCACCTTCGAGGGGCGCGGCCTGAACCTGTTGGAACTTCCTGCCGAGATTGCCGGTGCCTACCAGTTCGCCCAACTCGGGCTGCATCTGACCGACGTCAAGCTGACGGGCAGAGGCGTG
>DOZZ01000261.1:11936-17562 GCA_003517725.1 Bryobacterales bacterium | reverse complement strand
CGCGACGGGTTCGCTTTGAAACCGCTGCCGTAAATGGCTGCTGGTCACTGTGGTCTGGTCCGCGTTGTCATCGGAATCCGTGGGCTCGTACAGATGGTAGTAGTACGTGACCGCTCCGGCGCACGCCATCAGCAGCAGCAGCGCCACGATCCACAGCGCCATGGAACGCCTTCCCGCGATGTTTTCGCCGGCCCAGCACATGGTGAGCCGGGTGAACGCGAAGGCGGCGGCCGTGGTCAGCCCGAGCTTCCAATACCAGGGCATCAGGTCCAGATGATACTGGCCCCCCGACTGGCTCCACAGCGTGAGCGCCGCCATCAGCGCGAGCAGAAATTCGATGGCGTAAAGGATGCGGGTGAAACTTCGGGACATGCGTGGGGCGTGGGCCGACAACCATCTTACGGTATTCTGAGTGCATGTCGGCAGACTTGGCGGGTAGCGTTCCCGGGGATGTCGCGCGGCTACGTTTCCAGGTCCGCAGCGCCCTGGCGCTGGCCGTCGACTCGATCGTCTCGCACAAGCTGCGCAGTTTTCTTACGCTGCTGGGCATCATCATCGGCGTGGCCAGCGTAATTCTGGTGGGCTCCGCCATTGAAGGGCTGGGCGTGTATGCCGAGCAGAGCACGGCCAAAGCCTTCGGCAGCAACGCCTATCTGGTGGCGCAGATCGTCTCGACCGGGCCGCTCAGCCGCCGCCAGTATATTAATATGCTGAAGCGCAACAAAGAAATCAACCTTCCGGACGACCGGTATCTCGAGAGCGTCAACGGCGACAACACCATGTACAGCCCGTATGTGCAGCGCATCGTCGATCTGAAACGGGAGAGTTATATCAGTGAAGAGGCCATGATCATCGGCTGCTCCTCGAGCCTGGCGGAGGTGCGCGATTTGGTGCTGGTCGACGGCCGCTTCTTCACGGATCAGGAAGAGCGCACGCGCTCGAACGTAACCGTGATCGGCGACGACGCGCGCAATAACCTGTTTCCTGACGGCTCTTCACCTCTGGGGCGCGCCATTAAAATCAACGGCATCGATTTCACGGTAGTGGGCGTGCAGGAGCGGCTGGGCTCGGCTTTCGGAAGGAGCCAGGACAACCAGGCCTATGTCCCAATCACGTCGTTTGAGCGCATGTACGGCAAGCCGCAGGGCGGGCTGGCGCTGTTCGCGCGGTCGAAGGCGGCCGGCAAACCGGCGATGCAGGCGTCCATCGACGTCACTCGTGCAGCCCTGCGCAACCGCAATCACCAGCGCCCCGGCGAAGACGACCGCTTCGGTATTTTGACGCCTGACGCCATCCGCGGTTTTATCGACAGCCTGCTAGCCATGGTGACGATGGTAGTGATTCCGGTGACGTGCATCTCGCTGGTGGTGGGCGGCATCGTGATCATGAACATCATGCTGGTGAGCGTGACGGAGCGCACCCGCGAGATCGGCATCCGCAAGGCGCTGGGGGCGCGGCGCGGCGACATTCTGCTGCAGGTGCTGATCGAAGCCGTGCTGATGGCCAGCCTCGGCGGGGCGATGGGCGTGGGCCTTGGGGCCATCGCCACCTTCATTCTGGCGAAGATTTTCGTCCTCAGCCTGCATATCACGCTGCCTTATGTACTGTTGTCGATCACGGTATCGAGCATCGTCGGCATCGCCTCGGGCTGGTACCCGGCGTCGCGCGCGGCCAAGCTCGATCCCATTGCCGCGCTGAGGTCGGAGTAGCTTTGAACATCAGCCCGGGCCAAAACATCAGAATGGCGTTCGACGCGGTCTGGCTGCACCGCTTCCGGAGCCTGTTGACGGTGCTGGGCATCGTGATCGGCATCACCACCGTCGTGACTGTCGCGTCGCTGCTGACGGGCTTGCGCAAGGGCGTGGTGGTCTTTTTCGAAGAGCTGGGGCCGGACAACGTTTTTCTCTACAAGACCAGCGGCGATCCGTCGGGCAACGGCGTCTCGCCCAAAGAGCGCCGCCGCCCAGCGCTGCGCCTGGAGTACGCCGGCATAATCGAGCGGACCGCGGGCTCGCTGCAGGATGTCGGGGTCCAAATGTTTATTCCCGGCGTGGTGGAAGGGCGCGCGCTGGTGGCCAAGGTGCGCGGCTACGAATCCGATACCTTCTCGATTCTGGGACAGTCGCCGAACATGGACACGCTGGCGCCGCACGATTACCGGGAAGGCCGTCCGTTTACCAGCGAGGAAAATTCGCGCGCGGCGCACGTGGCCGTGCTGGGCAGCGATATTTCCGACGCGCTGTTTCCCGATGGCCACGCGCTCGGCAAGGCGTTTCTGATGGATGGCGCGGAATACACCGTGGTGGGCGTGCAGGCCAAAGCCAAGGGCGGCTTTTTCGGGCAGAACGGCATCGACACCCAGATTGCGATTCCCTTGCTGACCGCGCTGAGCCGCTATCCGCAGGTGAACCGCTTCATGATCGTGTGCAAAGCCAAGCCCGGCATGCGCAAGCAGGCCTACGACGAAGTGCAAGGCATCATGCGGCGGCTGCGCCACCTTTCGGGCAAACAGCCGGACGATTTCAGTATCTCGACGCCCGACCAGATCATCGCGCAGTTCGACCAGATCACCAGCCTGATCGGTCTGGTGGCCATTGCGATCTCCGGGCTGGGTCTGTTGGTCGGCGGCATCGGCGTCATGAACATCATGCTGGTGAGCGTGACGGAGCGCACGCGCGAGATCGGCATTCGCAAGGCCATCGGCGCGCGGCGCGGCGATATCATCGGGCAATTTCTGTTCGAAGCCATGGCTCTGACCGCCGTCGGAGGGATGCTCGGCATTCTGATCTCGGTGCTGGTAACGCTGGTGGTCGGCGCGCTGGTGCCGTCGCTGCCTTCGCAGGTTCCGGGCTGGGCCATCATCACGGGCCTGTCGGTTTCCGTGGCCACCGGACTCTTTTTCGGCACGTGGCCGGCGGTGAAGGCAGCGCGCCTGGACCCGGTCGAGGCGTTACGCTATGAGTGAGTGTTGAGGAAAAGGTTTTATGGCGCAAGCCCACGCGGCTGCTGAGCCGGATCAAAAGACCGCACTGGAAAACGCGCCGCCGCTTACCGATCCGAGCCTGTATCTGAACCGCGAATTAAGCTTACTGGCGTTTCAGTGGCGCGTTCTCGAAGAAGCGCAGGACCACACCAATCTGCTGCTGGAGCGCGCCAAGTTTCTGTCCATCCTGGGCTCCAACCTCGACGAATTTTTCATGGTCCGCGTGGCCGGCGTGAAGCAGCAGGTGGCTAACGGGGTGGTGGAACTGGGGCCGGACGGACGTTCGCCGGCAACGCGCATGGACTTGATCCGCGCCGAGGTGGCCCGGCTCTCGAACCAGGTCTACCGCTTCTATCGCGAGGAACTGCTGCCGGCGCTCGACGCCGAAAAGATCTTCATCGTACCGATTGGGGAACTCAGCGGTCCGCAGCGCGCGGCGGTCGATCGCTACTTCGCGCAGACCGTATTCGCGGTGCTGACGCCGCTGGCGTTTGACCCCGGCCGCCCCTTTCCGCACATGTCGAACCTGAGCCTGAATCTGGCGGTGGTGGTGGCGGATGCCGCGGGCCAGGAGCATTTTGCCCGCGTCAAAGTGCCGGACACGCTGCCGCAACTGGTGCCCGTGCCGGTGGATGAGGCCGGCAAGCACGTCTTCATCTGGCTCGAAGATCTGATTGTGGCCAACCTGCAGATGCTTTTTCCGGGCCTCGAAGTAGTGTCGGCGCACCCCTTTCACATCACGCGCGACGCGGAGCAGGCGATTCAGGAGATCGAGAGCGACGATCTGCTCGAGACCATCGAAGAAGCGGTGTGGCGCCGGCGTTTTCGCGCCGTGGTCCGGCTGCAGGTGAACTGCAGCATGCCGGATGGCCTGTCGCAGTTGTTGCTGGAAAATCTGGAGCTCACGGCGAGCGACGTCTACCGCGTGGATGGACCGCTCGACCTAAGCCGCCTGCGCGCGCTCAACGTGGACCGCCCGGATTTGAAGGACAGGCCCTTCCAGCCCTCGACGCCGCCCGCGCTGCATCATGGCCCCGAGGAAGACGTGTTCTCCGCCATCCGCCGCGAGGACATTCTGCTGCATCATCCGTACGAGTCGTTCCAGCCGGTGGTGGACTTCCTGGTGCAGGCGGCGCGCGATCCGGAAGTGCTGGCCATCAAGATGACGCTGTATCGCGTGGGCAAGAATTCGCCCATCGTCGCGGCCCTGCTGGAAGCCGTGGAGAACGGCAAACAGGTGGCCGTGCTGGTAGAACTGAAGGCCCGCTTCGACGAAGAGAGCAACATCGAATGGGCGCGCGCGCTGGAGCGCGAGGGCGTCCACGTGGTGTACGGGCTGGTGGGCCTGAAGGTGCATTCGAAGGTGGCGATGGTGGTGCGCCGCGAGGGCGAAACCATCCGGCGCTATGTGCACCTGGCCACGGGCAACTACAATGCCACCACGGCGCGCGTCTATAGCGACCTGTGCCTGTTTACGGCGAACGAGGACATTGGCGCCGACGTCACCGACCTTTTCAACTACCTGACGGGCTACTCGGACAAGAAGCATTACCGCAAGCTGCTGGTGGCTCCCATTAATCTGCAGGCCGGGCTGACGCAGTTGATCGCGAAAGAAATTGAGCTGCATCGGCAGGGCGCCAAGGGCCACATTATCCTGAAGGCCAACGCGCTCGAAGATCCGCGCCTGATCGAGCAGTTGTATGAAGCGTCGCGCGCCGGCGTGAAAGTGGATCTGATCGTGCGCGGCATCTGCTGCCTGCGGCCGGGCGTGCCGGGCGTGAGCGACAACATCCGGATGATCAGCATTCTGGGCCGCTTTCTGGAGCACAGCCGCATCTATTATTTCCGCAACGGCGGGCTGGAACGGGTGTATCTGGGCAGCGCCGATCTGATGCCGCGCAACCTGACGCGCCGCGTGGAAGTTCTTTTTCCCGTGGAGAACGAAAAGCTGGTGCGCCGCGTGCGCGACGAAATTTTGGCCACTTGCCTGGCGGACAACATCAAAGCCCGCGTGCTGGGAAGCGATGGCGAGTACGCCAAGCGCAAGATCTCCTCGCGCGAGCGCCACGTAGACAGCCAGGCGTTGTTCTTAAGCGGCAAAGCGCTGCACTAGAGTTCAATCTCGGCGATATAGCGGTTATAGAGAAACCGCGAAGCGCCCGAATTAAATTTCTTCTGTGCCATGATCATGCCAGCCATGGGTTTTGTGGGGCGCGCTTCAGCGTGCGGAGGGCTTTCAGCCCGACAATCTGCAGACCTGCCAGTCAGCACCATCTCCGACGCTCAGCGCGATCGTGTCAATGCCAGGAACTCATCCCGAGTGTCTTTGCGCTCCCGGAAGTCGCCCAGCATAGCTGAAAGA
Source organism: Bryobacterales bacterium (assembly GCA_003517725.1). GTDB lineage: Bacteria > Acidobacteriota > Terriglobia > Bryobacterales > Bryobacteraceae > DOZZ01. The sequence continues at coordinate 12,217 of DOZZ01000261.1, read as the reverse complement.
GCTGAAAGGAAAGAGCTGAAAGAAAGAGCTGAAAGAGCTGAAAGGGACAGCCTGATCTGGCACTTTCGCGGGTTCGCCTTTTTCGCGAGAACGTTGCAAACACAGGCACCAAGTAGCCGAAGGGATGGAAAGGGACACCCTGACGCAACTTCGTGGTGTTCGCGCTTCTCGCGAAAACGTTGCAAACACTAGGGACCGGGATATGCCTTCGAGGTAGCCTCATCGCGAGTTTTCGCGAAAGAGCCAGATCAGGCCGTCCCTTTGGCGACCCTTTGGCGACC
>DOZZ01000261.1:0-11785 GCA_003517725.1 Bryobacterales bacterium | reverse complement strand
CCTTTGGCGACCCTTTGGCGACCCCTTTGGTGACACCTTTGGTGACATTGGTCTTGCGGGGCAGGTTTCGACCCCCAGCGGCCTTCAGCCCGCCGGGTTCCGAGTCATGCCCCTCGCGGCATCTAATTGTTTAGTTACAGCGCCGGCGCGTAATAACCCTTACGCGCCCGCACAACCAGGTCTTTGCGCCCCTTTACCTTCAGGTCGACGCGATGGTAGAGGCCGTCGGCCCGCAGCGGGTCGGGGCGGTAGAAAATGTTGTATTGGTGGCGCAGTTCGTTGGCGATATTCTCAAACGACTGCGATAGATCTTCGGCTTTGAACGGAAAGAACGCCTGGCCTCCCGTTTCAGCCGTCAAATAGCGCAGCACTTTGTCGCCCTCGTTTTCAATGCGCGAAATGTTGGTCGAAATGGCGTAAATAACGGCATCTGCTTTCTGCGCCATCTCGAGCGCCTGCTCCCGCGTTTTACGGCTCTGGTTATCGTCGCCGTCGCTGACGATGATAATGGCGCGCCGGTATTTGTCGAGCGGCTGATCTTTGCCGAGCTTCTCCTGACAAGCGAAAAAGAGCGCGTCGTAAAGCGCGGTGCCGCCGCCGGGGCGCAGACTGCGAATGGCCTTGGCCAGTTTCTCGGGGTCGTCGATCAGGTCCGCCACCAGTTCGGTGGAACTGTCGAAGCTCACGACCATGGCTTTATCCTGGCGCGGCCGCACGGTGCTGTTGATAAAGTCGATGGCCGCCTGCTGCTCAAATTTAAAGCGGTCGCGCACGCTGTTACTGGTATCGATCAGAATGGCCAGTCGCAGCGGCAGGTTGCTCTCGGCGGTGAACTGCTGGATGGTCTGTTCCCTCTTGCTCTCGAGCACCTGGAAGTCGTCTTTCCCCAGATCCGTAATGAAGCGGCCCTTCTTGTCGGTCACGGTGAACAGCATGTTGACGCGGGTGACGTCCAGGATGATGCGGTTAGGGTCGGCAGGAGGCGCGGCGCCCGGATTCTGAGCCAGGGCCGTGGCCAGGCATAGGGCCGTCCCAAAGCCGGCGCGCAACTTGGCTGAAAATCTCATCAGGTGTGTTTCTATTGTACGTCCGGTAATCCGGCCTTCCACGCAGCCAGGTCGGCTGGCAGCGGCGACCGGATGGTCAGCGGTTCGCCGCTCAACGGATGCGCGAAAGAAATCTGGTGCGCGTGCAGGAAGTAGCGCTCGAGCGGAGCGATGCCCGGCACGGCCGCCGGCGCGCCATACAGGCGATCACCCGCGACGGGGTGCCCGATGCTGGCCAGGTGCACGCGAATCTGGTGCGTGCGGCCGGTCAGAATGCGTACTTCCAGATAACTGAATAAGCGGTACTGCTGGAGCACGCGGTATTCGGTGATCGCCGCGCGCCCTAAAGCCAGGCGCGCCGTCATGCGCGTGCGGTGCACGGGGTCTCGCGCAATAGGCTTCTCGATGCGTCCGGCCATCGCGGGCATGGCGCGATGCACCATGGCCAGGTAGATCTTGCGGGTCTCGCGCGCGGCAAACTGCGCCGCCAGCCGGTGGTGCGCGGTGTCGGTCTTGGCCACCAGGATCACGCCGCTTGTGTAGCGGTCCAGGCGGTGCACGATGCCCGGCCGCTGCTCCCCGCCCAGGCTCGAAAGCGACTGGAAGCGGTGCACCAGCGCATTGGCCAGCGTGCCCGAATGGACGCCGGCCCCGGCATGCACCACCATGCCGGCCGGCTTGTCGATGGCGATCAGCGCGTCGTCTTCATACAAAACGCTCAGCTCGATCGCCTCCGCTTCGGCCCGCAGCGGGGGCAAGTCAGCCGGAGTCACCGCGATCGCCTCGCCGCCGCGAATGGTATAGCTGGCGCGTTGTGGGGCGCCATCCACCGTCACCAAACCGGCTTTAATCCAGGTTTGCAGGCGTGAGCGGCTGTATTGCGGCAGGCGCTCCTGCAGCAGCGAGTCGAGCCGTTTGCCGCGATCCTCCGGGTGTGTTTGCAATGCTTCACGATCATCGCGCATTAGACCTCGCAAGGGTTTGTTTCGCACTAAAAACAAATTTTAAATTCGTGTATACTGACGCCATCGGGGCTCGTAAATTTCCGTAAGGGGACTTTCTCAGTGGGATCCAAGAAGATCAATCTATTGTTGTGCGCCTTGGCCCTGTGTGCCGGCAGCGCTTTCTCTCAAACCAGCAGCGGCTCCATCACCGGAACGGTCGTGGATGCCAGTGACGCGCCCGTCGCCGGGGCCGAAATCATCGCCACCGACCAGGCCAAGAAGACATCGGTGCGTTCCACCTCCGATGAGCATGGCCTGTTTGCCTTTCCGAACCTGCTTCCCAGCACCTACACGCTGAAGGTTTCGTCCTCCGGCTTCAAGGCTTTTCAGGTCAGCGATCAGGTCCTCAACGCCAACGACAAACTTTCGGTCGGCGTGCTGAAGCTCGAGATCGGTTCGCTTGCCGAGACGGTGGAAGTGCAGGCGCAGGCGGTGGAACTCAAGACCGAAAGCGGCGAGCGCTCTGAAGCCATCGTCGGCAAGCAGTTGCAGAACACGCTGGTCAACAGCCGCAGCTACCTGGATCTGACCAAGCTGATCCCCGGCACCATCTTCACCGGCAACCTGCAGACCGCCGGACATGGCGGTGTGGGCAGCATCTCGGCCAATGGCGCGCGCTTCAACCAAAACAACCTGACTCTCAACGGTCTCGGCAACGTCGATACGGGCAACAACGGCGACCAGCTGGCCACCGTCAGCCTCGACTCGGTGCAGGAATTCAAGATCCTCACCAGCAATTACCAGGCGGAGTATGGCCGCTCCTCCGGCGCACAGATCAGCGTCGTAACCAAGAGCGGCACCAGCGCTTTTCATGGCAGCGGCTACCTGTTCCACCGCAACGAAGGCCTGAACGCCAACAATTGGAAGAGCAACCGCGATGGCCTGCCGCGCCAGAAATACCGCTTTAACGACGCCGGCTACACCATCGGCGGTCCGGCGTTCATCCCCAAGGTGTTCAACCGCAGCCACGACAAGCTGTTCTTTTTTTGGAGCCAGGAATACCAGCAGCAGCTGAAACCCCAGAGCGAGCGCGACCGCACCGTGCCCACGGCGCTCGAGCGCCAGGGCGATTTTTCGCAAAGTGTGGACAAGAACGGTAACCCGTACCCTTATATCCGCGATTACACCACCGGTCTGCCCTGCAGCTCCAGCAACACGGCCGGCTGTTTCGCCGATGGCGGCGTGCTCGGGCGCATCCCGGCGAGCCGCCTCTTCGCTCCGGGCGTGGCGATCCTGAAAGCTTACCCGCTGCCCAACGCTTCGCAGTTCGTCAAGAGCGGCTACAACTTCCGTTCGCAGATCTCCGATTCCTATCCGCGGCGCGAAGACCTGTTGCGCATGGACTACAACATCAGCAGCAAGTGGAAGGTGTTCGGCCACTATGTCCACAACAATGACGCCGTGACGTCGTACTACGGCTCGTTCGTTCTGGGCTCCTCCATCCCGCTAGTGCCGATCACCGACGCCCGGCCCGGCAAAAGCGTGGCCGTGAGCGCCACCTGGATCGCCAGCCCGACGCTGACTAACGAGTCCACCTGGGGTTTCAGCCACAACCAGATCAACATCGATCCGGTGAACAGCGGCCTTTCGCGCGCCACGCTGGGCCTGACCGGACTGAATCTTCTGTATCCGGATGCCGTCCAGCACGACTTCATCCCGGCTTTCGGATTCAACGGTTCGCGCATCGCCAATACCGCGTCATTCGGCACCAACAACGCACCCTTCTTTAACTACAACACCACCATTGAAGGCATCGACAACATCAGCAAGGTGTGGAATCAGCACGTCATCAAAGGTGGTCTTTACCTGCAGCGCAGCCGCAAAGATCAAACTTCGTTTGCCAGCGCCAACGGCAACTACGATTTCAGCGACAACTCGGGCAACCCGTTCGACTCGCAATACGGCTTTGCCAATGCGGCGCTCGGTATTTACAACAGCTTCAATCAGGCGTCGAAGTACCTCACCGGCAAATACCGCTACTGGAACATCGAGTGGTACGTGCAGGACACCTGGAAGGTCACGCGCCGCTTGACGCTCGACTACGGCCTGCGCTTCGAAATCATCCAGCCGCAGTACGATGCCGCGCTGCAGACCTCTTCGTTCCGTCCCGACCAGTATGATCCGGCGCAAGCCGACGTACTGTTCCGGCCCGGCTTCGATGCCAACGGCAAAAAAGCCGCGATCAATCCGTTGAACGGGGCCATCCTGCCGGCCACGGCCATCGGCAAGATCGTTCCTGGCGTGGGCAGCATCACCGACGGCATCTCCGTGGCGGGTAAAGGCATTCCCAACGGCTTGATGAAGAACCGCGGCGTGCACTATGCCCCGCGCTTCGGCTTCGCCTATGACGTCACCGGCAAGCAGAACCTGGTGGTCCGCGGCGGCGCCGGTATCTTCTACGACCGCTTCCAAGGCAACGAAACCTTCGACATGCTGACCAACCCGCCCAGCACCCTTTCGCCGACGCTGGTGAACGGTCTGGTCAGCCAGATCAATCCCGCCAACGTGCTGCTGGCGCCGCTCGGCATCTACGGCTTCAGCTACGACGGCAAAGTGCCGACCGTCTACAACTACAGCCTGGGCGTCCAGACCAAACTGCCTTACCAGATTGTGCTGGATACTTCCTATGTCGGTTCGCAAGCGCGCCACCTGCTGGAGAACGAGAACTTCAACGCGATTCCTTACGGCGCCACTTTCCTGCCGCAAAATCAGGACCCGACGAAGGTCAAGGCCAACCCCAAGGCGTTGCTCGGCAGCAACGCTTATGACGCGGATTTTCTGCGCCCCTATCCGGGCTACGGAACTATCAATATTCACCAGATGGGCGGCACCGACAACTACAACTCGCTGCAGGTCTCGGCGCAGCGGCGTTTCGCCGCCGGCCTGTTCCTGGGTGTGGCGTACACCTGGAGCAAGTCGCTCGGTACCACCAGCGGCGATGGCGACTTCATCCGCATCGACAACCTGACCCGTTTCGCCAACTACGGTCCGACGTCGTTCGATCGCCGCCATAACCTGGCCATCAACTACGTCTACGACGCGCCCAGCCTGAGCCGCCACTTCGGCCACTACGACAACCGCCTGACCCAGGCCCTCCTAAACGGCTGGCAGGTTTCGGGGGTGACGCTGCTGCAGACCGGCTCGCCTTACGACGTGGGCTTCAGCATCCCGGGCGTCGGCAACCAGAACATCACGGGCTCCTATACCGAAGGCCCGCGCGTTAAGGTTATCGGCAACCCGCGTACCGGTTCCGATAGCCCCTACAACCGCATCAATGCCGCGGCCTTCACCGTGCCACAGGTCGGCAGCATCGGTTTGGATGCCCCGCGCAACTACCTGACCAACCCCGGCATCAACAACTACGATCTCTCGCTTCAGAAGCAGTTTTCAGTCACCGAGAGGGTCGGCATCCAGCTGCGCGCCGATGCCTTCAACGTGTTCAACCACACCCAGTTCAATGGCGTCAACAACACCATCAACTTCAAGAGCCTGACGGACCCGACGCCGACCAACCTCTACCTGAAGCCGGACGGCACCGTCAACAACCGGAACGGCTTCGGCACGGTCAGCGGTGCCCGCGATCCGCGCATCCTGCAGCTGGTGGTTCGCCTGGTTTTTTAAGGCAGCCGCAGCAGTTCTTCCTGGGGGCCGGTCGCGGATGCGGCCGGCCCTTTTTCATTCTGAACGGGCAGGTAAAAGTGTCATTCAAGCCCTTATCGTGGTCTTGAAATCAGATCGGACGTGCGAAGCCGCGTCTTCTGAATCGCACCTTCTGGCTATGAGAGGATCACGGCGAGTGCGAACACTTCCGGCATTATGCTGCCAAGAAATAGTCTTCGGTTCCCAAACAATCCGGCGCATTTCCGACATCTTCTGTCTTAACAAGTCAGCTCAACTGAACAGGGGTGTTTAATGGGAGCCAGGAAGCTCGCGTGTTGTTTCAGCCTCGCGGCTGTTGCCTTTTTTGCGGTACCCGCCCGCGCGCAGGTCCTTTACGGCAGCGTAACCGGGAATATCGTCGATGGTACGGGCGCCGCCGTGCCCAACGCCAAAGTTGAGGCCGTCAACACGGCAACCGGAATCGTACGGAACACGGTCGCGGACGACCACGGCACGTATCTGATGAACGACCTCCAGCCGGGCGCCTACAAGCTCACGATCCAGGCCACATCCTTCAGCACGGTGGTCGAACAGGGCGTCCGGGTGGATGCCAATGGCGTGCGCCGCATCGACGTCAAAATGCAGATCGCGCAGGTCAGCCAAAGCGTGGTGGTCGACGCATCGGTCGCGATACTGCAGGCGGACCGGGCCGATGTCAGCAGCCAAATTGACAGCGCTCAGATCTCGCAGCTGCCCGAACCCGCAACGCGCAATTTCCAGAGCCTGCTGATCCTGGTGCCGGGATACGCGCCACCGGCGGCATCGCACTCCGAAGCCGGAAATCCGCAGGGCGCGCTCGCTACCAACGTCAATGGCGCGTCTTATAACAACAACAATACGAAGATCGAAGGTACGGCGGACCTTTACCCCTGGCTGCCCGAAACCGCCGCCTACATTCCGGCGGCCGAGGCCATCCAGACCGTGAACGTAGTGACCGCGAGCTTCGATGCCGAACAGGGCATGGCCGGCGGCTCGGTGGTCAACGTGTTCATCAAGTCGGGCACGAACCAGTTTCACGGCGGCCTCTGGGAATACAACCAGATCAGCGCCCTCAAGGCGCGCAACTACTTTTATTACGGCCGGGATAATCCCAAAAGCATCCTCAATCAGTTCGGGGGCAACGTCGGCGGCCCCATCATCAGGAACAAGCTGTTCTTTTTCGGTGACTGGGAAGTGACCGATAAGCGGGCGAACGTATCGGCCTTCCAGACGGTGGCGACCGCTCCGCTCCGCCGCGGCGATTTTTCGAACACCGGAACCATCATTTACGATCCGAACACCGGCAAAGCCGACGGCACGGGCCGGCAGCCCTTTCCGGGCAACCAAATTCCCTCCAGCCGCATCGCATTCGCGTCGGCTAAGATGATCAGCCTGCGGCCCGAACCGAACCAGGCCTCGGCCGCCTTCAGCCCCGCCAAGGACTACTTCGGCAGCGGAAGCTACTCCTCCACCCATCACAACATCGATACCAAGGTGAACTACAATCCCACCGACAAGAGCTCTGTCTTCGCACGGTACTCGGTCTCGCCCAGTAACATCTTCGATCCCCCGGGACTCGGCGCCGCAGGCGGCAACACGCTGGATGGCGGCCAGCCCGGTACGGCCACCGGACTGGTCCAGAGCGCCGGCATCGGCGGAACTTACACCGTCACGCCCACGCTGTTGCTAGATGGCAGCTTTGGCTACACCAGGCTCCGGCTCGGCGCTCAGAACGTCGACATCAAACAGAATTACGGCTTGACCACGCTCAATATTCCCGGCACCAATGGACCGTACAGCCTGGACGGCGGCTATCCCAATTTCGGGGTCAGCGGTTTCTCGTCCTTCGGCAACGCCAACGTCTCCAATCCCTTTCTGTTCCGGGACAACGTGTACGTCGCGGCGGTGAATCTCGGCTGGGTCAGGGGACCGCATTCCATGCGCTTCGGCGCCGAGTATCTCCATTTCGGCATCAATCATTTCCAGCCGCAGACATCCTTCGGACCGCGCGGCGGCTTTAGTTTCACCGGCGGCGTCACCGCGCTGAAAGGCGGTTCGGCGCCAAATCTGAACAACGCCTGGGCCGACTTCCTTCTCGGCCTGCCCCAGCGCGAGGGCATCTCGACCCAATAGAAACTGAGCTTCTAGAATTAAAAACCCGATATGCTGGACGCGGGATAATGGCGGATAGCAGAGGTCCGGCGGAAAGCGATGCGGTCGACCACTTCTTGTCGTCGGGGACGGAACAGGCCTTCTCCGAGCTCTTCGCCATCGTGTATCCGCAGGTGCTGCGCTATTTCTGCTCGAATTTGCCGTGCCCTGGCTTTTCGCGCTGGCGGCTTCGTACCGCAGCGGTATCGCGGTCCATGGAGCCGCGCAGATCCCAGATCTTCGCCGGTATCGCCCTACCTCGAGCAAACATTCCGGACTGTGACGCGCATCTCCTGAAGCAGAGAACTCCCGATGAAACGCCTTCTTACGCTTGTGATACTGGTGTGCCCGGCCGCCTTTTCGGCGGCGCTCCCCGTGATCCTGACGAGATCCGCGGCCGTGCGGTCAGGCGCGATTCCGCTCAAGGGTCTCGATCAGAAGCATCAATACAGCCTGCTGTACTCGCTTACCGCGCCGCCTTCGACCGGAACCGTCGCGATCGAAATCCGCCAGGGCCAGACGCTGATCGCCGCCAAGACGCTGCACGCGGGAGACGCGGATTTCTATACTCAGTTCCGGCTCGTGAAGCCCGGCGCGGTGAGTGTGAACGTGAAGGCGTCCGCGGCTGCGAAATACACGCTCGCCGTGAATCGTTGGCCGCTCTCGAACCGGCTCAAGAGCGTGCCCTCGCACCGCTGGCAGGATGCCCTTCCGATCGAAACCGGGACCACTGTGTTCGCCTCGGACGATGAGTCGGAATACGTCCCCCTGCCCGGCACGCCGCGCAAAGCGACGGTCGAAAATCCGGACGCGGCCGACTGGTATCGGTTCGAATTCACCGGCGAGCTGCCGAAGCTCATCTTTTTCCAAGTGGACCTGATGGAGCGCGACCAGATTCCCGTCGACGTTGCCGTCTATCGCCTGAACGGCGGCGAGCCCGTCCCCTATTATGAAGGCGAGGACCCCGTCACGCTCCCGCACGAAGTGCAGGCATTGCCCGGAAACAAATTCACGCCGCGCCTCTTGAAGCAAAAGGGAACTTACTTGATCCGCGTGCATGCCGGTTATCCCGAATACAAGCTGCGAACGCGCGTTTACGATGCGCCTCCCTACAGCGATCCTCACCAGGCGGTCCGGACGGCGGTCGACTACATTCTGGCGGCGGGCGATTCCTGGCATGCCAACACGCCGCGCCGCGGGGGCGTTCTCGATCGCGTCTCGAGCGTGCATCAGGAGACATCGCTCTGCGTCGGGTGTCACACAACGCACTTCCCGCAGCGGGCCCAACTCTACGCCGCGCGCAACGGCTACCCGGTGGTCGAGCGGCAGCAGCTCCAGTTTCTCTCGGAGCGCTTCTACAACAATCCGCGGCCGTTCTATGGCTTCGAACAACAGGGCGCCACGTGGGCGCGGATGATCTCGGCCGCGGCCAACGTGCTCGGCCGCATGTCCCACCTGATGGATATCTTCGAGGATCAGATCAGCGGCGAGCGCCGCGCGGCGTTTCATCAGGGCATCGCCGAGTATCTGAAGCTCTATTACGCCGGCCGCGACAAGCTTCCGGCCGACGAGACCAACGGCAACACGCCGCTGGTGAGCACGTATGAAGTGGCCTGGTATGCATGGACCGCGACCAAAGATCCGCGCCTGGGCGACATGATGGCCCAGGGTGAAGTGAAGAACGTGATCGACCTGTGCTATCGGGCGCAGGCATTGGCCGACATCGACCGCGTGAAGTACAAAGACCAGATTGCCAAGGATGCCGAGAGGATTCTCGCGCTGCAGCGGCCCGACGGGCAGTGGTCCGCGCGCTTCGACGCGAATGCGCCGGAAGTGGAATTCCAAACGGGCCACGCGCTTTGGGCGTTGCACGATGCCGGCATTCCGCTCGAGAACCCGCAAGTCGCCAAGGCGATTCAATATCTGCTGGGACGCCAGCAGCAGTTTGGCGGCTGGATGGACCCGCTGCAGTCCTTTGAAAACTTCCGGACGCCCTTCCGCGAAACGCAGATGGCCGTGCTGGCGTTGAGTTCCTATTATCCGCTGCCCGGCCGGCCCAAAGGCTGGAACTCGCCGCAGCCGGTTGCGTTGTCGGACGACCCGGTCGCGCTGCTCGATCAACTCGACAACATCTGGGACGCGCCGTCGGCGGCCGTGCGCCGGCAGATTGCCATCGCCGCGCGTTCGAACGACGCTTTGATCCGGCAGGCGGCGGTAGAGGCGCTGGGGCGGCTCGGCGGAGACGATCCGGTGGTCGCGGCGGCGCTGGGCGACCCGAGCAAGATGGTGCAGCGAACGGCCGCGTGGGCGCTGCGCCAGCGGTTCAGCCGGCGCGTGGATACGTCTTCATCGGATCTGCTGGCTGCCCTCAACTCGAAAGACGACCGCACGCGGTGGGGCGCGACGCGCGTCTTCGCGCAGCACTTCTCCGCGCTGGCGAAGCGCGGCGAACTCGCGCGGCCGCTCGCGAAACTGGTTAGCGACCCCGTGCTGGCCGTGCGCATGCAGGCGATCAAAGGGCTGTGGCAGTTCTGGTTCTGGTCCGCCGACGTTCCCACGCGCGGCATGATTGAAGACACCATTCTGGAAGCGATGGCGCGGCCTCAGCCGGCGTGGATCGAGAGCAATCTGCGGGATGCCGTCTACAACCTCGCCGACGAGAACATCCGGTATCTCTATAACAACTGGGTGCCGCTGCTCGGCCGCGCGGAGGATCGCGATCGCGCCATCCAAGGCAGGCTGGCGGTGGAGGCGCGTCTGGCCGGTAAGTTCGCGAATATTCTGGAAATCGGTCCCGATGTGCAGAAGAAAGCGCTGCTGCGCGCGTTAAACGAGTTCCCGCTGCGCCGCGGCGATATCTACGATCTGGATGCTAACCTGAACACGGTCGCGCCGCCGGTCTACAACCGCATCGGCAACGACATCGAGCAGATCGTGTTCTTCGGCGACAGCGCGGCGAAGATGGCCCGCGCCATCGCGCCTCTGCTCGATTCACCGGATCCCGAGATGCGGCGGCTCGCGGTGGAATCCGCCCTGCTGGTGCGTGAAGCCAGATTTCCGGAGGTGAACCGCGTGGCGGGGCCCTCGGGCGCCGACGTCAAGACCATCTCGCTGAAGCTCGAGAAGATGCCGGAAGGCGCCGCGGTGCTGCATGCGCTGCATCCTCCGCCGCCGACGCTGGCGAAGGCGAAGAGCGGCGCCGCCGGGCCCAAGGTGAAGCTCGACGAAGCGTTCTTCCGCGGCTACGTAGAGCCGATTCTCGAAACGCGCGGCAAAGACGGCTACGCGTGCGTACACTGCCACTCCACCCACACGCTATTCAACGCAACTTACTCGACGGTGATGAATGTGGTGGACACGGCCAACCCGGAGGAGAGTCTGCTGCTGCGCAAGCCGACCTCGAGCGCGGAATCGGAAGGCATCGCCAACTCCGCGATCCTGGCGCACGGCGGCGGCGTCCGGTTCACCAAAGATTCACCGGAATACCACACGATTTTGCGGTGGATCCAGGGAGCGAAGGAGTAGCAGCCGCGAACCGATCTTTCCAAGTCTCCGGTTGAGGAAAGACCAACCTTGGGACTGGGCCGGCACGGGTTCGCGCCGGGCGGAGTGTTGCGATCGAGATCATCGACAGTGTGATCAGGGTGGGACCGGGCAGAACTCCTTGCCGGCACTGCCTATCCCATGCTATTTTCCAAGAAAAGTTTCGAGCCGCTCAAGGTCGCGTTCCGCCGCATCGAGCCTCTTCTTGACGGCCGCCGCGTCGTTTTGATTCAGGCTGGCTTGAGCCTCGTTCATCTGGTAATTGAGCCGTTGTTGCGCGGCCACCATGTCCGACCGAAGCCCCACGCCTTGCTGCGACTGTTCCCGCTGCAAACCCTGCAGCGAAGTCGCCACGGCGCCGACGCGGGCGCCCATCATCATCATGCGCTCGCGGACGGCGGA
>DOZZ01000226.1:4226-10107 GCA_003517725.1 Bryobacterales bacterium | reverse complement strand
GAGCGGCTGTTCCCCCTGATTTCCGAAGGCGACCGCAAGGTGGACCAGACCAAGCGCCAGGTGCTCGACAACCTGGACGTGGTGGTAAGCGAGGGCGAGCGGCTCACCAAACTGATCGACGACGTGCTCGATTTGGCCAAGATCGAGGCCGGCAAGTTCACCTGGAACATGGAATTGATCGGCATGTCCGAAGTAATCGAACGCGCCCTGACCGCCACTTCTTCGCTGTTCGAAGCCAGCGGCCTTAAGCTGGTCAGGAAGGTGGACCCGGATTTGCCGATCATCTCGGGCGACCGCGACCGCCTGATCCAGGTGGTCATCAATCTGATCTCGAACGCCGTGAAGTTTACCCCGTCCGGGTCCATTACCATCGTGGCCACCATGCGCGACGGAGAGGTCGTCGTCGGCGTCACCGATTCCGGCATCGGGATCGCGCCCTCCGACCACCAGAAGGTCTTCGAGAAATTCAAGCAGGTGGGCGACACGCTGACCGATAAGCCCCGGGGCACGGGTCTGGGCCTCCCCATCTGCCGCGAGATCGTGGAGCATCATGGCGGCCGCATCTGGGTCGAAAGCGAAGAGGGCCAGGGCAGTACATTCTCTTTCACGGTGCCGGCGCAGGCGGGCACGCAACCGGTGTCGCGCCACGTCAGTCTGGAATCGCTGCTGCATCAGTTGCGCGAGCGGGTGGCCGACCACAAGCCCCGCAGCAAGTCCATTCTGGTGGTGGACGACGACCCCAACATCCGCTCCCTTCTGCAGCAGGAATTTGCGGAAGCCGGGTATAGCGTGCGGCTTGCCGGGGACGGCAGGGAAGCGCTGCACCTGATCCGTCAGGAAACGCCGGGCCTGGTGGTGCTCGACGTCATGATGCCCGAGATGAACGGCTTCGATGTGGCCGCCGTGCTGAAGAACGACCCCGTGACGATGGATATCCCGATCATCATTCTGTCGATCGTGGAGGACAAAGAACGCGGCTTTCGGGTCGGCGTGGACCGCTACCTCACCAAGCCCATCGATACGGCTTCTCTCTTCCGCGAAGTGAGCGAGCTGCTGGACCAGGGCAAGTCCCGCCGCAAGGTGATGATCGTGGATGAGGACGCGTCGGCGGTGCGCAGCCTGACCGAAGTCCTCGAAACCAGCGGCTATCACGTGTTCGAGGCCAGCGCGGAAGAGTTGGTGGCCAGCGCCGTCTCCTCCAAGCCCGACATCATTATTTTGAATTCCATGCTTTCCAACCGGAATGAAGCGGTTCGATCGATTCGCTTTGAAAAAGGCCTCGAAAACGTTTTATTCCTGATTTACCAGTAGAGAGGCCCATGAAGATTCTGATTGTTGACGACGAGCCGCACCTCCGCATGTTGATCCAGCAAACCCTGGAGGAACTGGAGGACGAGGGTGTCGAACTGCTGACGGCGGCCAACGGAGACGAAGCTCTCGATAGCATTCGCGGCGAACAGCCCAATCTGGTGTTTCTGGACGTCATGATGCCGCGCCGCAACGGCTTCGACGTCTGTCACATCGTCAAGAACGAACTTGGGCTGACTCACATCCACATCATTCTGCTGACGGCGAAAGGCCAGGAATTCGACCGGCAGCGCGGTCAGGAAGTGGGGGCCGATCTGTATATGACCAAGCCTTTCGATCCCGACGCGCTGCTGGCGAAAGCGCGCGCCGTGCTGGGGCTTTGAACAGTCATGGCCAGCCTGAGCCTGAAGACACTGCTGAACCCGCGCAGCGGGGCGGCTGCCACCGTGGCGTCGCTGCTGGACGCGCTGGGAGGTTCGGTAAGCGTGCAGGATATGTCCGGCGCGCGGCTCCTCGGCGCGCTTGACGGCCACGCCGGGCGGATGCCCGTGTGGTTTGCGGACGTGCAGCTGGGGTGGGTGACCGGCAGGCCGGAGGCCGCCGGCGCGGTCTGTTCGTTGCTCACGCACCTGGCCGCGCGAGAGGCCGAGAAGCGCGCCCTGGCTGCCGAGGTTCTGCATCTCTATCGCGAAGTGCATCTGATCGAGCAGCTGTCCGAGCAACTCACCGCGCTGTTTGATATTGCGACGGTCGGGCGGTCCGCGCTGGAGCAGGCCCGGCGCCTGATTGCCGCTTCGGACGGGTGTGTTCTGGTGCGCGACACGGACGGCGGCCAGCTTTCTGAGGTGGCCTCATTCGGGGATGGCGAGAGCCCGCTGCCGTGTTTATCGCCGCTGGCCTCCGCGATCTTGGAACGTGGCGTTGCGGGCATCGTGAACGACGCGGGCGCCCAGCCATCCAGCCGCGAGTTTCCACTGCTTTATGCGCCGCTGCGGTCCGGCAGGCGAACTGTCGGCATCGTCGCGCTCGGCAACGCCGCCGGGACGCCCTATACATCGGCCGATCTGAAGCTCCTGAACACCATCGCGCTGCAGACCGCGGCGGCCATCGAGAACGCCATCTTGTGCGTGGAAATGGTGGGCGCGGCCCGCGATCGCGAACAGCTGGCGGCGCTTCAAAAGGAGCTGGATACCGCGCGCATGATTCAGCATTCCCTGGTGCCGCGCGTCTTCCCGCCGTTCCCCGAGCGCACCGACTTCGACCTCCACGCGCAGATGACTTCGGCGCGCGCTGTCGGCGGCGACTTCTTCGACTTCTTTTTGATCGATGACGATCGGCTCGCCGTGGTCATCGGCGATGTATCCGGCAAGGGCGTTCCCGCCGCCCTTTATATGGCGGCCGTGCGCACGCACATCAAAATCGCGGCCATCAAAAGCATCACGCCCGAGGAATGTCTGCAGGCCGTCAACCGGGTGCTGGTCCGGGAGCAGGTGAGTTCCATGTTTGCCACATGTTTCTACGGCATTCTGGATACGCGTAACGGCGAGCTGCGGTATTGCAACGCGGGCCACAACCCGCCCTGGGTGCTCCGCGCCGGAGGCGCCATGGAGTCACTCACCGACGCCGGAGGAATTCCATTGGGTCTGATGGAGCGCATGCCATATACGGGCGGCGTTCTGCCGATGGGCGCGGGTGACGCGTTGTTTCTTTATACCGACGGCGTGCCGGAAGCCAGCAATGCAGGGCTCGACGATTTCTCGGACGAACGGCTGGCTCTGACGCTGCGTGACGGCGCTCGGCTGGATTGCCGCGGACTGGTCGATCTGGTCACGCAGGAGCTTGTAACGTTTACCGCCGGAGCGCAGCCTTCCGACGATATCACCATGCTGATGGTGCGCCGGACGGCCGAAAACCACCCGCGCTGAGGTGGCGCCGACCAGGCCGGCGTCGGACTTTAGTTCTGTGTCAGCAGTTGCCATTGTTCCATTCGGTCGCGGATCAGAGTGGGGGTGCAGGGGCGCGGGGAAGGATCCGGGTAGAGGTCGGCGATGACGGCCACCGAATCGACGCCGGTCGCGAGCACTCCATGCACGTTGTCGCGGGTGATGCCGCCGATGGCAACCAGCGGCAGTTTGGTGGCGGCGCGCAAGGCAGCTAGCCCGGTCAGGCCCACTAACGGGTCGGGCCGCGCTTTACTTTTGGTCGGAAAAACGGGGCCGATCGCGACGTACGATACGGGCTCGTCGCGGGCCTGCAGCACTTGCCCCGGATCGTGCGTGGAGAAGCCGAGCACGCGCGACGGGCCCAGAACGCGGCGGGCGTCGGCGGGCGACAGATCTTCCTGGCCGATATGCAGGCCGGCGTCGAGCAGCGCCGCGATGTCGGCGCGGTCATTGATGACGAAAGTGGCGCCGGAGCGGGCGCACAGCGCGGCAATCACGGCCGCGTCGTCGAAGTGGCGCGGGGACCAGTGTTGTTTCGAGCGTAGTTGCAGGATGCGGGCGCCGGCATCGAGCAGCGCGGCAGCCGCGTCCGGAAGGGTCACCTTGCGGCGCGCCAGCGTGGCGGCGTCGAGTATAGGGTACACTCGCGGCAGTTTCATAAATCGAAGCGTCATGATAGCAAGACCGGCCGCAATAAATCGTCTGCCTCTCGAAAAATGGCGGGATCTCGCGGTGCGACCCGGGCCCTTTACCGCGTTGCAGGTAAAAACTGCACGTCGGAGATGCCCATGGCATGCAGCAGGTTCGAGATGCTCGATCGCGCGTTGCGCGCGGCGTCGCTCAGGATGCCCTGTTCCAGCGCGGCGGCGCGCACCTGCTCGATGGCGGCCAGTCGTGCGCGGTGCTCCAGATCGATGTCGGGCGCTACCCAGGGCGTCCACCAAGTGATGCGGCGGTCCCACACTTTGGTCTGCTTCTCGTTGATATAAGCGTCCAGAATGGCGGGCTGGGGCAGCGTGATGCGAACGGTNNTGCGCCGACGGAACCGAAACGTCGTACTGCGTCAGGTCGCTCAGTCGAACACCGGCGAGCACGCGCGCCTGCACTAATAAAAGGATAGATTCGGAGCCGAGCGGAACGCGGTCCTGCTTCATGGCGATCACTTTTTCAACGATGTAGCGCACCGTTACGAGGTCATTCATCTGCTGCACCTGGCGCACCACGGCGGGCGTGTCGATGCCGTGGTGGAAGAAATTTCCGGGCGGGGCAATGAAACGCACGTAGGCCATGAACGCCACGGCCACTACAAACAAAAGCGCGGTCGAGAGGACCGCCACGAGTCTGGCCATGGCATTAACGGGCGGCGGCCAGCACTTCTTCGACGGACGGCTTGCCGCGCTTGGCGTAGCGGATCACGCCTTTCGCGTCGATCAGGTAGACCGTACGTTTGACGATCAGCCCGTTGCACTGGTAGGAACTGGCGATGGCGCGGCCCGCATCGATCAGCAGCGGGAAGGGCAAATTATTCTTCTCGCGGAAAGAGATGTGGCTGCCGGCATTGCCGGGATTGACGCCGAAGACTAGCGTGTTGCGCTGTTTAGCCTGCTGCCAGCGATCGCGAAACTCGCACAATTGGGCGCGGCAGACCGAGGTGTTGTCGCCGGGATAAAAAATCAGGACGACATTGTGGCCGCGCAAATTGTAGAGACGCGCTGGATGGCCGTGCTCGTCCGAGACTGAAAAATCGGGTGCCTGCGTGCCTACCGGGAGTGGATCGGACCAAAGCCAGGACATAGCTCAGGATAGTGGAAGCACCGAGACGATGCGAGGCCCTGGTTCCGGGCGCAACGGCGTACGTTAGAATTCGGGAACATGATCAGGATGTTATGGGCGCTGTTGGGTCTTTCAGCCATGCTGCGCGGCGCGCCGGTACCGGCGCCGGAGATCCGCGAATTGACGCGGGCCATCTACAAGCAGCTGATCGAGATCAACACCACCACGTCGGACGGCGACACGACGGTAGCCGCGCGCGCCATGGCCGAGCGGCTGCAACAGGCCGGCATACCGGCGGCCGACCTGCAGGTGCTTGGGCCGGTTGAGAAACGCGGCAATCTGGTGGCCCGCCTGCGCGGGACCGGGCCGCGCAAGCCGCTGCTGCTGCTGGCGCATCTGGATGTGGTGGACGCGCGCCGCGAGGATTGGACGATGGATCCCTTCGTGCTGACTGAAAAAGACGGCTATTTTTACGGGCGAGGGACGACCGACGACAAGGCCAGCGCCGCCGTTTACGTCGCGATGCTGATCCGCTTTCTGCGCGAGGGATACCGGCCGGACCGCGACATTATTCTGGCGTTGACGGCGGACGAAGAGAACGGCGACCACAACGGCGTGGAGTGGCTGACGGCGCAACATCGCGAGCTGATCGACGCGGCCTATGGCCTGAACGAAGGCGGCGACGGGCAGGAGTTGAACGGCAGGAAAACGCTGTTGGAGGTGCAGGCCAGCGAGAAGGTCTACCTGACATTCCACTTGACCACCGAGAACCGCGGCGGGCACAGCTCGCTGCCGCGCCGCGACAACGCCATCTACGAACTGGCGCGGGCCTTGAGCCGCGTGGAGCAGCTGCGCTT
>DOZZ01000226.1:2607-4027 GCA_003517725.1 Bryobacterales bacterium | reverse complement strand
GCGACATGGAGGCGATCGCCGCCGCCGTTCCGGACCAGGGCGCGGCGGAGCGGCTGTCGGAAAATCCTTCTTACAATGCGCGGATGCGGACCACCTGCGTCGCGACCATGTTGGAGGCGGGTCACGCGGAAAACGCGCTGCCTCAAAAAGCCGTGGCCACGGTGAACTGCCGCCTGCTGCCGACGGACACCCCGGCGAACGTGAAAGCGACGCTGGAGCGCGCGGTGGATGATGCGAACGTCCGTATCGAACCATTGAAGCAGCCGATGCTCGCGCCGCCGTCGCCGCTGCTGCCCGAGGTGATGACGGCGCTCGAAAAGACCACGGCGGAGATGTGGCCCGGCGTGCCGGTGGTGCCGATCATGGGCGCGGGCGCGACGGATTCGAAGTATTTGCGCGCCATCGGGATCCCGATGTTCGGGGCGTCGGGATTTTTCAACGACGCGGCGGACGTGCGCGCCCATGGCCGGGATGAGCGCTTGGGCGCGCAGCAGTTCTACGAGGGCGCCGAATTCAACTACCGTCTTATTAAGATGCTGAGCGGAGGAGCACGGTGAAAAATTTACGGTTCAGCATGTGCAACGAGGCGTTCGAGAAAACTGATTTCCACGAGGTTTGCCGTACGCTGCGCCGGACCGGCTACACCGGCATCGAGATTGCGCCGTTTACGCTGGCTGAGTCGCCCGGCGAACTGAGCGCGCAGCGGCGCAGGGAACTGACGGACATCATGCGCTCCGAGGGGCTCGAGTTTGTGGGGCTGCACTGGCTGATGGTGAGCCCGCCGGGGCTGCACGTTACGACTGGCGATGCGGCGCTGCGCGAGCGCAGCTGGCGGCATATCAGCGAATTGATCGACCTGTGCGCCGATTTGGGGCCGGGCGGCGTGATGGTGTTCGGCTCGCCCAAGCAGCGTTCGACGACGCCGGGAACATCGCGCGCGGAAGCCGTGCGGCGCTATCGGGAAGGTTTGGCCGGGGTGGCGCCGCAAGCCCAACAGCGAGGCGTGACGATCCTGGTGGAAGCGCTGCCGTTGAATCAGTCGGACGTGGTGAATACGCTCGAAGAGGCCGCGGCCATCGTGCGCGCCGTGGGCAGTCCCGCGGTCGAGACGATGTTTGATACGCACAACGCGGTGGACGAGCAGGAGCCCCACGCGGCGCTGGTGGAGCGCTACTGGCCGCACATCCGGCACATCCACGTGAACGAGATGGATGGCCGCCATCCAGGCACCGGCGACTACGATTTCAAGCCGCTCTTCGATGTGCTGGAGCGGCGCGCGTACGGCGGCTGGGTGTCGCTTGAGGCGTTTGACTTCGCCCCCGGCGGAGAGCGCATCGCGCGCGAGACAATCGAATACTTGAGAAACCTATGAGCCGCTACGTGGTGACGGGGGGCGCTGGCTTCATCGGCTCGGCGCTGG
>DOZZ01000226.1:2097-2416 GCA_003517725.1 Bryobacterales bacterium | reverse complement strand
GCGTTCCATCCACGAGCCGGGGCCGTCGCACGACGTCAACATCAACGGCACGTTCAACGTTCTGCGCGCGGCGCAGGCCGGCGGCGTGCGGCGCGTGGTGTATGCGGCTTCGTCCTCGGCCTATGGCGACAGCGACGTGCTGCCGAAGGTCGAGACCATGCTNNCGCGCCAACCTGGAGGAGGTGGCGGGCTCGGTCGAGATGCACGAGTGCGACATCCGCGATTACGAACGGGTGGCCGCAATCGTGCATGGCGCGGACGTGGTGTTCCATGAAGCCGCCATCCCGTCTGTTCCGCGTTCCATCCACGAGCCGGGGCC
>DOZZ01000226.1:1399-1793 GCA_003517725.1 Bryobacterales bacterium | reverse complement strand
CTGCCGAAGGTCGAGACCATGCTGCCGCGGCCGAAGTCGCCCTACGCGATGCAGAAGCTGGCCGGCGAATATTACTGCAGCGTGTTCTCGTCGTGCTTCGGGCTGGAGACGGTGAGCCTCCGCTATTTCAACGTGTATGGGCCGCGGCAGGACCCCGGCAGCCAGTATTCGGGCGTGTTGTCCCTGTTCATGAAGGCTATGGTGCAGCGCAATGCCCCCACCATCTTCGGCGACGGCGAGACCTCGCGGGACTTCACCTACGTGGAAGACGTCGTGGCGCTGAACCTTAAGGCGGCGCGCGCCGAGGGCGTTTCGGGCAACGTCTACAACGGCGGGAACGGCGGGCGGGTCACGCTGAACCAGGCTTGGCGCATGCTGCAGAGCATTGAGGGCG
>DOZZ01000226.1:0-1241 GCA_003517725.1 Bryobacterales bacterium | reverse complement strand
TACAGTTTCGAAGATGGTCTGCGGCTCACGCTCGATTGGTACAAACAGTTTGTTCGTTAGGCTGGGAACTGCCTTCCAGCGCGGTCCCAGCGGCCTGCGCCTTGCTATACTTGCAGCTTCTTGCAGGTACAAACGGCCCCGGATTTCGACCACCTTTTAAAGGGCTACGAAGTAGGTTCCTACTTCGATGAGATGTTTGCGGCCCCCGGGCAGCCGCGTCCGCACTACGAGCGGATTTTCGAAAGCCTGGCCCGGCTCTCCCCCGCCGAATTCGGCGAGCGCCGCGAACTGGCCGACCTGTCGTTCCTGATGCAGGGCATCACCTTCACGGTGTACAGCGACGGCCGCGGCACCGAACGCCTCTTTCCGTTCGATCTGATTCCGCGGGTGCTGCCGCGCACTGAGTGGAACCTGCTCGAAGCCGGCCTGTCGCAGCGGGTGCTGGCGCTGAACCTGTTTTTGCAGGATGTTTACGGGCCGCAGCGCATCCTGCACGATCGCAAGATCCCGCGCCCGCTGGTGCTCTCGTGCCGCCAGTTTCTGCGCGAGATGATCGGCGTGCGCGTGCCCAAGGGCATCCACACGCACATTACCGGCATCGACCTGGTGCGCGATTCCAAGACCGGCGAGTATCTGGTGCTCGAGGACAACGCGCGCACGCCAAGCGGCATCTCCTACGTGCTCGAGAATCGCCTGGTGATGACGCGCACCTTTCCGCGCATGTTCGAAACCTGCGAGGTGCTGCCGGTGGACCAGTATCCGGCGGAGCTGGCGCAGATTCTGCGCTCCATCGCGCCCGGCGACAACCCCAGCCCCGTGGCCGTGGTGCTGACGCCCGGCATCTACAACAGCGCCTATTTCGAACACAGCTTCCTGGCGCAGCAGATGGGCGTCGAGCTGGTGGAAGGACGCGATCTGGTGGTGGACGCCGACGTAGTCTACATGAAGACCATTCGCGGGCTGCGGCGTGTCGACG
This sequence comes from Bryobacterales bacterium, assembly GCA_003517725.1. Classification (GTDB taxonomy): domain Bacteria; phylum Acidobacteriota; class Terriglobia; order Bryobacterales; family Bryobacteraceae; genus DOZZ01. The sequence goes on along the minus strand of DOZZ01000226.1, from coordinate 265 downwards.
TGATCTACCGCCGCATCGACGACGACTTTATCGATCCGCTGGTGTTTCGCCGCGACTCGCTGCTGGGCGTGGCGGGCCTGATGGGCGCGTACCGCGCGGGCAACGTGGCGCTGGCCAACGCCATCGGCAATGGCGTGGCGGACGACAAAGCCATCTACGCCTACGTGCCGGAGTTCATCCGCTATTACCTGGGCGAAGAGCCGCTGCTGCGCAATGTCGATACCTACGTTTGCTCGCGCCCGAGCGACCTGGCTTACGTCATGGA
>DOZZ01000203.1:2361-3564 GCA_003517725.1 Bryobacterales bacterium | reverse complement strand
GGGCGACGTGATCGGCTCGGGCACGGTGGGCACGGGATGCGGCCTGGAGCTGGATCGCTGGGTGCGGCGCGGCGACGTCATGGAGTTGAGCATCGAACGGCTGGGAACACTGCGGAATCGCGTGGTGTAGGCGTGGCGAGCGGTGTGGCCCAGTGCTAGACTGACGAACATGCTAGCCGAAGAGCTAATCGCCGAGGCTTTGCGCCTTCCTCGCCCGGAACGGGCTCAGGCCGCCGAAGAATTGCTGTCCAGCCTGGAAGAGTCGGAGGATGAAGTTGCGGCGGCTTGGGCACCGGAACTGGAGCGGCGTGCCCGGGAAGTTGCCGAGGGCCTGGTCGAGCCTATTGATGCAGAGACCGCCCTTAACGAGATCCTGAACGAACTTAAAGAGCGGCGTGCACGCCAAACTTCATCCTGAGTTTCGGGAACATATACCTCCCGCAGCCCGCAGCCCGCAACCGTAAATCATCCAACAGTTAGCCCCTTCCCCGTCTCGCGGATGGCACCTGACATGTTCACGCAATGCGGAGGTTCCAATGAGCGACTTACGCGAAATGTTTGTGGACGAACTCCGCGATTTATACGATGCGGAGAAGCAACTTACCAAAGCTATTCCCAAAATGGCCAAAGCGGCCAGCAACCCTGAGCTGAAGCAGGGCTTCACCGAGCATCTGGAGCAGACTAAATTGCAGGTGGCGCGGCTCGAAAAGTGTTTTGAATTGCTGGGCGAACGGGCCCGCAGCAAACCTTGCTCCGGCATGAAAGGCATCGTTGAGGAAGGCAAGGAACAGATGCAAGAAGATCTGTCCGATGCCTTGATGGACGCGGCGCTGAACGGGGCCGCCAAGAGGGTGGAACATTACGAGATGGCCGGCTACCAGGCCGCGGTCGAAATGGCGAAGGCGCTGAAAGAAACCGAGGTCGTGCCGCTGTTGCAGCAGACGCTCGACGAAGAGACACAGATGGATCGCCGGCTGAGCCAGTTGGGCAAGACGCTCTTAAAGACGGCGCTGGCCGAAGGCGAGGAAGAAGAGGAAGCCGCGCCGGCACGGGCTTCCGCCGCGAAATCCGCGAAATCGAAGGCGCGCGGCAATTCGGGTTCCTCGAAGCAGGCCCGTGGCAGCTCCAAGGTATCCAAATCGGCCCGATCCGGCGGCCAGCCCCTTTCGCAGACCCCCGTGGATGACGAGGAAATTACCTAAG
>DOZZ01000203.1:0-2214 GCA_003517725.1 Bryobacterales bacterium | reverse complement strand
GCGCCGAATCGCTTGGTGGGTCAAACGCGCAACGGGCGCGAAGACCAAACGCGCGGGTAAGCGTTAACGGCTCTTGCTGAGGCGCCGGAAGTATTCGGCTACGGCCTCGCCGTAGCCCTGCGGCACGGGCGCTGGAGCGGCACTGCGCACGGTCGCGCCCTGCTTCTCGTCCACCTTGCGGCGCAACAGCATTTCGACCTCTTCGGTGCGCGCCAGAATGCGCGCTTCCAACTGTTCCAGGAGGCGCGCATCACCTAAGCGGCGCGGGTTCATGGCGTTGAATTCGCGCAACAGATCGGCCACCCCTCGGGCTACTTCCGGGTTGTCGCGCGCGGCCTGCTGCAGTTGTGCGATTTGCCGGCCGAGAGCGTCGTACTCCTGCTGCGTCATGGGCCGCAGCGGGGCGTTCGGGCTGTACTGGCCGCCTTCTCGATCGATGGCGGCGCCGCCGCCACCACCCAAACCTCCGGCGGATTCTCGCGGGGCGGCGCCCTGGCCCGCCGCGGATGACGAGCCCGGCTCCTGGCCTGCCTGTTGAGAGTTCGCGCCCCGTTCGCCGCTCGATGACCGCTGCTGGCCATTCCCGAGCCGTTCCAGACTTTGGCGCACTTTGCCGGCCTGCTCCAGCGCCTGTTCCAGTCCCTTGTCCCCCTTGGGCGAGCGATCCATCAGACGCTGCGCCTCGCCCAGCTTGTCGTGTACGTCGTGCAGCGAGCGCACCACCATGGCCTCGGACATCACCGCGTAAGGCGCCAGCCCTTGCCGTATCTGCTGCTCCGAGCGCTTCATGCGGGACTGCACTTCATCCTGCTGCAACGTCGAGATCGCATCGCGCATTTTAGCCGCGGCGTCGGGTTGCGTCGAAGCCATGTCGCGCGCGGTCTGTTGCATGCCGCGCTCCAGGCGCTCCAGATCTTCGCGCAGACGTTCCTTCTCGCCGGCAAACTGTTCGCTTAGCTTCTGGTTGTCCTGGCTCGAACGTTCGGACCCGGCGCCGCTGCCAAACTTCTCCCGCAGCTTCTGGCTGAACTCTTCCTCGCGCCGCGCGAGCTGCCCGGACTGGCGCTCCAGATCGTCCACGGCCGAGCCCGTCTGCTGGCGGCGCATCTGCGACAACATGTTGCCGGCTTCTTCCAGACGCTCGGCGGCGCGGCGCGCTCCGGCCTGCGAACTGTTGGAGTTGGGCTGCCGCCCGGCCGCCGAGGCCGAGTCGCCCATCTCGCGAGTGGCCTGGTTCAGGCGTTCGATGGCTTGCTCCAAGGCCTGCCGATTGCCCGTCTGGTTGTTTCTGGCGATCTCTGGCTCGCTTGGCCTCTGCCGCGATTGTCCCGAGGACTGCGCACCCTGCGGTGAACCTTGCGACTGGCTCTGCTGTGAACTGCCCTGTGGCGGTTGCGCGCCTTGCGCCATCTGCTCCATTTGACGCCGCAACTGTTCGGCTTCGCGCCGCAGCATCTCCTGCTCCCAGCGCTGTTGGAAATTCTGCGGCGTGCGCTGCTGCTGCGCGGCCAACTGCTGCTGGCGGTGCGCCAGTTCCTTCAAACGCTGCAGGGCCTCGTCGATCTTCTTCTGCCGATCGTCTTCGGCCGATTGACGGCCGCTCTCATACTGGTTCTTGTTAACGTCCAGCTCCAGCTCCGAGAGATTCTCCATGTCGCGCGTGGCGCCGCTCTGCCCGCCTCCGCCACCATTGCGCGACATCGAGATCTGGATGTCGCGGAAGATGGATTCGGCCCGCAACAGATATTGGAGCGCCTTCTGCTCTGGTGACAGCGCCGGCTGCCAGCGCATGGACCGCAGCTCTTTCGCGGCCGGGTCCATCTGCTTGACCGCCTCTTCCATGTTCTGCACAAACGCCTGCGTCGAAGCGTTGCTGCCCAGGTCGCGGCTCTTCATGCGCTCCACCAGAGAGTTCGATTGATCGCGGATTTTGGACTGCACGTCGGCCAGATATTTGGCGTTCTCGGCGTTGTCTTTGCCCGCGCGCAACTGGTTCCAGGTCGCCGCGATAATTTCCTTCTCGCGCTCCGCGATCTTCTCCGATGGGTCGCCGCCAGCGCTGTTGCCGGTCTCCTGCTGCGACTGCGAATAGTTGAACTCGAACGGCCGGGCCTGGATGAACACAATATCGGTCTGCGAGGTCGACCGCGCGTCTTTGGCCGTGGCGTAGAGGCTCACGATATCGCCCGGCACCAGGTGAAAATCTTCGAGCGA
>DOZZ01000131.1:4358-5221 GCA_003517725.1 Bryobacterales bacterium | reverse complement strand
TCAGGAGGACCCAGGTGTTAAAAATACGATTGGCGATTTTTGCGATAGTCGGAATGGCCGCGCTGCTTCCGATCGCGCGTGCCTCTGTTGTTGTTTACGATCTCACTTCCCCGGGCTGTACCGGGTGCCCCACCGGTACGGTCGGAACTATCACAGTTACCTCAGGCGCCACCAGCAACATTCTCAGCGTCGTGGAATCGCTGGCCCCAAACGTTTTTGCGGATACGGGCGCAGGCGCTTCGCTGGGTTACACAACGAATGAGGCAGCCCCTGTGTCCCTTCTAAGTACCGGTTTCACTGCGACGCCGCTAGTCGGTGAAACCGTATCGGGTTTCGGGACGTTCGGCAGCACCATCAACTGTACCGGGTGCGGTCCCGGAACCAGCCCTCCGAACTTTTCGTTGCTCTCGTTCACTCTCACGGGGGCCAGTGGGCCGCTGGCTTTTGACGCTAATGCGCTCGGCTTCTTCTTTGTCTCGGATATCGGAATAACGAATAGCTCCGGATTCGTGATATTTACCGGCAACGTGGGTGCGATGGGTCCGGGCGGCGGTGGCGGCGGAGGTGGTGGCCCGACTCCCGAGCCGGCAACGTACCTTCTGTTGGGAACCGGGCTGGTCGGTCTTTCCATCCTGAAGCGCAAGATGGCGTAAGGCTAGCCCGCACGGAGCAAGCTGATTTTAAGGCGAGGGGATTATCGCCCGGCATAAAGCCGTCGCGATAAGCTCTTCGCCATTTTTTTTGGTTCGCCGTATCATCGAGAGTATGTGGAAAGTCTGGACCGCGGCCGCCGTCATGCTGGCTCTCATGGCATGCGCGCCGCAAGCGAAGAAAAAGCAGTACGTCCTGAACGGCAAAGTCGA
>DOZZ01000131.1:2331-4073 GCA_003517725.1 Bryobacterales bacterium | reverse complement strand
GGCGGTGTCGCGATCTTCGACGCGGTCGTAGAGATACTCGGTGGAAGTAGTGCCGAGCGACTCGTTGTATAAGCTCGTGAGTCCCAGGGCTTCCCGCAGATCTTCCTGAAACAGATGCACTCCGCGCAGATCCGACGCGAGCGCGGGCTTGCGCAGATGGTCGGGCGTCTCGAAAAACTTCTGGAAGCCGCCGTCCACCAGCGTCGCGATCTGGCCTCGCAGCATCGGCCCGGCTCTTTTGACAACGCGTGGTTCTCCGCCCGGCCCGGGCTCAATCACGGCAGCCACGCCGGAGCGTGCCACCACGTAACGTTGGCCCTCGGCGGTGACCTGAAAGCCGGCGCTGCGAAGGGCATCCAGACGGCTCGAAAAGCTGACGGCGCGGGACTTGTGGTGGCGGAAAAACATCACTTCATTATAAAGTCTTGAGGCATGTCATTTGTTCTGGCCCTGGATGAAGGCACCACCAGCGCGCGGGCGGCGCTCTACGATCGCGAGGGCCGGCGCTTCGCGATGGAGTCGCTGCCGATTGATTCCGCGTTCCCTCAGCCGGGCTGGGTCGAGCAGGACCCGGAGCAGATCTGGACAGCGCAACTCGAGAGCGCGCGCCGGACGCTGCTGACCGGCAAGGTGGAGGCCGCGAACCTGGCCGCGCTGGGCATCACCAACCAGCGCGAGACCACCATCGTGTGGGACCGGCATAGCGGCAAACCAGTCTCGCCCGCGATCGTGTGGCAGTGCCGGCGCACCGCCGAGTATTGCCGGCAATTGGCCGCCTCGCCCGAGGCCAACGCCATCGTGGAGAAGACGGGCCTGGTGATCGATGCCTACTTCTCGGGCAGCAAGATTCGCTGGATTCTGCAGAATGTGCCGGGCTGCCGGAGCAGGGCTGCCAATGGCGATCTGCTGTTTGGGAACGTCGATACGTGGCTGATCTGGAAGCTGACCAACGGCCAGGTGCACGTGACGGATCATTCGAACGCATCCCGCACCATGCTGATGAATCTGGACAGCGGGGCGTGGGACGACGAGCTGTTACGGCTCTTCGAAATTCCGCAAGCCATGCTGCCGCGCATCGTGAAGTCGAGCGAGGTCGTCGGGAATGCCGCGCCGGAACATCTGGGCGCGGAGGTGCCGATCGCGGGCATTGCGGGAGACCAGCAGGCGGCTCTGGCGGGACAGGCGTGCTTCCGGCCGGGTCTTTCGAAAAACACCTACGGCACCGGGTGTTTCGCGCTGATGCACACCGGCGGCAAGCGGGCGCACTCGCGGCATCGCCTGCTGGGGACGCGCGCGGCTTCGGTATCGGAAGCAGCCTTCGCGGTAGAGGGCAGCGTCTTTGTTGCGGGCGCGGCGGTGCAGTGGCTGCGCGACCAGTTGGGCATCCTTCGCACGGCGGCCGAATCAGCCGAGGTCGCCGCGCTGGTGCCCGATACCGGGGGCGTGTACCTGGTGCCGGCCTTCGTGGGACTGGGCGCGCCTTACTGGGATTCCGACGCGCGCGGCATGATCACGGGCATCACGCGGGCCACTGGCAAAGAGCACATTGTCCGGGCCACGCTCGAGAGCATCGCGTACCAGACGCGCGAATTGGTGGATGCCATGGAAGCGGACGCCGGCGAGCCGCTGCAGGAGTTGCGCGTGGATGGCGGCGCGGCCGGCAACGATTTCCTGATGCAGTTTCAGGCCGACATTCTGGGGCGGCCTATTGTGCGGCCGGTGGACGTCGAAACGACGGCGCT
>DOZZ01000131.1:1747-2080 GCA_003517725.1 Bryobacterales bacterium | reverse complement strand
ACTGGCCAGGAATACGGCGGCGTCGCCCACCTCCGCGGGCTCAGTGTTGCGTTTCAAGGGAGCCCGTTCGGCCACCACGTCGAGCACGCTCGAAAAATCCTTAATGGCGCGAGCCGAGGCGGTTTTCACGGGGCCGGCCGAAATAGCGTTGACGCGAATATCCTGCGCCCCCAGGTTGCTAGCCAAATAACGCATGGCCGCTTCAAGCGAAGCTTTGGCCACGCCCATCACGTTGTAGCCTTCGAGCACGCGCGTAGACCCGATGTAAGTCAGCGTGGTCAGCGAACTTCCTTTGCTCATCAAGGGCGCCACGTTGCGCGCCACCGCGACCAG
>DOZZ01000131.1:0-1541 GCA_003517725.1 Bryobacterales bacterium | reverse complement strand
AACGCCAGACAGTGAACCAGGGCATCGACGGGGCGGTTCATGGCGCGCAGCGATTCGGCCAGGTCCGCCAACTCTTCATCTTTGGTGACGTCGCATGGCAGCAGGGCTTTGACGTTCAGGTCGCCGGTGATGGAGGCGATGGTTTCTTTCTGCTTTTCGCCGAGATATCCCAGCACCAGATCGGCGCCTTCGCGCGAGAACGATTGGGCGATGGCGTAGGCCAGGCTCCAACGGTTGGCGATCCCCAGGATCACCGTTAATTTTCCTTCGAGCAGTCGGCTCACTCGCGCATTGTACACTACAGGCAACGTTTGACTCTTGACCTGGCGACCCCCCTCACATACCTGAAAGGCGTCGGTCCGGCGCGCGCCGCGGTGCTGCAGGCCAAGGGGCTCGCGACGGTCGAGGACCTGCTGCAATACCTGCCGTTTCGCTACGAAGACCGGCGCAACGTCAAGACCATCCAGCAGCTGGCGCCGGGCGAAATGGCCACCGTCATTGCCCGCGTGGACGACACGCGGCTCTCCGGTTTTCAGCGCAAACGCCTGGGCTTGTTCGAGGCCCAGTTCGAAGACGCCTCGGGCGCCACGCTGGTGGCCAAGTGGTTCCACGGCGCGCACCTGGCCAACCGCATCACGCCCGGTCTGCAGATCGCGCTATTCGGCAAGGTCGAGTTCGATAGCTACCGCGGCGACCTGACCATGCTGCACCCCGAGTTCGAAATGCTGAGCGGCGAGGACGACGACGAGCCCGCGCTGCACCTGGGCCGCATCGTTCCGATCTACGAGGGGACGGGCAAGATCACGGCACGCGCGCTGCGCACGCTGGTGCACCGCGCATTGCAGAACATCGGAGACATTCCGGATCCGCTGCCCGCCGATATCCTGCGCCGGTTGCGCCTGCCGGACCGCGGCGCGGCTTTGCGGGATGCCCACTTTCCGCCGGCTGAGGCCGACCTGCGACTGCTGAATGCCTTTCGTTCTCCGGCGCAGTTTCGGCTGATCTACGAAGAGTTCTTCTGGCTCGAATGCGGCATGGCGCTGAAGCGCGGCGAAGCGCGATTGCTGCCCGGCATCGCATTCGAAACCAACGATCGTGTGCGCGAACAGGTTAAGCGCCTGCTGCCTTTCAAGCCTACGGGCGCGCAGAAAAAAGTCGTCAAAGAAATCGCCGATGACATGCGGCTGCCAGTGCCGATGAACCGCTTGCTGCAAGGCGACGTGGGCAGCGGTAAGACCATCTGCGCGGCGCAGGCGGCCGTGATCGCGCTCGAAAACGGCTACCAGGTGGCCATTCTGGCGCCTACCGAAATTCTTGCCACGCAGCATTATCTGTCGTTCCGCGCGTTGTTTGAGCGGCTTGGATATCAGCCCCTGCTGCTCTCTGGATCGTTCAGCGCGCCGGAAAAGAAAAAGCTGAAGGCGCTGCTGGCGTCGGGGCTGATTCGCATCGCCATCGGCACGCACGCGCTGATTGAACAGGATGTCGAGTTCGAGAAACTGGGGCTGGTGGTGATTGACGAGCAGCATCGCTTCGGCGTG
>DOZZ01000159.1:3657-7135 GCA_003517725.1 Bryobacterales bacterium | reverse complement strand
ACCGCACTTACACGCGCACCGCTCTGCACCACCACCGCGGCGGCAGTCTGGGCACCTAATCCCGCGGGTACCTGGCAGTTGATTTGATCCAAACCCACAAAGCCGGGCGCGGCACCGGCATACGTCACGGGGCAGTTCAGAGCGCCGATCCTGACTGTCGGCAGCTGTTTCGCTACCTCCAGGCCGTTCTGGCTCAGGGTTGAACCTAATCCCGTCAGAAACAGTTCCATGTATTCGCCCGCATGTAGCGGGTTCGAAGCCGAAACCGCCAGGTTATTCGTGGCATTCAATGCCGCCGCCGCGCCCCCTCCCGTTTGACTTACTGTGAATACTGCCGGTGAGGCCGGTTCTATCCATAGGTTGATAGTCTGCGAACCCGCCGAGTTCTGGACCGTCAACTTGGACAATCCGGATAAACCGTCGGGTAACACGGCGTTGATCTGCTGCGCCGAAACATACAGCAACCCGATCAGGTTGCCGTTCAGCCGGACCGTCGCGTCCGATAAAGTTGTAGGCAACGGCAGCGTCCCGGCCTGGGCGCTTGACTGCGCCAGCCCGCTGCCGTAAATCGAGATGATCATGCGCGGAGCCAGCACCAGCGGAAACACAGCCGCGGCGGATGGAGCTACTCCGTCCATCACCGGCCCGGTCTTCAGAATGAAAGGTTGGTAGCCCCCAGGCGCCAGGTTCACGGTGCGGCTCAAGTTCACCGAAGCATTCACCTTCAAGGTGACCAGTCCGGCGGCGATCAGGTCCGTGTAGGCGATCTCGCTGTTCGACATGTTCAACGGCTTCGAAGAGCCCGCGGGCGGCGTCGCCGTGACGGACGACGGATCTAGCCTGGCATCGCTCGCGGTACGGGCCCTCACCAGCAGGCCACCGCCATTTTTCAGGAATGGATCCTGCTCCGGAGCGGTGCCGATCGACTGCCAGTCCGCCGTCCCGCTCAGAAATGACACTACGAGGCGGGCATTGTCGTCGCTCGCCGAATTCAGGATGGCGATGCCCTTGGCGTTGCTCGAACAGAAGCCCGTCTGGGTCAGCAGCCGTCCACTGGGCTGGTGGCACAGCGGCAGAATGCGGGTCCGGCCCGGCAGGTAGAAGCGCAGCGAGCCGCTGCTGAGCGGCACCAGGCCGTCATCGAAGCCAGGCATCGTCGCGATACCGGTGCCTCCATTGCCGATCAAGGCCAGCGCGTCCACGCCACGCAAATCGTCGTGATTCTGGTTCCAGGTATTCAGGTCCATCAAAAAATGGCTGCCGCCCGTCATCTCGTCCAACTGCGTGTTGAACCCAAAACCGAGCGCGGCCACCGGCGTGCCGAAATTGGGCGTGGCAATAAATATCGCTTTGCGCATCGGGATCATGGCGGGCGGCGTGAATACGCCCTGCGCCTCCTGCTTGCCGCTCAAATAACTGCGCACGATCAGGCCGCCCATGCTGTATCCCACGACGTCGACATTGCCGACCGGCTGCCCGTCGGCGTAGGTAAGGCTTGCCAGAAACGCGCCGAAGTCCGCCCCCAGCCTCTCGATCGAGGGTGTTCCCGAATAAGCGCAGTTATTGAAAAATATGCTGGCCCGTCCGTTCGCCTGCAGCACCTGGTCGGCCAGGCCAAACGTGTGTTGAAACGAGGCGACCGAACAGTCGGTCTCCTGGCCATTCAGAAAAACGACTAGCGGGTTGCCGGTCCGCGGCACGGCCTGCGGATTGGTAACCAACTGAGCCGGCAAGCTGGACGCCGCGGCCATTAACATTACAAAAAGGCGCACGAATGGATGTCCAGCAAGGTTATGGCCGTTCTTTTAAAATCAGGGCAATGACGCAGTCGGCGCTTCCTCTTTCGCGACGTCGGTACTCTGTTTTCCGTGGGTTTTGTGCACGTGCCCTCCGAGGCGTAGCGGACGCCGACGCTTATGCCGCCCTTTCGCCCCGCTGCTACGATAGAAAATTCAGCCACTTCCTATGCCTTTGCGCTTTCACAATACGTTGACCCAGCAGGTGGAGCCCTTCCAGCCGGCCGATGGAAAGACGGTTCGCATGTATACCTGCGGCCCCACCGTTTACGATTTCGCGCACATCGGCAACTTTCGCACTTTCATCTTTTATGACCTGCTGCGGCGCTGGCTGCGCGCCCGCGGCTTTGCCCTGAATCATGTCATGAACATCACCGACGTGGATGACAAAATTATCCGCAATGCCATGGCCGCGAACCAAACTCTGGAGCAATACACCGCTCCGTTCACCGAAGCGTTCTTCGAAGACATGCGCACGCTGCGCGTCGAGACCGCCGAGCGCGTCGTCAAAGCCACCGAGCACATCCCGCAGATGGTCGAGCTGATTCGCTGCCTGGGTGAGCGCGGGTTTACCTACCAAAGCGACGGGTCCGTCTATTTCCGCATCGCAAAATTCCCCGGCTATGGCAAGCTTTCGCACCGCGATTTCGGCGGCGAGCGCTCGGGCGCCCGCGTCGACGGCGATACTTATGAAAAAGATGACGCCCGCGATTTTGCGCTCTGGAAAGCGCCCAAAGCCGGCGAACCCGCCTGGGACTCCGCGGTCGGGCGCGGCCGTCCGGGCTGGCACATCGAGTGCTCCGCCATGGCCATTGAATATCTGGGCCATACGCTCGACATCCACGCCGGCGGCGTCGACCTGGTGTTCCCGCATCACGAAAACGAGATCGCGCAATCCGAAGCCTGCACCTCGCATCCATTCGCGCGCTTCTGGATTCACTCCGAATTCCTGCTGGTGGATGGGCAGAAGATGTCGAAGTCGCTCGGCAATTTCCATACTCTGCGCGACATCCTGGGACGCGGCTATGCGCCCGAAAGCGTGCGCTACCTGCTGGCCTCGGTGCCCTATCGCAAGGGTCTCAACTTTACTTTCGACGGCCTGAAATCCGCCAACACGGCCATCGAGCGCCTGCGCAATTTTCAGTTCCGCCTGACCGGGACGCATTTTCCCGAAGGCGTCGACCCCCAGCTACTTGAGCGCACCGAAGCCGCCGGCCGGCAGTTCAGCGAGGCCATGGACGACGACCTTAATACCGCCGAGGCTCTTGCCGCGGTCTTTGAATTTATCCGCGACGCCAACACCGCCATGGACGGCGGCGCCTTCCGCCGCGGCAACGTCGAGCCCGCCAAGCGCCTGCTCGAACACTTCGATGCGGTCTTTGAAGTGCTTCAAACGACGGTGGCCGATACGGCGCTGCCCGATGCCGATGTGGCGCAACTGGTGGCGGAACGCACGCAAGCCAAGAAGTCGCGCGACTTCGCCCGCGCCGACCGCATTCGCGAGGAGCTGACCTTGGCCGGCATCCTGCTCGAAGATACTAAAGAAGGCGTGCGCTGGAAACGAAAATGAAAGTAACCCGACTGCAAACTCAAGCCGTACATGCCGGTGAACGCAAGCGCGGCAATCGCTCCGTGCCGGTGACGACGCCCATCTACAACAGCTCCAGCTTCATCTACGACGA
>DOZZ01000159.1:583-3634 GCA_003517725.1 Bryobacterales bacterium | reverse complement strand
TGCAGCTCCGGCATGCAGGCCCTCAACACCGCCATTCTGGTGGCCCTGATGGATCGCCGCCGCGTGGTGCTGGCGGCCAACGCGCTGTATGGCGCGACCATCAACCTGCTCATGAAAATCCTGGAGCCGGCGGGGGTGGAGGTGCACTTCGCCGATTTCTGCGACATCGAAGGCCTGCGCCGCGTTGCCGCCGAACATCGCCCGGGCGTGCTGCTGATGGAGACGGTCTCGAACCCGCTGCTGCGCGTCGCCCCGCTCGATCAGGTGGCGGCCGTCGCGCGCGATGCCGGCGCCGCGCTCATCGTCGACAGCACCTTTTCCACGCCGGTGGTGGTCCGCCCGCTTGAATGGGGCGCCCACATGGTGGTGCACAGCGTCACCAAATATCTCTCGGGACACGGCGATGTCCTGGCCGGCATCGTCGTCAGCGATGAGGGCCATCTGGAAGCTTTGCGCGCCTACTCGCGCACCACGGGTCCGGTGTTGGGCCCGCAAGAAAGTTATCTTGCGATGCGCGGCATCAAAACCTTCCCGCTACGCATGGAACGGCAGTGCCAGAACGCCTGCCGCGTGGCTTCGTGGCTCACGCAGCGTCCGGAAGTCGAGCGCGTCTATTTTACGGGCGACCCGGCGCACCCCGACGCCGCCACCATCGCGCGCCTCTTCACCCCCGGCTTAACCGGCGCGGTGGTCAGCTTCGAGCTCAAGGGCGCCGGACGCGAAGACGTGTTCGACTTCATGAACCGGCTGAAGATGATAGTGCCCGCGACTTCCGTCGGCGACGTACACAGCATGATGCTGTACCCGACGATGAGTTCCCACCGCGAGCTCTCGCCCAAGCACCGCGAGCGCATGGGTATTCGCGAAAACCTGGTGCGCCTCTCGACGGGTATCGAGGCCGTCGAAGATATCACCGCCGACCTGGAACAGGCGCTCATAATCAAGTTGGGAGTGAACCCGTGAAGTATTGGATAGCGATGGCGGTACTATTGACCGGCTGCAGCCGCTCGGATCAGCAGACGGCGCACGAGAAGATGCGCGAGACCGGGCAGAAGCTCAAGAAAGAACTCCACAATGACGCCGACTTCGTTAAGCACGAAGTTAAGCAGAGCAGCGACTTCATGAAAGAGGAAGCCCGGAAAGCCCGCGTCGAGACCCAGAAGGGCGTAACCGAAGTAAAGAAGAAGGTGAACGGAGACGTCAAGACGCTGCGCGAGAAGCGGGAGGAGAACCAGTAGCGGTCAAGTCGGGATAACTTCCGGATTGCGCAGAGGGTACTTCAAGGAGTGCGCTGCCTTCTCCAGTTCCCGGCGCAGGCCTTCGTCGCTCCATTCGGCGTGCGATGCCTCGGCCAGTATTCCCGCCACACAATAGAACTGTGCGAGCGCAACTCGGTCTTCCGATTCTTCCAACTCCAATAGGGATTCCAAGACCCAGCTCGACAAACTTGAAAGGGAGCTCCGCCCTGCAAGAAAGCTGAGAATCCGTGCTCTTAGGTCCGACACCGCATTCATGAGGAAGCCGCCTATCATCATGATATCGCCCTGGGAACTGCGAAAGAAGTTCAGGGAGAACGAATGGCGGCACAGCGATCAATGGGACCGCCTCGACATCAAATGTACCTATGATCGGCAGGCCAACCCGAATAGCAAGCAGGCTCCGGGAACCCGAAGCAAGATGTTCCGGTTTCGAACCGACGGCGTGACGGTTTTGACGATTCACTTTTTTGTCAAACCTGACTTTTCCCTTGGCGCGAGCGGCAAGTTCGATCCCAAATATCTCGTCGTAAATGGTGTCGGCTACTCGGCTCTCTAACCTCTATTGCAGGGCCGCCACCAACTGCCCGGTGTTTTTCAGCAGCTCGTAACGCGCTTTTTCGCTGGTGAACTGCGCGTCGTAGAACGCCAGCCACTTCTCGTTTTCCATCAAGCGCGCCTCCTCCACTTGCCGCAACGACGCGCGGCCCTCGTTCATCTGCGCCAGCAACAGGCTCAGGTTTTCGCGCGTCAGGTCCAGGTCAGCTTGCGCCACCTGCTTCGCGGTCTCGGCTTTCTGCACCGTCTGGTAACTCTGGTGGATATCGAGCGCGATGCGGCTGCGCGCCGCGTTCATTTCAGCCTTCAGCTTCAGCGTGTCGGCCTCGGCTTGCGCCACCTGCGCGCTGATGCCGGGACCCGGCAATAGCGGCACCTGGATCGAGAAACCCAGTTCGGCGTTGTTGCGCTGGAATTTGCGGAAGTATTCGTCCAGGTGGTTGTAGTTCGAGAACAAGGCATATTCCGCGACCAGATCCACGCGCGGCAGGCGCTGCGCTTTGTCGGCCTTCACCTCAAGCCCTTTGGCCAGCATCGCGGATTCGATACGCCGCAGATCGCGGTTGGATGCCAGCGCCGTTTCCACCGCCGCGCTTTCGCTTTCGGCCGCGGGCGGCAGCGCGCGCTCCGCCGGCGAGACGTGCACCACATCGCCCGGGCCGTAGCCCAGCAGCATGGCCAGCGAGCGCTCCGCGAAATCGAGGTCCGACGCCAGGCTCTCCAGGCGCTGCTTCACCTTCAGCGACTCGAGCGCCGCGCGCTTCTCCTCGATGGGCAGCTCGCGGCCTTCCTCCACGCGCGCGCGGATGGTCGCCTGCACTTTTTCGAGCGCCTCTACCTGCTTGGCCGCCGTATCGGAAAGGCGCGCCGCGCGGTCGGCATCCACATAGAGCGCGGCCGTGCGGAAAGCGATGTCATCGCGATGCGCGGCGCTGGCAAACTGCGCGCCGCGGGCGTTCTCTCGCGCCTGCGCCACCAGGTAACGCTGCTGCCGGTTGAAAACGAACTGCGAAGCGCGCGCCTGCACAATCGAGGGCGCCGAGCCGTCCACCGACAACGGATAGCCCACGGTATAAGCCAGGCCGCTGCCGACTCCAATGCGCGGAATGAAAGGATCGCGGGCCAGCCGCACGCCCTGCTGCGCTCTAATCTCGTCCAGGCGAGCTTCCACGATCTCGGCGTTCTCCCGCAGAGCCCGGTCCACCGCCTGCCGCAGGGTCAGCGTGACCACCTCGGC
>DOZZ01000159.1:0-405 GCA_003517725.1 Bryobacterales bacterium | reverse complement strand
GGAGCCGGCAAGCACAACAGAAATGCAATCGAGAGCCTCAACATAATGAAGCTATTTTAGCGGGACAGCGCGGGCAGGGTAGTGCGGCTTTTAAGCTGCGGGCGGCTTCAGCCGGCCTGTTCCTTCCAGCGATTTTCACCCTATCGATCTCACGCCATCCAGTTCTTTCCGAAGCCAGACCTCCCGATTCGCGCAACGCGGCATGTGGCGCGGCCCATCGGGGTTGGTGGGCGGCGACGATCCGGCGCGCACAGTTATGCCCGCATTGCGAAAAGACTTGCGCTTACAGCACTCGGGACAACTGCGCCCTCGGCAAATCTGTCGGTACGTGGGGCGGGCTTTCAGCCCGCTGCACAGTATGGCGCAGCTGGTCGCCTTGCGTGTGTTCTTGAGGATTGTCGGGCT
>DOZZ01000259.1:500-5817 GCA_003517725.1 Bryobacterales bacterium | reverse complement strand
GCCTCGTCGGGAGAATTTGTGGGTGACGGCGAGCGTTAGCGAGCCGTCTCGGTGAGGAACCGGCGGAGCTTTCTGCAAGTGGAATCAAACGATCTCTGCTGATCTTCGCCGCCGCGATAGAGGAGCGGTCCGCCGTACTCGATCATCTGTGAAAGGAGCCGGTCCACCGGCTTCTTTCTCAGCGAAGGATCGTTGTGGAGATCACGGATGAACTCTCCGCCCAGTACCCATATATTGTCGACGTGCTTCTGGATCGTCTTCGGCGACAGGTCCGATGCTGCCAGATGTTCAAGGAACGGACGGATCAGGACTAGCAATCGACCGGGGCCCGACCGGCGATTACCAGCTGCTATTCGCCAAGCGTTTACAGTATGTGTCCGTTCCGGACGGCTCCGATGTTGAGGTCCGCACGCACTGCTTCAGGTTCTTTCTGGAACGGGCGGAGCGTAGGATTATGCCATGAACAGTGACACAACTATAGGATATTGACAGGAATTGTGGCACGAATTGTCAAGATCAGTGGCACAGGTTCGCATTCCGCCCTTTGCTGTCAACACTCCGCATGTCAACTACTCTGTCAACCTACACCTCCTTTGTAGGGTGACAGAATTAATGACAATTCGTGCCACAATTATTGACAATGCGTGCCAGTGTTAATGACAATATCCTATTCGCGACGCCTCGCCTGAGCATTCCGACGGGAAGGGCCGCGGGCAATCACGGTTCGTCGTACACGGTCATTTTCCAGAGCCTGCTAACGGAAGATCAATTAGCACGATATCCGAGTTCTCCCGCAAACGATCGAACACGATCTCCTTACCGTCAGGGGTGATGTCGAAAGTGCGCATCTCGGCGCGATTTTTGAAACGCGTCAGCGGGCGGGTTTTCTTACTGGCCAAATCTAGCAGCCAGAAATCCTGCGAAGGAACCGGCCCCTGGATATACACCAGACCTTTGCCGCTAGGCAGGAAGCGTGCTGGCGCGCCCTCGCCGCGGTTGACCTGGATCACGGGCATTTGCACCGGCGATCCGTCCGGCCGCACGGCGTGAAGAGGAGAATATGCCGCAGCGCCTGCGCCCTGGTAGACGATCAAATTCGCGTTTGCCGGCCACACCGGGTTGATTGCCGTCCCTGCGACCAAACGCGCGGGAGCGCCACCGCCTACCGGAATCTTAAACAGTCCCGGGCCACGGCCATCATTGCCTCCGATCACGATCCACAGGCTGTCTGTCGACCAGCAGGAGGTACCCTGGACGTCAATCGCAGGCGCCAAAGGCTGCAGCTCAGCGCCGTCGCTTGAGAGTACATGCAGGAGGCGCTTCCCGTTTCGCCGGAGCGTAATGGCCACCCGGCGTCCATCGGGAGAGACCCCCGGCGGCTCCAGCAAGGCGCCATCGGATCCTTTCCAGATTTCCGTGTCCCGCCCGTCTTGGTACCGCCACAGCCCGTTCCCAGCGCCGCGCGAAGACAGGTAGAACAAAGCTCCGGCCCCGAAGCGCGGCGCGAACGCGCTCACCGCAGGCAAGGGAAACTGTTTGGCGTCGCGCTCCTCGGCTGGGCGATCGAGAATCGGCACGCTCCAAAGGCTGGCGCTGGGGTTGGCGACCGTGGCCACCAGACGGCGGCCGTCGGCGCTGGCTGCAATCGACCGGTATTGTTCTAATCCGAAGCTCACGCGGCGCGTCACTTTGCGTTCTACGTCAAGCGCCCAAAGCCATGGTCCCGAGCCGCGCTGATCCGGAGCTATGTAGAGCACTGTCCGGGCGTCAATGGGCGTCGGATATTCCACGTCACTGTTGTGATGCGTGAGGCGCTCCGGCTCTCCGCCGGAGGACGGGATGCGCCATAGATCCATCTCTAGCGTGGAGGCGATGCCCCTGACAAAGTAGATCCAGCGGCCATCCGGAGACCAAGTCGGGAAATGGTTGTGCCCGCCTGGCCGAACAGGATCGACGAAGATCTGGCGAGTGTTCGCCCCGTCACGGTCCGCGACGAACATTGGGTCACCATCGTCGTTCGTATGATAAACCAGGCGTGCACCATCCGGGGACCAAGCAATATTGACCACGCCTTCGCGGAGGAAAACTCGGGGCACGCCGCCCATCAGCGGCATGAGCCGCAAGCGTCTGTCCACACGGCCACTGAGCCAGATCTCGGACCCGTCGGCGGAGAACCCAAAGCTCCGGAGCGAAAGCCCCGTCACATCGTCCTGGCCGTGCGTCAGGTTGAGGAATTGTCCGGAGCCGACCCGGCTCAGCCAGACGTCGAACGGCCCGTCGCGATCGGCGCGGAATGCGACGAACTTACCATCAGGCGAAAGAGCGGCGTCATGCGCGGCGCCTTCGAAATCCGTGAGCCGTGTGAATTGAGCGCTTGCCAGGGGATTATCGATGGGTGGCGATGTTCCGCGAGCTAGCCACGCCATGCCGGCGCCCACGCCCAGGGCCAATGCGATTGCGGCCGTCCACAACCAGCGGCGCTGCCGGGACGCAGTGATCCCCGCGAATGGAGATCGAGGGCGGGAAGGCTGCGCCATGCGTGGCCCATCCGGCACGGCTGTTGCGACGTTTTGGTCCGCGCGAGGCGTTTCGGCAATCCACTCCAATTCAGCCTTCAAGTCCTGCGCAGATTGCCAGCGCTCTTCCACGTTTTTCGCCAGGCACCGTCGAATCGCACGATCCAGCGCCGCGGGGACCGCATCGGGGAGCGCGGGCGGCTCGCGCTCCAGCATCGCCGCCATCATCCCGGCGGCGCTGTTGGCCTCGAACAGCTTTTTGGCCGTCAGCATCTCGTAGAGCACCACACCGAAGGAATAAATATCCGTACGGGAATCGGTTTCCAGGCCCTGCACCTGTTCCGGCGGCATGTACGGCGGCGTCCCGAGAAACGTACTCGCCACCTGGGTGGTCTCATCGCCGGCAACCGCGGCACGCTCCCTCGTCGCCAACCCGAAATCCAGAACCTTGACGCCCGCCCTCGTCAGCATGATATTGCTTGGCTTTAGATCGCGGTGCACCACGCCCTTGCGGTGCGCCTCAGCCAGCGCCGCAGCGATCTGAATGGCCGCCTTCAGCGCTTCCGCCAGCGGCAGCTTTCCCCTGGATAGCCGAGCCGCCAGCGTTTCGCCCTCAACCAGCTCCATCATGATCGCAGGACGCCCCTCGAAGCCTTCCAGCCCGTGAATGGTGCAGATGTTCGGATGGTTAAGCGCCGAAGCGGCGCGCGCCTCGCGCTCAAATCGCTGCTGGGCTATCGGAGGAGTCCCGCCTCTCGGCAGCCGCAGAAATTTCAGCGCAACCTCGCGGCCGAGCTCGAGGTCGTCCGCGCGATAGACCACGCCCGTGCCCCCCTCGCCTAACTTGTCGCCGATGCGGTACCGCGAGGCCGCCCTGCCGTTCTCATCCTGGTTTGGCGGCCTATCCGTCGCCACTTCAGGCCTGATCTCCTGGGCTGTCTCGCTCACCTCACCCAAGAAGCGGTAGCCCCGCTTGGCCAGCGTCTCTATATACCGCGGAGCCTCCGCCGATTCTCCCAGCGATCTTCGCAGCCGCTTGATGGCTGCATTGGTGCTGTGATCGAACTCCACGATAGTGTTGTTCGGCCAGAGCCGAAGGCGGATGTCTTCCCGTAACACCACCTGACCGGGCCGGTCCAGCAGCATCAAAAGGATCTGGAAGGACTGGTCCTGAAGGCGGATGCGGATCCCGTGTTTCCGTAGTTCACCCGCGCTCACATCCAACTCGAAGGCTCCAAAGCGTCGAATTCCTGCTTTCCGCATTGCGGGCCTGCCCGGATTTGTCCAGTCTAACATCGCCAACCGGCGATTTTTCAACTTATTAGCGGGTCACCTCCCGGTCACCTGAGAATCACCTGAATGCCTGGTCGGTTGCATCGAGGCACTCCTCGGAAAACGGCATACTACCGTCCGGGAGGCAAAAGATGCAAAGAAGAGAATTCTTCAGAACCGTACCGGCATTGGCCGGAGTGGCAGGGCTCACCGGGTCCACTTCAGAAACTCGATCACCGAACGCTTGGTGCTTGAAAGGCAATAGGAGACAAAACATCATAGGAGGAAAAAAATGATCCACAGAGCTAATGTCGTCATTACGGTGATTCCGCTTGCTGTCGCGGCCTGTCATCTCGCGCTGGCCCAACAGCCGCCTACCACGACTCTGACCGTAGACCTTACAAACCAAGTTGAGTACCAGGGAGATATCTATGATCCCGTAAAATTCGCCAGGAACCCCAACGTAACGCCTTCGCTTGGAATTGGTACCGGAATCTTGAATTTCGGCGTGGCCACGATCCTGGCAGACATCGTGGCCGTTAATGGTCAACCAGCTAAGGGCCTCTACGCTGCTAGAGATCGATGGATTGCTGCATACCCGGCTCCTGTCCCGGGACAGGCAATCGCCGACGTGAGGCGAGGCAGGATCCGGGAGTTCACTTTCGAGATCTTGCAACCGGACGGCACCGCCATCGGGAGCGTCATGGGCATGGGCCTCGCCGAGGGTGGTCCCCCTCCCGGCCAGCCTTCAACGGAAAAAGCCAATTGGGCGATTGCTGGAGGCACCGGAGCGTTTCTCGGCGCGCGCGGACAAGTCGAGGGTACGGGAGCCAGCGGGCGCGCCGCGTCTATGGCGGAAGACCCCGGGAATCGCCGTCTGAATGGAGGCAGCCCGAATCGGTATATCGTGCACATAATTCCGATGAGCGTGCCCCAAATCGTGACCACCCCCAACGGACCAGCGATCACTCATTCTAGCGACTTCTCGCTCGTCAATGCGTCGAAGCCGGCGGCGGCGGGCGAGATTCTGTCCCTGTTTGCAACCGGCCTTGGTCCGCTCCGCGGCGTTGCCACAGGCCAGCCGTTCCCCGCAAACCCTCCGGCCGCAGTCAACTCCCCGGTACAGGTACTTGTGAACGGCAACCTTGCCGAGGTTTTGGGCGCTGTCGGATATCCGGGATCAATGGACGGCTACCAAGTCAACTTCCGGCTGCCTTCGGATACGGCAAAAGGCTCGGCTACGATCCAGATCAGCGTGGCCTGGATAACGGGGACACCCGTGAGCATCACGGTCCAGTGATGTGGATAAATCAAAGGACAACAGCGGCCGGCTCGCCGAAGTCCTGTATTTCGGCGATTCACCCGGCTATCCAGGCTACAGCGAGGTCAACTTCCGGGCACCCGAAGGAGTGGCATCAAGGCCCGACGTTTCGGTGCGGTTAACCTATCTCGGGAGGCCCAGCAATGCTGTCACGATCGCCGTGCAGTGAATTTACGGGGACTGGAAGCTGTGAAAAAATCAGAACATT
>DOZZ01000259.1:0-260 GCA_003517725.1 Bryobacterales bacterium | reverse complement strand
GCCGCGCGCAGTATCTGGGCCATTCTGGGCCGGCTCGATCTGAGCCGGTTTCTGGGCGAAGTGAAAGCCGTCAAGGGCCATGCCGGGCGCAACCGCTGGGAGCCGCGTCTGCTCATCGCGCTCTGGATCTACGCTTACTCGCGCGGCATCTCTTCGGCCCGCGAGATCGAACGGCAACTCGCTTACGAACCGGCCATGCGCTGGCTGACCGGGCTGAAGATCGTGAACCATCACACGCTGTCGGACTTCCGCGTGGAACA
>DOZZ01000147.1:402-7822 GCA_003517725.1 Bryobacterales bacterium | reverse complement strand
ACTAGGTTTTGCCCACCGAGACTGTTCCGCGATTGGTTGCTATCGTTACCGTCGGGCCGGACGGGTTGACGCTGCGCAGCGTGGCCGAGCGGCCTTCGCCCAGAACCTCCACGCCCTCGCCGTAATCGTTACGCACTTCGCCTTGCAACGAATTCCCCTTCAGGTTGAATGACGCGTTCGGGGGCAGGTCCAGATGGATGTCGCCGCTGCGTGCGTGTACATCGATCTTAGGCACCGGCGCCTTACCGGGCTTCAACTGGATGTCCCCATGTTCCACTTCGAGCTCCAGCGATTCCGTAAAGCCGTCGATGTGGATGTCGCGCGAGCGCGTGACGAAGTGCACCGGGCCTACCAGGTCGGTGGCGCGGAAGTTGCCGAGATCCATCGTGATGTTGCCCGGGACTTGCGCGATCTTCAGGTCGGTGCGCTCCGATTCAAAATGCAGCGCCTTGGCCAGATTGCGAAATTCCAGCGTGCCTGAAAAAGAACCGTTGATGGTCACCTGGCCGGCGATGTTCTCGAGCTGTACATCCGAGCCGCGGCCTTCCAGATCGACGTCGCCCTTCACGTCCGCCGCGCGTACCAGCGAGCCGCGCACCAGTTCGATATGGGCCGTGCCGCCGATACCGGTCAGCCGTACTTCGCCGCGCTGCGCCGAGACATTCACGTCGCCGGCGATGGTGTTGACCGTCAAATCGCCCGAGCGGCCATGCGCATCGACGCTCAGCTGCCGCGGCACGGTGATGTCAATATCCATCGACGCCTCCATGTCCATGCCGCGTGGGCCGAAGCGCGGCGGCCCGAAGCCCATTTGATTCGAGACGCGGTGGCCTATGCGAATGGCCGGCTCCGAGGAGCGCAAAATAAGCTGGTCGCCTTCGACCACCAGGCGCAACTCCGAGCGGCGGTTGGCATCGTCGGCCGCGGCCTGGTTGTAGGCCTTGATGCTGCGGTGACCCTCGATGTGGACGTCCGGGCTGTCGCCGCCCGAAACCGTCACGTTGCCGCGCAAATTTTCAAGCACCAGGCGCTTGGCCGGCCCAGCTCCCTGTGACAACGACACCGGATAGTCGAATTGCTCTCCGAACAGGTCCAAGCCGCCGGCGCCGAAGTGGGTGAAGCGGGGACCGCCGTGCCGGCTGACGCCCGCAATCACCAGGCACAGCAGCACCAGCCAAATGACGCCGCCGCCGCTCAGGCCGCGATAGCGGTGGGCATCGCCGGTAGTATGGAAGGCCCACAGCACTTCGGCCGCGCGAATTAATCCGAGGGCGATCAGCAGGACCGGCCAGTAACTCGCGAACAACTGCCAGATGGGAATGGACGGCACGAAATTCCGGAACAGGAAGGCCACGCCCACCAGAATCAGAATCAGCGGCCAGGCGATCGAATGGTAGCGGGCCGGGCGGACTGGCGGCACGTTGGGCGGCGGTGTCATCGGAGATCTCCACTGCGCGGGTCGCGCCGTCCATAGCCGATCAGGCTCAAGGCGCCCACCACGATCAGAATCGCGGGCCACGTCTCTTCAAAACCGAAACGGGTGAAATTATTGAGCAGAAACAGCAGCCCAAGCGTGATCATAATGGCCGGGCCGCGCAGCGCTCTCGCCAAAGCTGCGTAATCGGGACTCAACGGGTTCTCCGGGTGCGGGCTCATTCGGATTTCCCCTGACGTGTCCGCGTATATAACAGGTAACCGCCCACCGCGACTAACGCTAGCGGCCAGGCGCGGCGCAACACCACTGCCGAGATCAGATCGTTGGTCATTAACAGCAGCAGCACGCCCAGCCCGATCAGCGCGAGGCCGGCGGCGGGGAAGCGCGCGCTGCCGCCGCCGATGAGGCTTGAGAACTCGTCGACGGCCTCGCCATCGCGGCGCTTGCGGGCCGTGTGATATGCCTCGAAGGCCATGTAAAAGATGAAGGCCGCCAGCAGAATGCCGACCAGCGGCTCCATGCCGCGCCCGACGTCGTTGTTCAGAATGCTCACCAGCAGACCGAAGGTGACGGCATGCACCAGTCCCTTGGCGTACTGCGCGTTATAGATCGCGCCGACGCCCGGGATGAAGCCCAGCAGAAAGGCCAGCGGCGGCGATGAGGACAGGCCGTAGGAGGGAGTCTGGCGATACGGCTGCGGGCCGGCATCGGCGGCCGCATAGGCGGTTCGCGGAGCGTCGGAGAAGGGGGGCACACTGCCATACGCGCCCGCCTGGCCAGAGTACGCCGAGTCTTTGAATCCGCTTGGTGGCGGGGGCGGGGGCGGGGCCGTGGAAGCGGCCGGGCCGCTGGCAGGGAACTCCGCGGCCGGGAAATGCTCCTCACAGTACGCCGCGCCCGTCTCGGTTCGGCGCGGCGCTTCGTACAGCGCTTTGCCGCAGGTACGGCAGTAGGCCACGGGAATGGTGGGAGTCGTTTCGCTCATATGGTTCACCCCTTATTGCGTTTTGCCCGATTCCTTGGGGGCGGGCTGCCCGGTTTTTTGGTTCTTATTCAGCTGGCGGCTCTCGATGGCGGCATCGGCCGCCTCGGCGTCGCTCTGGCGCCATTCCCGCAGCCGCGTCTGCACTTCATACACCACGCGCATGCTCTCGTAAGTCATGACCGTGCGCTCCCAAGTCCGGTGCAGCCGGTCATCGAAGGAGGCCCATACTTTCACCGGATCCAGGTCTGAAGTGGTCAGGGCGCGGCCGGGGGCGCCGGCGCAGCGCGTCATCATGGCCAGCGACAGCACCGTCATCATGGCGCCCATCACGAAGCGCGGCTGCAGTACCGGCTCCAGGCGCCGGTTGATCCAGCCCCGGAGGCCGTCGCGCCGCGATAACTTCTCGGTCCAGCGCGTGGGCGCCTGGTGCAGAATGCGGTTCACCAGAAACGCGGGTACTTCGGGCTCGCGCGCTTCGGCCAGAAGACGAAGGCCCTCGGCCGCATCCGCCGCCAGTGCGGCGCAGGCGGGGCAGGCCGCCAGGTGCGCGTCCACCAAAGCCCGGCTGGCCGCCTCGAGCGTGCCTTCGACGTACTCGGCGAGCAGCGCGTCCACCGCGGAGCAAAGATTGGCGGCCCCAGGATTGGCGGGAAAAGTCATAACGAGCCTCGATGCCGTTTCAGAAGACGGGCCAGTTCGGCCCGGCCCCGGTTCAATCTCGACTTCACCGTGCCTTCCGGGATGCCCAGAACGCCGGCGATCTCGCGATAATCCATATCCTGCAAATCCCGAAGGATAACCGTCTCCCGCAGTTCCGGCGACAACTTCTGCAGAGCCGCCTGCAAAATAGCGCCGGTCTCCACCCCTTGCAGCAGTTGGTCCGGCCGCGCCCCGGCCGCCACGCCCAGTTCGAGCACCGGCAGCTGGTTTTCGATCGAGTCGGTCACGCGCTCCTGGCGCGTGCGCCGGTAATGGTCGATCAGCAGGTTGCGCGTCAGCCGGGCGCTCCATGTGGCGAAGGAGCCTTCGGCGGCACGAAAGCTCTTGACCGTCTTAAAGATCCGCAGAAAGACTTCCTGGGTTAGATCCTGCGCGGCGCCGTCGCTCCCGGTGAAGCGGTAACAGATGCCATAGACACGGCGGGTATGCTGGCGAATCAGTTCTTCCCACGCGGCGTCGTCGCCCGACAAACACCGCTCTACGAGTATGGAGTCAGGATCCAAGCCTAGGTTCGACTGTTTCTGGCCATCGCCGCGCGGCCTTCCGAGCATCTCCGCAGCGCCTCGCGATGGGGCGGCCAGAAATGCCGGGGCCATTGCCATGGCTGCCATTTGCTTCATCCTCCTCGAATGCCTGCATCAGGAGAAACGAAGCCTTATCATCATAGGTTCATTCTTTCTGGATTACCACTGTGTGCTGACGCGGGACGGGCATACCTCTGGTAATGGAATCCGTAAGTGGGGCAGGTTTCAACCTGCAGCGGGCTCAGCCCGCCGGATTACGATAAAGGCGTGGATTCAGAGATTCGGACAGCCTGACCCGATCTGCCTCCTCCGAAAAATTCGGGCGGACGCTTCGGGACGCGACAGGACGGCTGAAAGCCGTCTGCGTGGTCTGCAGGTCCTGAGAGACAGCCCACAAACTGCGATGGGCCGCGCCACACGTGTTGGTGACCTCTTGCGGCGCGGCGGTGCTATGCTTGCTTTCTCAGTATTTTGGGAAGTTTCCACTAGATGAAGTGTCCTTTCTGCAATCATGCCGAAGACAAAGTGATCGACTCGCGCGAAAGCCGAGAGGGCGAAGCCATCCGCCGCCGCCGCCAATGTCTCGCCTGCGACAAACGCTTTACCACGTACGAGCGCATCGACGAAGTGCCCTACATGGTAATTAAGAAGGACGGCCGGCGTGAAAAGTTCGACCGCCAGAAGGTGCTCTCCGGGCTGTTGAAAGCATGCGAAAAACGCCCCATCAGCATGGGCAAGCTGTCAGACCTGGTGAACCAGGTGGAGGCGCGCGTCACGGATTCGCCCGATCGCGAGATTTCGACCACCGAAATTGGGGAGTTCCTGATCGAAAGTCTGCGCGACCTGGACAAGATCGCCTACGTCCGTTTCGCCTCGGTATACCGGGATTTCCAGGACGAGCAAGCCTTTTTGAATGAGCTGAAGAACCTGATGCGCCAGAAAGTGCTATAAAAGATAGACGGGCAGGTGCGTGAACTGGCGGTAGTGTCTTTTCTTGAAACCTCATTAAGTTTAAAGCATCCAAATAGTTATGCGGGGTGGTGCGTCGTTTTCGCGTCCAGCTCCTGTAAACCAGCCAGGTGTTTTCCACTCCCGACATTTTTCGGCCATCCCACGGCAAAGTGAGTCTGCATGGATCAATTTGAAGATCAGTTTCTGACGGAGAGTCCGTTAGGCATCAATTTCGACGAGGAAGCGACTAAATTCTTCGATGCCGACGCGGCGCATGAAGGCGATTTCCCGCAGCCCGCGGTGGTGGAAGAATCCATCTACACGGACGACCCGGTGCGCGTGTATCTGCGCGAAATGGGTGCGGTACCGCTGCTCACGCGTGAAGGCGAAGTCAACTTGGCGCGCCGCATGGAGCGCGGCAAGCTCCGCATGCAGAAGGCCATCAGCCGCTCCGCTCTGGTGCAACTGGTGGTGGTGGATCTGGCCGAGCAACTGCGCAAAGGCTCCGAAGAGATCGAGAACGTAGCCGACCTGGGCGAGACCGAAGAAGGCATGCCGCCGGATGCTCGCCGCCGCGACGAGGTTCGCCAACTGTTCTTCGACGCGCACGCGGCCCAAAAGAAACAGACCCAGCTCAACGAGAAGCTGGAAGCCACGCCGCTCAGCAGCAAGAAGCCGCGCAAGCGTCTGCAGGGACGCTTGAACCGCGCCCGCGTCGATACGTCGCGTACCATTCGCCGCATTCCGTTTTTGGCGCGCAAGTGGAAAGAGTTCGGCCGCGAGATTGAGCAGGCCGTCGAAGAACTGACGCATCTCGATCGCGAACTGAAGAAAGTGGAGTCGCGCGGCGGGGCCAACAGCCCGGTGCGCGTGCGCGAACTGCGCAAGGAGATCCGCAAGCGCGAGCAGACCGCCGGCGCCTCGCTGGTGGACCTGAAGCATACGCTGACCGTGATCCGCCAGGGTGAGCAGGAAGCCGAGCGCGCCAAGAAGGATCTGGTGGAAGCCAACTTGCGGCTGGTGGTTTCGGTCGCCAAGAAGTACGTCAACCGCGGGCTGCACCTGCTGGACCTGATCCAGGAGGGCAACATCGGCCTGATGCGCGCGGCCGACAAATTCGAATATCGCCGCGGCTACAAATTTTCAACCTACGCGACTTGGTGGATTCGCCAGGCCATCACGCGCGCCATTGCGGACCAGTCGCGCACCATTCGTATTCCGGTGCACATGAACGAGAGCATGAACAAGTTTTTGCGTGCCTCGCGGGAGCTGGAAAAGGAACTGGGACGCACGCCGACCAACGATGAAATCAGCCGGCGCATGGATATTCCGGTCGAGAAGGTGCAGAAGCTGAAGACCATCTCGCGCGACCCGGTGTCACTCGAAACGCCGGTGGGACGCGATGGCGAGTCGGCGCTCGGTGACCTCATTGAGGACCGCTGGGTGGGTTCGCCAGTCGACGCGGTCATCGAATCGAACGTACGCGACGAAACCGCGGGCATTCTCAAGACGCTGTCGCCCAAGGAAGAAAAGGTGATCCGCCTGCGCTTCGGTATCGGCTGCGAGCGCGAGCACACGCTTGAAGAGATCGGGCAGGAGTTTGACGTCACGCGCGAGCGGATACGGCAGATTGAAGCCAAGGCTCTGCGGCAGCTAAGAGCGCCGGAGCGTGCACGGCGGCTACGCGCGCTGATGGCTGCGCGGTAGTGTGGGCTTTGCACATCGAAATGGTGGGCTGAAGCCCACTGCAGGCTGAAGCCTACACTACCAGATCGTGGAAGGCTGATTCGATCTCTTGACGGGCTTGCAGGCTGAGTCCGGAGAGCGGCAGGCGCGGCGGCCCTCCGTAAAATCCGTTGATGTTCATGGCGTGCTTCAGGCCCGCGATGCCGTATACGTCGGTCACCAGAAGGCTGGGATGCGACAGGCGTTGCTGCCAGTCGCGCGCCGCTTCTTTTTCGCGGGTACGAAAAGCTTCCCACAGCGCGATGGTGGCATAGGGCACGGCACTCGCGATGGGCAGTACCGCGCCTTGCGCGCCGCCTTCCAGGGCATCCAACACGGAGGAGGCTGTCCCCGCCAGAACCGCAAAACCGTCCGCAATCGGCCGAATCGGCGTGCCGGTTTCCACAATCCCAGCGATGTTGGGATGCTGCGATAACAGCGCCGTGGTCTCCGGCGCGATCATGATCCGCGGCTCGTTATGGATGAGTACCGGCAGCGGCGAGCGATCCGCCACGGAGCGGAAGTAGAGCATCTGCGTTCCCGCTGACTGCATCTCTTTGTAGAAATGCGGTACGCCACAAAGCACCGCGTGGCAGCCCGCCGCCGCGGCTCGTTGGGCCAGCGCGACACTGCCGCGAACACTCTCGTCACTGGCGTCGGCGATCAGCAGCTTGTTGGGCGCGGCAGCCTGAGCGCTCAGCTCCCACAGCAGGCAGCGTTCCTCGGGCGAGAGCAGCACGCCTTCGCCGCTGGCTGACGCGATGACGTAGCCACTCAGCGCGGTCTGGTTCCATTTCTCGAAATTGTGCTGTACCTTCGTCTTGTAGATCGCGCCCTCGTGATCGAAAGGCGTGGCAATCGCCGCGAAGATACCGGTCAATTTCATTTCCTCTATGTTCTCCTTCGATATCGATTGCTGGCAAGACCAAAAAGATCTGCTGATTGCCGACCTGTTCGAGCTGGGCTCGGCCGGCATCAACGAGATGGACGGCTTCGTGCGCGCGTTTTTCGAGGACGACGCCCTGCGTCCCGTCTTGCGCCAGCGTTTTCCCGAAGCGCGCGAAGCCGCCGCCGACGACC
>DOZZ01000147.1:0-237 GCA_003517725.1 Bryobacterales bacterium | reverse complement strand
CCGGACTGGCTCGACACGCCCGCGCCGAACGGCCGCATTCGAATCTTCATCAACGCCGGGCAAGCCTTCGGAACGGGCGCGCACGAATCGACGCGGCTGTGCCTCGAACTGCTCGAAGAACAATTACAACCTGGCGACCATGTGGCGGACGTGGGCACCGGCTCGGGCATTCTGGCCGAAGCCGCGGCGCGCCTGGGCGCCGGCGGAGTGGTGGCCTGCGACAGCGATCCGGTCAGT
>DOZZ01000298.1:50973-51504 GCA_003517725.1 Bryobacterales bacterium | reverse complement strand
AGCCGGTTGGGATTTTCGCCGTAGCGTCCGTCGGCGGGGCGGCGGCTGGGCTGCACGTATGCCACGCGGTACGGCTTGGGTCCCAGCACGCGCAGGAAGGTTTCGGGGGCCATGGTGCCGGCGCCCACTTCGACGTCGAAGGGCTCCTGGATGACGCAGCCGCGCTCGGCCCAGTACTGCTTCAGTTTGAAGATGACGTCCTGGAATGAGTGCATGCGGTCAGGCGGCTTCGAGCAGCGGCGCCGTGATCAGGCGTCGCTCAATATGGGTTTCGAGCTGTTGCACTAGAAAGCGGCGCAGATCGGCGGCGGTGGCTTGGGTCCAGGGGACCGGGGAAAGTTCGGCGATGGGCGTGGTCACGATGTTTCGCGCCAGTCCGCGCGATGCGGTGCCCAGTTCCCAGGTGTTCCGCAGGTCGAGCGCGCGGCGGCAGTGCTGGCAATAGAGGCCGTGCCGGTCGCGGCTGAACCAGGCTCGCTCCGGCGCTTCGGGATCGTCGAGCCAACTGCCGCATTCCAGGCAGGCGTGCAT
>DOZZ01000298.1:44599-50694 GCA_003517725.1 Bryobacterales bacterium | reverse complement strand
TTGGGACGCCGGGCCCGTTTGGCCACACCACGCAATTTGCCCGCATCTCGCGCCAGAAAACTCACGATCAGATCAGACTCTTTGAGTGGGTAGGTCTGCAAAACGATGGCTTCGCTCATGCGAGCGGGCATATTCCCAGCACTTGTTCGGAAACCCTCAGATTAGCACAGGTAACTGTGCTGTTCCGGCCGGACAGACGCCTTTGTAGAATGGGCAGCGGCGGCACTGCGGGCCTTCGTGCAGCGGAAAATCGCACTGCTCCTGCGCATCGCGCAAACGGCGCACGGCCCGCGCCGCCTCGGCTGCCGGATCATCGCCGAGAGAAATCTCGATGACCACGTCCGGACGCAGAAAATGCAAGTAGGCGGCGGTGGGGCGGCGCTGCTCGGCATGTTCGAGCGCCAACGCGTAGAGGCGCAGTTGCAGCGCATACTCGGCGGCGCGGACCTCAGCTTCGGCGGCCGTTACGTCGTCGGTTTTGTAATCCACCAGGATTAAGCCGGCGCCGTCGTCAAACCACAGATCGATGGTGCCGCTGACGATTACGTCTTCGATATCGAGCAAAAAGGCGTACTCGCGCTCGCTCCGAGCGGCGCGGGCGGCACGGCGGCCCAGGTCACTATGGCGAAAGCGTTCGGCCATAATGGCGGCTTGCGGGTCGGCGTTCGGAACGCGGAGCCCAGCCAGCAGGTCGTGGACTTGGGTGCCCAGTTCGCCGGCATCGAGGCGGGGCTCCGGCGGATCATCGTCTTCCAGTGAGCTGAGGCGCACGGGGCGCGGGGCGCTCTCCACCTCCAGGTAGCGCGCCAGATAGTATTTGCGGGGGCAGGCCGCGAACTGGGTCAGCGAGGTGACGCTGGCGGTGGCATCGTACCGGCCGCCGGGCTCGGGCGGCGGCAGGAACTCGGGGTCTGCCGGCGCGGCCGCCGCGGAGGCGCCGGCCCACGTGGTGCGCGGCTGGGTGATCCACTCGCCGCGCACCGGGAACGGCTCGCCGGCGGGACTCTGGCATTCCCGGATTTGCGGCGGAGCGTCGGGGATGAGCTGGTCGCATGCCAGTGCCGGCGCGACGATGCCGGCCCATTCCCGGTGCTTGCCGTCTTTGCTGCTCCAACTCAGCACCAGGTGCTCTTCGGCGCGGGTCAGCGCGACATATAGCAGGCGGCCGCTCTCCTCTTTATCGCGCTTGGAAGCCGCCTGGGCATTGCGCCAACCGATGTAATCGGGACACGCCTTCAGACTGCTACCTGCCGGGTCATTCCAACTTGCACCCAAGCCGTGCTCGGGGTGGAACGTCAACGGCGCGCCGCGCTGCTCCATGCCGGCATCCAGCGCCGGAAGGATCACGACCGGGAATTCCAGTCCCTTCGAGGCATGCGCCGTCAACAGGCGCACGGCGTCGAGCTCGTCATCCACCGGGGCATCCATCTCGCGGGCGTTGGTCTGCTGCATGCGGCGCAGGTGATCGCACAGCTCGCGCAGCGGCAGGTTGGCCGGATACGAGCGCAAAACGCTGAAGAACTTTTCGATGTTGGCGGTTGACCGGGTGCGCGGGTCGAGCACCTGGCCGCAGGCGTCGAGCACGCGCAACAGCAGGCGGTCGGGCGCAAGGTGGGGTTGGGCCAGACGCCACGCGGACAGGTTCTGGCGGAACGTTAACAGGCTGCCCCAATCGCCGTGGTCGAGCGCGCCCGGACCGTCCGCGCGCAAGGCATCGAGCCCGGCCGCCAGGCTGCCGCTCTGGTGCAGGGCCAGCAGGGTCTCATCCGAGACGCCCACCAGCGGCCCGCGCAGCACGGCGGCGGTGGCGATCTCGTCGCGCGGATTGGCGATCGTTTCGAGCACGCAGAGCAGATCCGTGACGTCGCGCTCCTCGAAGAATTTGGCGCGGCGCGTCAACAGGTGTGGGATACCGGCGCGGTCCAGGGCGGCGGCAAAGCGCGGCATGTGCGACTCGGCGCCTCGAAACAGGATGGCAAAATCCTGGAAGCGCGCCGGGCGGCTTTCGGGGCCCAGGCGCAAGGTGGCGTGCAACTCCAGAATGCGGGCGGCGACCAGCTGCGCTTCGATCTCCGGGGCATTCTCCTCATGCTGGGCCACCAGCGTTTCGACGCACGGCTCGTTGCGCGGCGGCAGTTCACGGCGTGGGATCAAGCGGCGCGGCTCGACGCCCGGCTGGCCCGCCGTGATGCATTCCGCGGCGCGCAGGATAGCGGCCCGGCTGCGCCAGTTATCGGTGAGTTCACAGTGGTGCTGCCCGCTCTCGTGGACCGCATCGCGGTGGCGGAGGAAGACCTCGGGCAGGGCGTGCCGGAAGCCGAAGATGGACTGGTTGACGTCGCCCACGGCATAGAAATTGCCGCTATTGCGCAGCAGGCGGAGAAATTTCTCCTGGACCTGATTAGTGTCCTGGAATTCGTCCATGAACACCTGCTCGTACTGCTGCGCGATGCGCTCGCGGACACGAGGATATTCTTCGAGCAGCCGCACGGCATGCGCGATCAGGTCGGCGAAGTCGAGCACGCCGAGCACACGCTTACGGGCCGCGTAGACCTGATCGAAGCGCAGTAGCGCATCGCAGAGCAGCAGGCGATAGGGGCGCGACCAGAGACTGACCAGCACGGCCTGCGCCTCTGGGAGGAGTTCCCGGGCCTGCTGCAGAATTTCATGGCAACTGTCCGAGATCCTGGCGTTCAGCTTAAAGCCTGGATCGGCCAAAACACGGAGTGCTTCGACGGGTTGGGCGAGCGGGTCGATGCCGCGCAGCTTCTCGAAAAATGCGAGCACCTGTTCGCGCTGCCGGCGTTGTGGCTCGCTGCGGGCCGCAACGCTCGCTAGCTTGTATTTCCCGAGCAGCGTCAGGATTCCATTCCACGCGGAAAGGCCAGGTTCCGCGATATCCGACAGGCTGTCGAGCGCCGCACCCGAGGAACGGATGGTCTCGTAGACGTCCACCAGGCAGGTCGCCAGGCTTGGCTCGGTGCGCGTCCGCGCGAGCTCCAGCATTAGCTCGCGGCGTTCCAGTAGCAGTTCGTCAAGCGCCTGGGCCGCGCAGCGCGATCGCTCGATGGCTCCGAGGCGCTCGTCAAGCACCGTGAAGTCGGGATCAACGCCGGCCAACACGGCGTTCTCCTTGACCAGGCGCGCGCAAAAACCATCGATGGTGTGGATCGGCGCGTCGTCCAGCGGGAGATCCCTCTCGGCGAATTCGTCGGCGATGCGCTTCTTCATGCTGGCCGCGGCCTTCTCGGTGAAGGTGATGGCCAGAATCTGCGAGGGCATCAAACCTGATTGCAGAACGAGGCGGGTATAGCGCTCCACCACCACGGCGGTTTTGCCCGAGCCCGGCCCAGCCACGATGCAGGCGTCCTGGCCCAGACGCTGCAGGTCGATAGCGAGCTCCTGCTCGGCCGAGGGGTTCACAGCTCGCCACCCGCCACGGCGGCGGCCGCCAGTGCATGCCGGCAGGCCTCTTGAAAATCACAAAACCCGCAGGTTTCGGCGTCGACGGGATTCGCGCCGATGCGCCCGTCACGAATGTTGGCAATCGCCTGGCGCACTTCGGAAAGTTTTTGCTCCACCCAGTCCTGCGTCAACGGCTGGATGTAAGGCGAGGGCGGTTCGCCGTCGCCCCAACCCGTCACTTTGAAGCGGTCGCCTTCTTTAATCCCGACAAAGAAGACGCCGCGCACCGGCGTACCCGCCTGCGCTTCGTAGCCGCGAAGGTAGATCGGCGCCTGCAGCGTGGTGGGGCTGTCGAGCTTCTCGATGACGCGCTTGCTGGGACTGAACTTGTAGTCGTAGATGCGATCGCCGGCGGCATCGCTGACGATCAGGTCGATCGTGCCTCTGATCAGCGTTTCCGCGTCCAGGGCCATTTCGAACGGCGTCTCGGTGCGCAAATTCAGCGGATCGGGCCAGGGATAGCTGCCGGTGAAGGGCGTCAGCAACCGCTGCATGCGCAGGCGCCCAGCTTCGAGCGCGTAGCTGCGCGGGATGTGCTGCTCGCGGCAGAAGCGGTCAAATTCTTCTTCGAGCAATTGGCCGATGGGGAGGCGCGTTGGCGCCCAGCGAGCCAGCACGGCGTGCGCGATGCTGCCCTGGGCCAGAAAATCGAAACGATCTTCGGGCAGCGGCGGCAGAGGCCGCAGGTGCAGCGTTTTATGGAAGAAATATTGCAGCGGGCACTTCAGGAAAATCTCCAGGCTGCTGGCACTGAAATGCTTCCGCCTCTGAAGCGCCTGGGCCAACAGCGCGGGGTCTTGTAAAAGCGTCAACGGGGGCTGCACGCGCGCGGCCGGCGACGGTTCGGGGCACACCACCGGACACGCTTCTATTTCGGCCTGCATGTGGCTGAAGAAGCGCGAAGGCGTATTTTCCTGGCCGCGGCCATCGAGGCGCGGGTAGCTCATCACTACCTCGCGGCTGGCTGCGCCGATGGCCGCGGCAAAGAGGAAATCTTCCTCCTGTGTAAGCTCTTCCGAGGTGCGCACGGCGATGCCCTGGCCGCGCAGGGCCAGCAGGGCGGCGTCGCGGAACAACGGGTTCTGGGAGTGCTTGCGAGGAAACTGCTTTTCGACCAGCCCGCACAGAAACACCACGTCCAGGTTCCACTGGCGCGCCTCCTGCGCGCTTAGCAGATGCACGGCCTCGCGCCGGTTGTCCCGTGGACGCACGGCGGCGGCTTCGAGCGCCTCATGCGCCACGGCCCAGAATTCGGCGAGGGTTAGCTGCTGTTTAGGTTCGAATGCGGCGGCGGCCTCCTGCAGCGCGGCTTCGAGGGTGTCGAACACCCGCGCCTGGCCCAGATACGCGGTGCGGCCCTTTGCGTCCAGGTGGTCGGGCACCAAGCCCACCTCGCGAAAGCCGTGCAGGCGGCCGAGTTGCGAGGCCCACTTGCGCGCCGTGAGTTGCGCGGTCGCTAACTTATCGAACTCCCCAAAACGATCGAGCATGCGTAGCGGTCCGCGCAACAGACCCCGCAACTCTTTGAGCCCGTGCGCCGGATATTGAGCGCGCGCGCGGAATTCCAGATCGTCCAGCACCCCTGACGGAAGGCCGCCCAGGCGCAGCGCCGCGATTGTCTGTTGGTGATCCCAGCCGCTCAGCAAAGCGTTGGCTGCCGCCTCGACAAAGCGGGCCGGCGGGTGATCCATTAGCGGCGTTCCGGAGTACGCCCGCGCCGGTATGCCGAATCGTTCGCAGGTGGTTTCGAGTAGCGGCTGATACGCCTCGCGGTTGCGCATCACCACGCCCATGCGCCGGAACGGAACGCCTTGCGCCGACCATTGCAGAATGCGCCGGGCGATTTCGTCGGCTTCGCGTTCGACGCTTTCGCCCATGAATCGGACGCAGCCGGTGGGCTCGCGCTGGGGCCACGGCAACACTTGTTCCATCGCGCCCATCGCGAGCAAGCGCTCGCGCGCCGCCGTAATGGATGGACTATTGGGCGCTTCGGGCAGCGTCACGATCACCTCGGCACAGCCGGCCAGGGCCGCAATCAGCGCCAGTTCAGGGGCAGGCAGCGCCGCGAAGCCGTCGAGACATACGCGCGTAAATCCGCCGATGCCCGTGAACGCGATCTTGGCAGCGGCATTTTGCAGCAGGCCGCCACGGGTGTTCAGTCCGCGCCGCTCGATGTCGCGCTCCACCTCGCGCCACACGGCCGCAAACGCCGGCGGCAGTTCCTCGTTCGACCCGCAACGGTCGAGCGCGCGCAACAAATGGCGGGCGCTCACGCCGGCAGCGTCGAACTCCAACATGGTGCGCGCCATGGCGGCCGCAAAACCCTTGGCGTCGGCGACGCGCGTGAACTCCGGCCGATAGAGCCGCCGCAACGCCGCTCCGACGATCAGTTGGAAGAGCTCGTTCGAAACTTCTTCCTGACCTTCGGTAAACTGCCGCGCGAATTTCGACAGGGTCAGGATGCGGTCCGGGCGAAAGGCCAGCCCTTCGCGCGCCATCTCATGCCGCAGATGCTGGGCCAGCGTCGCCGTGGGCGCCAAAATCAGAGTGTCGCTGGACTCGCGAAAATGGGCCAGCACGCGCCGCGTCTTGCCCGACCCCGGCGGGCCCGAAAGCAGAATCATGGGAGC
>DOZZ01000298.1:39341-44460 GCA_003517725.1 Bryobacterales bacterium | reverse complement strand
GAGCGCTTCTCGATAGCTTGCGCTTCGGCCTGGGTCTCTTCGCCCTGCTTAAGGTTCTTCTCCTTCTCTTTGGTGTACCGCGCCAACACCTTCTGGCTCGCGTCGTTTCGCGGGCCCATCACCTGAATCAGGTCCTCGCCAAGCTCCAGGTCGTGAAACTTAATGCGCTTCGATTGGTAATAGGACCATTTGTCGTTGGCCTCAGTCTTCAGCAGCACGCCCTCCGTGTGCGCGCGATGGGACATGATTGTGACCAGCGCCAGCAACACCGAAAAGACCGCCGCCAGAATGCCGACCGTGCGGCCCAGGGGGTCTTTGACGTGGCTTTCTTCTTCGTCGTGCGGAATTTCGATTTCGGGCATTAGACAAGCTTCATGCAAAATGTTCCGGCTGGCAACTCCAGATCGCCGGATGCTACCGTGCGAGGGTGACCACCGCAATCCACCAGGAATTTATGCGTCAGGCGATCGAACTGGCCGCCGAAGCCGAGCGCGCCGGCGAAGTGCCGGTGGGCGCTGTGGTGGTGCTTGACGGCAAGGTGATTGGGACGGGCCGCAATAATCCGATCGGAGGCTCAGATCCGTCGGCCCATGCCGAGATGCTGGCGCTGCGTCAAGCCGCGCAGTCGATCGGCAACTATCGCCTGGAAAACGCCACCTTATACGCCACGCTCGAGCCCTGTGTGATGTGCGCCGGGGCGCTGGTAACGGCACGCATCGCGACGCTGGTGTTCGGCGCTCGGGACTTGCGCTTTGGCGGGGTACGCAGCAAGTTCGGACTGGCCGACCACCCTCTGCTGAATCACCGGGCTCGCGTAATTGAAGGCGTGTTGGCAACGGAATGCTCGGCCCTCATGAAACGTTTTTTCGAGGCGCGCCGGGGTTGACGGAAACGGCCGCTGGCTCCCGTGCGTTACACTTACTAATAGAGTTTATGAATAGCCGCTTGAAGTATTCCGTGGTACTCTCCTCCACTTTCCTGGCTGTTTTGCTGCTGATTGGCAGCGTCATGGGCAAAAGCGCCCCCACGGAAGGCCCGTCCGGGGTCTACAAACACCTGGGCGTTTATTCAGAGGTGCTCTCGCGAATCAAGAGCGAGTACGTCGAAGAGCCCGACATGAAGAACGTCACGTTGGGCGCAATGAATGGCTTGCTTGAGGCAATTGACCCGTTCGCAAGTTACTTAAATGCAGAACAATACAGGGAATACTTAAAGAACTATGATAGCTTCCGCGGCGATCTCGGCCTGGTGTTGGCCAAAAAGTTCGGCTACATCGCGGTAGTGGGATCGGTGCCGGGTTCACCGGCGGCCAAAGCGGGTCTCACCACGGGCGACATGATTGAGAGCATCAAAGGCGTTGCTACGCGCGATATGCCGCTGGCCTACGCCAACTTGTTGTTGCGGGGTGCCCCCGGCAGCAGCGTAGAGTTGACCGTATTGCGCCGCCGCCCCGACCCGCAAAAAATGACCCTGACCCGCGTCGTGATCGATTCGCCCGCGGTCGAGACACGCGTGATCGAGAATAACATCGGTTACATCCGCCCCGAGACCCTGTCGACCGGCAAGTTGAAAGAAATCGCGGCCGATATCAAGGCGTTAGAGGCAAAGGGTGCCCGTCAAATGATTCTGGACCTGCGCAACTGCTCCGTGGGCGATCCGGAGGACGGCGTCGAGTTGGCGAACCTCTTCCTCGATAAAGGCCTTATCACTTACGTGCAAGGTCAGAAGTTTCCGCGCGAAGACCATAACGCCAAGGCCGGTGAGGCCATCTGGAAGGGGCCGCTGGTCGTGCTGACCAACCGCGCCACCGCGACTGCCGCCGAGGTTGCGGCCGCTGCACTGGGTGGTAATAAGCGGGCCGAGGTCATCGGTGAACGTACGTACGGGGACGCGTCGATCCGGCGACCGGTGACGCTCGACGACGGGTCGGCCGTCATCCTTTCGGTGGCCAAATTTTATGCGCCGGACGGCAAGAGTATCCAGGACAACGGCGTGATGCCCTCCACCGTAGTGCAGGAACTCGATACGCAGCCCGACGTGGACGACAGCGGCGAGACACCCGCGCCCGCGGCGCAAGAGAACAAGCCGGCTGAAGACGTAATCCTGAAGAAGGCGCTCGAAGTTCTAGGCAAAAAGGCTTAAACGAGCAGAAAAGATCGCGGTTGACGGCCCCAAGCCTCCAGGCCGTCAACCGCGATTTCTCGTTTTAAAGGGTCTTGAGGTAAGCCAGCAGGTCTTTCTTCTCGTCGTCGCTCAACATTTCGTTATAGGCGGGCATACCGTTGCCGCCTTCGTTGATCTTGGCCAGGACGTTCTCTTCCGTGGGCTTCTTGTCGTTGGCCATCTTCTCGTGCGTGAACAGACCCTTCAGGCCGGGGCCCATTTTCTTTTCGGTGCTGTCGGCGTTGTGGCAGACCTTGCACTGCTCAAACGTCTCCTCCCCTTTTTTGGCATCGCCCGGCTTGTCCTGGGCGAACAGGGCGGCCGATCCAAAGAGCAGGGCCACGGTCGAGGCGGCAGTGACGAGTAGTTTCATGAGGGACTTCTCCTAGAGATGCGTTTCCCAGTTTACAATCTAAACCCAGGACATCCAAGCTGACGCTGTACGCTTTGGCAGCGTTACGGTGGCGAGCGCTGCCTGAAATTAAAGTTGCTTCACGGCACCCGCATCGGCGCCAGCGCGGCCCATGTTATCCTGCAAGTTTCGGTAGAGGTGCGGAGGGCATTCGTGGCGATCTTCAGTTCCGGCCAGACCAGCCGGTGATCGCGCACCAGGGCCTGTCCGCCGAAGTCGTTCGCCGGGTCTGTGACGAGCGGCTGGTGTGGCGCGGTTAAACCCCGCACACTGTCATCCGTTGCGTGCAATGGATGGAGCGCTAACCGGAATCGCGGCTCTTTGCCCGCTTCCTGCCTGCGCCTCTGCCCCCGGAAACGTATGGACGTTTTTGAGCTCACCAGGGCGCTGATCAATATCGAATCCGTCACGCCCAACGAGGCTGCTGTCGGCGCGTATCTCTATGACGTGCTCGCGGGATTGGGCCCCACGCACATCGAGTACATGGACGTCGAGCCCGGCCGCCGCAACGTATTCGCGCGTTTTGGCGACGCTCCCGTGGTCACGCTCTCGACCCACATGGATACCGTGCCGCCGTTTTTTGAAGCGCGGGAGGACGACGAGTTCTTGTGGGGCCGCGGTGCTTGCGATACCAAGGGCATTATCGCGTCGATGGTCTTCGCGGCCAAGGCCCTGCTGGCCGCCGGCGAAACCAATTTCGGGCTGCTTTTCGTAGTGGGTGAGGAGCGCAACAGCGCCGGGGCGCTGCACGCGGCGCAACAGCCGCGCGGGTCGCGTTTTCTAATCAACGGCGAGCCCACATCGAATCGCCTGGCGCTCGGTTCAAAGGGCGCACTACGCTACGAGATCGTGGCCACCGGCAAGCTAGCCCATTCGGCGTATCCGGAGCTAGGAGAATCGGCCATTTTGAAGCTGCTCGACGCGCTGGAACGCATCCGCCTCGTGCCGCTGCCGAACGACGATGTGCTGGGGCCCAGCACGCTGAACATCGGCACCATTGCGGGCGGACGCGCGCCCAACGTTATCGCCGACGAGGCGCGCGCCGAAGTGTTTATCCGGCTGGTGTGCGATTCCGGGCCCACGCACGTGGCGATCGAAGCCGCCGCGCGGCCCTCGGCCGAAGCCGTGCCGGTGCTGGAGATCCCGGCGCTGCACCTGGGCAGCCTGCCTGGTTTCAAGACGACTGTCGTGGCATACACCACGGACATCCCGGCTTTCGGCGATGCCTGGGGACGAGCGTTTCTGCTGGGTCCCGGCACGATCCACGTGGCCCACACGCTCGAGGAGCGCGTGCCCAAAAAGGAACTGCTCGAGGCCGTGGAGTTGTACGCGGCGCTGGTGCGCCAACTGAAGAATTGACATGAAAAAAGTAGAAGCAGGCATTCTTGGCGCGACCGGCATGGTCGGCCAGCACTTTATTCGTTTTCTCGAGAATCATCCGTGGTTCGATCTCACATGGCTCGGTGCCAGCGAGCGTTCGGCCGGTAAACTGTACCGCGACGCCGCGACGTGGCACTTGGGCGGCGAGACGCCGGAGTCGGTGGCATCGCGCCCGGTTTCGGCCGCGGCTCCCGGCGATGCTCCCAAGCTGTTGTTCTCGGCGATGGATGCCGGAGTCGCCACCGAAATTGAGCAGGCCTTCGCGCGCGCCGGGCACATTGTGGTCAGCAACTCCCGCAACCACCGCATGGAGGCCGATGTGCCGCTGCTCGTGCCGGAAGTCAACGCCGATCACCTGCAATTGATCCCCGTGCAGCGCGAGCGTCGCGGCTGGCCGGGCGCGATCGTGACGAATCCCAACTGCTCGACGGTGGTGCTGACCATGGCTCTGGCGCCGTTGCGACAGTTCGGCATCAGGAAAGTGATCACCACCACCATGCAGGCCATCTCGGGCGCCGGTTATCCTGGCGTCTCGTCGATCGATATCAATGCCAACGTGGTCCCTTTTATCGGCGGCGAAGAAGAGAAGATGGAATCCGAAACCCAGAAGATTCTGGGCGATTATCGCGAGCATCGCATCGCCCCGCTCGAGGCCGTGGTAAGCGCCCACTGCAATCGCGTGCCGGTGCTGGACGGGCATACCATCACCGTCTCGGTGCAACTCGAACGGAAACCCGGCGTGGACGCCGTGCGCCAGGCGCTGACCAGCTTTCGCGGTGTGCCGCAGGAGCGCCAGTTGCCGAGCGCTCCGTGCCGCCCCGTGCAATACCTGGAGCAGCGCGATCGCCCGCAGCCGCGCAAGGACGTCGAGCGCGATCGCGGCATGGCTACCTTTATCGGCCGTCTGCGTGAGTGCCCGGTGCTCGACTACAAATTCGTCGCGCTCGGCCACAACACAGTACGCGGCGCGGCCGGCGCGGCCGTGTTAAATGCCGAACTGATGGCTTCAGAAGGCTGGTTGGATTAGATGATCGTGATGAAGTTCGGCGGCACGAGCGTGGAGTCGGCCGCCGCCATCGAACGCATGGCCGGCATCGTCAAGTCGCGCCAGGAACGCCGTCCCATAGTGGTGGTTTCGGCCATGGGCAAGACCACCAACCGGCT
>DOZZ01000298.1:34628-39252 GCA_003517725.1 Bryobacterales bacterium | reverse complement strand
CACGACCTGCGCTCGTTCCATTCGCGCGAGGCGCGTCAAATCGTCCCGCTGTCGCATCGCGCCGAGCTCGACCGCACCCTCGACGAGCATTTTCAGGAGCTGACAGAACTGGTGAAAGGCCTGGCGGTGCTGGGCGAGCTGACGCCGCGTTCGATCGACGCCATTTCCAGCTACGGCGAGCGGCTGTCAAGCTTCATCGTGGCGCTGGCTTTTCGTCATTTCGGCATGGAGGCAGCGCATGTGGATGCCCGCCGCGTGATCGTCACGAACCAGCGCCACACGCACGCAGCGCCGCTGTGGGGCCCGACCTACAGCCGGTTGGCCGAAACCATTCCGCCGCTGGCCGAGCACGCCGTGGTGGTCATGGGCGGCTTTATCGGGTCGACGGAAAGCGGTGTGACGACGACGCTGGGGCGCGGTGGCAGTGATTTTACGGCGTCCATCGTGGGCGCAGGTATCGGCGCGGAGGAAATTCAGATCTGGACCGACGTAGACGGCATGCTGACCGCCGATCCCACCATTTTTCGCGGTGGGCATCGTGTCAAGACCATCTCCTTTGCGGAAGCCGCGGAACTGGCCTACTTCGGCGCCAAGGTGCTGCATCCGGCAACAGTAGTGCCGGCCATCGAGAAGAACATTCCGGTGTACATTCTGAATTCGCGGCGTCCCAGCGTGCCGGGCACGCGTATTGTGGCCGAGGCCGTGCCCTGCCGCAACGCCGTAAAGTCGATCGCCTGCAAGCGCAACATCTCGGTGGTCAATGTGCATTCGAGCAGCATGTTGATGGCGCACGGTTTTCT
The DNA here is from genome assembly GCA_003517725.1 of Bryobacterales bacterium. Taxonomy (GTDB): domain Bacteria; phylum Acidobacteriota; class Terriglobia; order Bryobacterales; family Bryobacteraceae; genus DOZZ01. Next base: position 38,452 of record DOZZ01000298.1, on the reverse strand, counting down.
GCGCCGCATCTTCGAGAGCTTCGATCGCCACGAAACCGCCGTCGATATGGTGGCCACCTCGGAAGTTTCGGTTTCGCTGACCATCGACAACACCGCGCGGCTGCCCGACATCATGCGCGACCTGCGTGAGTTTTCCGAGGTGCAGGTGGAGGCGGCCCAAACCATCGTGTGCCTGGTTGGCGACAACATCCGCTTTTCGAAGGGCGTCGCCTCGCGCGTCTTCGGCGTCCTGGACGCCGTCAATATTCGCATGATTTCTCAAGGCGCGTCTCTGCTGAACCTAAGTTTCGTGGTGGCCGACAGCGACGTGGCGCAAGTAGTGGAGAGGCTGCACCACGAGTTCTTTTCCGAGCTCGACCCGGAGGTGTTTGAATGAAGCTGGCGATTGTGGGCTACGGCAAAATGGGGCGGCTGCTGGACAGTCTCGCGCCCGAATACGGCATGGAGACCGCATTGAAGCTCGACGAGTTCAACAACGCGGACTACGCCGGCATCACGCGCGAGGCGTTCGAGGGCATCGACGTCGCGATTGATTTCTCAACGCCTGAAGCCGTGGTGCCCAATGTGGAGCGCATCGCGGCGCTGGGTGTCAACATGGTGATCGGCACCACCGGATGGAACGAGCAGATGGATCGCGTGAAGCAGTTAACGGAAGACCACGGCGTGGGCCTGGTCTGGAGTCCCAATTTCTCCATAGGCGTGAACATTTTTTCGCGCGTCGTGACTGAAGCGGCGCGTTGGATGGCGATTCAGCCGGGTTACGAGGCGTGGGCCTATGAAATACACCACTCGCAGAAGAAAGATGCGCCATCCGGGACGCTGCTGAAGCTCACCGAGGACATGCGTAAAGCCGGCTACCAACGCCGCATCGACGTGGCGTCGAACCGCGCCGGCGCGCATCCCGGTACCCATGAGATCGGCTTCGATTCGGCGGCCGACACCATAGAACTGCGGCATATAGCGCGCAGTCGCGAGGGTTTTGCGCGCGGCGCTCTGGCGGCGGCTCGCTGGGTGGTGGGGCGCAAGGGCTTCCACGAATTTTCCGAGGTTCTGTTTCAGTAGAATTGAGGGCGATATGTTTACAGGCTGCGGCACGGCACTGGTAACTCCCTTTCGCGCGGATCTGTCGCTGGACGAACGCGCTATGGGCGCGCTGGTTCGGCGTCAGATCGATGCCGGCATCGATTTTCTGGTGCCCTGTGGCACTACCGGCGAAAGCCCCACGCTCACCCGCGAGGAACATCTGCGCGTGGTCGAGATCACGGTGGAAGAGGCGGCCGGCAAGACCCCGGTGCTGGCCGGCGCGGGCGGCTACAACACGCGCGAAGTGATCGAGCTGGCGCGTGAGGTGGAAAAGCTGGGCGCACAGGGTATTCTGTCGGTCACGCCTTACTACAACAAGCCCACGCAGACCGGTCTGTACGAACATTACAAGGCCATCGCCGGCGCGGTCAGCCTGCCCATCATCGTCTACAGCGTGCAGGGCCGCACCGGCGTCAACGTGGAGCCCGCCACGCTCAAGCGGCTAGCCGAAATCGACAATATCGTGGGCGTGAAGGAAGCCTCGGGCAACATTTCGCAGATGGCGTCAGTGGTGCATCAGGTCCCGGAGGACTTCGCGGTGCTTTCGGGCGATGACGCCGTCACGATCCCGCTCATCGCGCTGGGCGGCCGGGGCATTATCTCGGTGGCCTCGAACGAAATTCCGGCCGAAATGACGGCCATCTCGCGGGCCGCGCTCGATGGTGATTTCCCCAAAGCGCGCGCGCTCCAGCGGCGCTGGCTGCCCGTGATGGAGATGAATTTTATAGAGGCCAATCCGATTCCGATGAAGGCCGCGATGGCGCACATGGGGCTGCTCGAGCTGGTGTACCGGCTGCCCATGACGCCGCCATCCCAAGCCAACAGCGAGCGTATTGCGGCGGTGCTGAAGAGCGCCGGTCTTTTGAGGAGCGAAACGCTTGCAGGCGGCCATTGAAGAGTTGTTTGAGAAGCAGCCGGGAAACTACAGCCCGGCCGATCGTGAACTGTTCGACCAATTTAAAGCGGCACTGAACGCGGGCACGGTGCGCGCCGCGGAGCCGGATGCCGCGGCGCCCGGCGGGTGGCGTGTCAACGGGTGGGTCAAAAAAGGCATCCTGGCGGGCTTCCGCATCGGCGGCATTGCCGATATGTCGATCGACACCGCGCGCCAGCCGTTCTTCGATAAGTCAACGTACCCGGTGCGCGCTCTCAACGCCCAGAGCGGCGTCCGCGTGGTTCCCGGCGGGTCGAGCATCCGCGACGGATGCTACCTGGGCACCGGCCTGACCTGCATGCCGCCCATGTACATCAACGTGGGCGCCTGGGTCGACGACGGCACCATGGTGGATTCGCATGCGCTGATCGGCAGCTGCGCGCAGGTCGGCAAGCGCTGCCATGTTTCGGCGGCGTCGCAGATCGGCGGCGTGCTGGAACCGGTGGGCGCGCTGCCGGTGATTATTGAAGACGACGTGCTGATCGGCGGCAATTGCGGTGTATATGAGGGCACCATCGTCAAGCGCCGCGCGGTGCTGGGAACCGGCACCATCCTGAATCGCTCCACCCCGGTCTACGATTTGGTGCGCCACGCCGTCTACCGCGCCACGGACGACGCCCCGCTGATCATCCCCGAAGAAGCGGTCGTGGTGGCGGGCTCGCGCGCCGTGGCGAGCGGCGCCGGCAAGGACTGGGGCATCTCGCTCTACACGCCGGTTATTGTGAAATATCGCGACCAGAAGACCGATACCAAGATTCAGCTGGAGGATTTTCTGCGATGATCGCGCTCGATGGCAAAGTGGCGCTGGTGACGGGGTCGGGACGAGGCATCGGCCGGGCCATAGCGTTGAAGTTGGCGGCAGCCGGGGCCAGCGTGATGATCAACGATCTCGATGCCGGGCCGAGCCATGAGTCGGCGGATCTGATAACAGCAGCGGGCGCGCAGTCCGGGCAACTCGCGGGTGATCTGACTCAACCCGGTTTCCCCGAGGCGCTGGTCAACGCCACGGTCGAGCGTTTTGGCCGCCTCGACATTATCGTGAACAACGCCGGCTACACTTGGGACAATGTGATCCAGAAGACCACGGATGAGCAGTTTCAATCGATGCTCGACATCCACGTGGTCGCGCCGTTCCGCGTGCTGCGGGCGGCGTCGCGTTTCATCCGCGAGTGGGCCAAGGCGGAAGCCGCGGAGGGGCGCCGCGTGGTGCGCAAAGTGGTCAACATCACGTCGATCGCGGCAACTGACGGCGGCCCGGGCCAAGCCGGATACGCTTCGGGCAAAGCGGCCGTAATCGGCCTGACACGGACTTTGGCGAAAGAGTGGGGCCGCTACAACGTCAACGTGAACTGCGTCGGCTTCGGCCTGATTGAAACGCGCCTGATCCAGCCCATCACGGATCGCCCCGCCACCATCGCGGTGCACGGGCGCGATATTCCGGTAGGCGTGCAGCCGAAGACGCTCGAGGCCGTGAAGACGCTCAGTCCCTTGGGGCGCGCCGGCAGCGTGGAAGAGGCGGCCGGCCCAGTTTTGTTCTTCTGCTCGGACCTCAGCGACTTCGTCACCGGCGAAGTTTTGATGTGCAGCGGAGGCATGCACTTTTAACTTTTCTTGTACGCTGGGTTATGCGTCCGTTTCTGGTGATCGCGGTGGCCGCGCTGCTATCCGCATCGACCGATTACAAATCCGCGCAGGAGGAGTGGCGCCGGGACTACCAGGCCAGTCTCCTGGCGCCCACGGGCTGGCTGGCTGTCGCGGGCCTTTTCTGGCTTCACAACGGTGAGAACCGCATCGGATCGGCGCCGTC
>DOZZ01000298.1:32686-34504 GCA_003517725.1 Bryobacterales bacterium | reverse complement strand
CACGCGGGCGAAGTGAAGCTTGATGAGCAGAAGCTTCCACTGGGGCGGCTGACACTCATGGCCGTCAAGCGCGACAAACGCTATGGCATCCGCTTATGGGACCCAGATGCCGACTCAGTTCGCCACTTCAGCGGCCTGCACTGGTACACCGTGGATGCCAACGCGCGCATCGAAGCCCGCTGGATCCCCTACGATCACCCCAAACAGATTCCGATCGTCAGCATATTGGGCTACACCGAAATGAACACCGCGCCTGGCGCCGCCGAATTTCACTGGAAAGGCAAGCTCTATCGGGTAGAGCCCGTGATCGAAGAAGACCACTTGTTCCTGATGTTCAAAGATCCAACCTCCCGCCACGAAACCTACCCATCGGGCCGCTTCCTCACCGTCGCGATGCCGCGCGATGGAAAAGTAATTCTCGATTTCAACCAGGCGCGCAATCCGCCGTGCGCGTTCACATCTTTTGCGACCTGCCCCATCCCGCCGAAACAGAATTTTCTGGATCAGCCGGTGCTGGTGGGCGAGAAGCGCTACGGACATCACTAACATGCTGGTGCTAGCCTCCCGATCCCCGCGCAGAAAACAGTTGCTGACCAATGCCGGATTCGAGTTCGTCGTGCGCCCGGCCGACGTGGACGAAACGACGAAGCCACACGAGAATCCGGAAGATTTCATCCAGCGCCTGGCCCAGGAAAAGGCCGCGGCAGTGGAGTGCGCGCCGGGAGAAATCGTGCTGGGCGCCGACACGGCCGTCGTGATGAAGAGCGAGATCTTCGGCAAACCCCGAGATGCCCAGGAAGCCGTGCGCATGCTGACGGCCCTGCAGGGTCGCAAGCATGAAGTGTTGACCGGCGTATGCCTGCGCTCGCGCCACAAAACATGTCACGACTACGCCTCAACCGAGGTCTGGTTTCTGCCCATGAACGAAGCCGACATCCAGGACTATGTGCGCAGTGGCGAGCCGCTCGACAAAGCCGGCGCATATGCCATTCAGGGCCTGGCGTCGAAATTCATTGAGCGCATCCACGGCCCGTACAGCAACGTCGTGGGACTGCCGGTTTCGCTGGTGTGGCGAATGCTGCGCTCATTTGACAAGGAAGACTAACGGCCGCCGAACGTGTCGCAAGCAGAGACCTGCCCGCTATCCAGACCACGCCGGAAAGCAGCCGTGCGCTGCGCCGAACTGCCGTGCGTAAAGGTTTCCGGACTGACGTGCCCGGTAGCCATGCGCTGCAGGCGGTCGTCTCCCACTGCGGCGGCCGCGGCCAAGCCCTGCTCTACGTCGTTCTCGTGCACAAAATGGCGCTGCTCCGTAGTGTTGCCCCATACCCCGGCGAAGCAATCGGCCTGCAGTTCCAGCCGCACCGAAACAGCGTTGGCTGCGCCGCGGTTGCGCTGTTCAAGATCCTGCGCCCGCCGTTGGATGCCGAGCAGTTTTTGCACGTGATGCCCGATCTCATGTGCCAGCACGTAAGCCTGTGCGAATTCGCCGGGCGCGCCAAATCGGTTCTTCAATTCATCGTAGAAGCCCAGGTCTATATAAACCTTCTCGTCCTCGGGGCAGTAAAAAGGCCCGGTGGCCGCTTGTGCCGCCCCGCAGCCTGAGTCAATGGAATCGCGGAACAGCACCAGATGCGCGTGGTGGTAATTAACGCCGGTCTGCTGCGGCAGAAGCTTGTCCCACGTGTGCTGCACGTCGTCCAGAACGAACGAAACGAACTGGACTTCCGGCTGTTCGGCCGCGTCTTTGGCCCGATCGGGCTGCCCTTGTTCGACATTCGCGACCGGCGCGCCCGTGAAGATGCTGAACAGATTGGA
>DOZZ01000298.1:31679-32483 GCA_003517725.1 Bryobacterales bacterium | reverse complement strand
CCAAATCCGCCGCCGCCCCCGCTGCTGTCTCGGCGATCTTCAATATCCTCACTGGTACCGCCCGGGGTCCATTCCATGTGTATTACGGGAGCAACTAAGGGGCCAACATACGCAGGTCAATGCCCGTCATCTCCCGGGGTTTTTCGACCCCGAGGACGCCCAGCACTGTGGGCGCCAGATCGCGCAACGCGCCGCTTGCCCGCAGCTTACACCCGCTGTCGTCCACCAGAATCAGCGGTACCGGGTTGGTCGTGTGATACGTGTGCGGCCCGCGTGTCATAGGGTCGATCATCATCTCGGCATTGCCATGGTCGGCCGTGATGAGCCATGCGAAGTTGTGGTCTCGCAGAGTTTTCCATATTTCCCCGAGACACGCGTCGACCGTCTCCACCGCCCGCACCGTGGGCTCGATCTGGCCCGAGTGGCCCACCATATCGGCGTTGGCAAAGTTCATCACGATCACGTCGAAGCCGCCCTTGCCGATGGCGCGCGTTACCACGCCGGTAACACCTTCCGCGCTCATCTCCGGCTTCAAATCGTAGGTCGCGACCTTGGGTGACGCGACCATCTCGCGCTCTTCCCCGCCGTATGCCTGCTCATTGCCGCCGTTGAAAAAGTAGGTGACGTGCGCGTATTTCTCGGTCTCGGCGACGCGCAGATTGCGCCAGTTTTCCTGAGCCATGACGTTGGCCAGGATGTGGTTGGGATGTTCTTTGGGCAGCACGAACGGTACGCCGAACGACTTTTCGTACTGCGTCATGGTGGTGTAGTGCAGGTTGCGCGGGGCGCTCGAGCGCGCCGGGC
>DOZZ01000298.1:11340-31542 GCA_003517725.1 Bryobacterales bacterium | reverse complement strand
GCGCCGGGCTGATCAGCGCTTCGGTCATCTCGCGGGCGCGGTCGGCGCGGTAGTTGAAGAAAATAACGCTGTCCTCGTCGCGAATCAGGCCGACCGGATGCTGTCGCGCATCCACCACCGTAGCGGGCTCGATGAACTCGTCGGTGACGCCGGCGCGGTAGGAACTTTCGACAGCTTCCACGGCGTCTTGCACTTTACGGCCCGTGCCGTGGACCATGGCGTTGAAGGCCAGTTCGATGCGTTCCCAGCGCTTGTCGCGGTCCATGGCATAGTAGCGGCCGGATACTGAAGCGATGCGGCCCACGCCGATTTCGTCGATCTGTTTTTGCAGTTCGCGCAGATAGCCCGCGCCGCTGTTGGGGCCGGTGTCGCGGCCATCCATGAAGGCGTGCACAAACACGTTTTGAACACCCTCCTGGCGCGCCATCCGGAGCAGGGCATACAGGTGCTGCAACTGGGCGTGCACGCCGCCGTCGCTGCACAGGCCGAGCAGGTGCAACTGCCGGTTGTCCCGGGCGTGGCGCATGGCGTCCAGCAGCTTGGGCTGCCGGAAAAATTCGCCGTTCAGGATCATGAGGTCGATGCGGGTGACGTCCATGTGGATCACGCGGCCCGCGCCGATGTTCATGTGGCCGACTTCGCTGTTGCCCATCTGGCCGGGGGGCAGGCCCACCGAAGGACCCGAGGTACTGACCAGCGTGTTCGGGAAATCGCGCAGCAGGCGGTCGTAGTTGGGCTTGCGCGCCTGGGCGATGGCGTTGCCCTCGACGGCGGGGCTGTAGCCCCACCCGTCGAGAATGGTCAGAACCAGCGGCTTGGGGCGAGACACTTTGGGGCGAACCATTACCGACGGAACGCCTTTCTGCCGGCAAAGCGCGCCGCAGTGCCGAGCTTCTCTTCAATGCGCAGCAGTTGGTTATATTTCGCGATGCGATCGGTGCGGCTAGCCGAGCCGGTCTTGATCTGGCCGCAGTTGGTGGCAACGGCGAGGTCGGCAATGAACGGGTCTTCTGTTTCGCCCGAGCGGTGCGACACAATGGAGGTGTAGCCGGCTTCAGAGGCCATCTGCATGGCTTCGAGCGTCTCGGTGAGGGTGCCGATCTGGTTCACCTTAATCAGGATCGAGTTGGCCGTGCCGGTGTCGATGCCGCGCTTCAGGCGTTCGGTGTTGGTGACGAAGATGTCGTCGCCCACCAGCTGCGTGGTTTTGCCGAGCGTGTCGGAGAGCAGTTTCCAGCCGGACCAGTCGTCTTCCGACATGCCGTCCTCAATCGAGAGGATGGCGGGGTATTGCCGCTTCCAATTGGCCCAGAACTCGACCATCTGTTCGCTCGTGTGCTCGCTTTTGTCGGACTTCTTGAAGACGTATTTGCCGTTCGAGTAGAATTCGCTGGCCGCCGGGTCGAGCGCGATGCCGATCTGCTCACCCATTTTGTAGCCGGCCTGGTGCACCGCTTCGTAGATTGTTTCGAGGGCTTCTTCGTTGCTTTTCAGGTTCGGCGCAAAGCCCCCTTCGTCGCCCACGGCCGTGGAATAGCCGCGCTTGCCGAGCACCTTCTTCAGGTTGTGGAATACTTCAACGCCCATGCGCAGGGCTTCGGAGAAACGCTCGGCGCCAAACGGAACAATCATGAATTCCTGCAGATCGACGGAGTTGTCGGCATGCGCGCCGCCGTTCAGGATGTTCATCATGGGCACCGGCAGCAGGCTGGCGCCGACGCCGCCCAGATAGCGATAGAGCGGGGTGCGCTGCGAAGCCGCGGCGGCGCGGGCGACGGCCAGCGACACGGCCAGAATGGCGTTGGCGCCCAGGTTGCCTTTGTTGGGCGTGCCGTCGCACTGGATCATCAGGCGATCGACGCGCGCCTGCTGCGTGGCGTCCTGGCCTTGCAGGGCGGCGGCCAGTTCGTGGTTGATGTGGTGGACGGCTTTGAGCGTGCCTTTGCCCAGATAGCGGGCGGCGTCGCCGTCGCGCAGTTCGGCGGCTTCATGCTCGCCGGTGGAGGCGCCGGAAGGGACCGCGGCGCGGCCCGAGCTGCCGTCGGCCAGAAGCACTTCAGCTTCCACCGTGGGGTTGCCACGCGAGTCGAGAATTTCGGTTCCGGCGATACGGATGATCGTTGACAAATTACTAGCTCCTCTAAAATCGATTCTATGAAGTGGCGAAAACCGCGGCTTCTTCGGGGGCCGGGACCACCGTAATGCCCGACTCCGTCACCAGGTAGCCGCGGGCCAGGTCGGCCTCCGGGTCATGGCCCACGGTGGTGAATTCCGGCAGCGCGACGCCCACATCCAGAATGGCACGGCGGACACGGCTGTAGCGGCCGATGCTGACGTTGGGCATCAGAATCGAGTGTTCCACCTCGCAATAACTGTTGACGCGAACCCCCGGCGAGAGCACCGAGTGGATCACGCGGCCGCCCGAGACGATGCAGCCGTGGGCCACGATGGAATCGAGCGCCACGCCCATGCGGCTGCCTTCCTGCGCAAAAACGAACTTGGCCGGGGCCTGCTGGATCATGCGGGTGCGGACCGGCCAGCGCTCGTCGTACAGATTGAACTCGGGCGAGATGGCCACCAGGTCCATGTTGGCTTCGTAGTAGGCATCGAGGGTGCCGATGTCGCGCCAGTAGCGGGCGGCCTTGGCGTTCATGTCCAGAAAGTCGTAGGCCACCACCTTGCGCCGTGCCAGGCAGGCGGGCAGGACGTCTTTCCCAAAGTCGTGCGTGGAAGCCGGGTTTTCGGAGTCGCGGCGCAGTTCGTTCAGCAGGACGCCGGTTTCAAAGATGTAAATACCCATCGAGGCGCTGATCATCCCGGGGTTGAAGGGCGAGCGAGCCGGGTGGCCGTGACGGGGTTTTTCCTCGAAGCCGGTAATGCGATAGTCGGGCGCGATTTCGGTCACGCCGAAGCGCGAGGCCTCGGCGGGAGGCAGTTGGATGGTGGCAATGGTAATGTCGGCGTGCCGCGCGCGGTGCCACTCCACCATGTGGTGGTAGTTCATTTTGTAGATGTGGTCGGCGCTGAGGATCAGGACGTGTTCGGGCGCTTCGGTCGCGACGCTTTGGCTGTTCTGGAAGATGGCGTCGGCGGTGCCCTGGTACCAATCTTCTCCAACCCGTTTCATGGGCGGGATGACCTCAATATATTCGCCCATCTGGGCGCCGAGGATATTCCAGCCATGACGTATATGCCGGTTTAATTCCAACGACTTATACTGTGTTAGGATAAAAACTCGGCGGACATCGGAGTTAATGCAGTTGGAGAGCGTGAAGTCGATGATCCGGTAAATTCCGCCGAAGGGGACTGCCGGTTTGGCAGTGTACCGGGTGAGCGGGTAAAGCCGTTCGCCAGCCCCGCCTGCTAACAGAATCGCTAAAACGTTTTCCATTTTAGTTGTCCTGTAAATTTGCGGGGCAGGGCTTGACTTTTGTAATCAAGTCCATATGATATCAGTACCTTGGGCGTGCCCCGGGTAAATCTGCCGATGGATGGGAGGTGTTTTTTCGTTTGGCAGAAGTAAAAATTCAAGAGGGCGAAACCATTGAGAATGCCCTCCGCCGCTTCAAACGTAAGGTCCAGCAAGAGGACATTATCAAAGAAGTCAAGAGACATTCCTTCTATCTGAAGCCAGGTGAGAAGAAGCGGGTCAAGCAAGCGCTGGCTCGTAAACGGAACCGGAAGAAGAGTCGCCGGGAAGTGGAATAGTCCAGTTGGTTTTGGATAGCGGCCAGAGTTGTCCGCTTTGGCCGCGCCAAGGCCACGTTGCCTTGGGGAGCTAACAATGGAGTTTCAGGATCGAGTTATCAAGTGCTGCGACTGCGAGCAAGATTTTATCTTCACCGCGGGCGAGCAGCACTTCTTCCACGATAAGAATTTCAAGAACGAGCCGAAGCGTTGCAAGGCGTGCAAGAACAAGCGCCAAGGGCACGCATCCGCCGGACCGGGCCGCACCGAGACCAGCACCAATTGCTCGCAATGCGGACGCGAGACGACGGTGCCTTTCAAGCCGACCCAGGGGCGACCGGTGTTTTGCCGGGAATGCTTTCTGGTGCGCAAGGGGAGTGCTGCCGTCAGCGTCAGCGCTTGAGCGTTCCTACTAGAAAATCATTTTAATCAGAGCTTGCTTCACGCTGGCGAAGTCTTCGGGCGTCAGTTCGTGACCGGCCTTCTGCCAGTGCACCTCAACCTGTGCGCCGCAGCGTGAAAGTATTTTGGCCAGCGCTTCGGTCGAGGAGGGCGCCACGACGGCGTCCTCGGTACCGGCCAGCAGCGTCACCGGAATAGGTTGCAGCGTGGGCAGCGGGTCGGGCGTCAACGGCAGCTGCGGCCGTAAGAGAACTGCCCCGCGCAGAAGATCCGGTGTCAGCAGCAGGTTCGCAGCCGCGATATTGGCCCCGTTCGAGTAACCGAGCGCCACCACCTTGGCCGCATGGAACCCGTAGCGGGCTGCACTCTCCGTTACGAAATCTGCCAGTTCCCGTGCCCGGAAGCGAATGTCGTCTTCATCGAAGACGCCTGGCTGAAAGCGCCGGAAAAATCGCGGCATGCCGTTTTCGAGCACTTGACCGCGCGGGCTGAGCAATCCGACGCCAGGGGCCAGCGCGGTGCCGATAGGCAGCAGATCCTCTTCATCGCCGCCTGTACCGTGCAGCAGCAGCAGCGTGGCGTCTGACCTTGTGCCGGGTATGTAGCGGTGGATGAATTCAGTGGGCAAAGGGCGGCTCCGGAACAACCAGTTTAGGCAGAATCGATTCGATGCGCTGGCGTTCCGGCTCGAGCCACGCAGGCAGCTTCAAACTCTTCCCGAGTTGCGCCGCGGGTTCGTCGATAGCGAAGCCGGGCGGGTCCGTGGCGATTTCGAACAGCACGCCGCCCGGCTCGCGGTAGTAAATCGAATGGAAATACTGGCGATCGAGCACTGGCGTAACGTCATAACCGTCGGCAGACAGCGCCTGCCTCCAATCGCGCTGGACCGAGTCGTTTTCCGCGCGCCACGCGATGTGGTGCACGGTGCCCGTGCCCATGGATCCGCGCCGGGCATCGGGCTGGCATAAAATATCGACCACTCCCTCCGGTGCGGCATATCGGAACCGATTGCCTTGTTCGGCCGCCGCCGTCAGTCCCATACTCGCCGTGAGCAGCCGCGCCGTGCTGTCGTGGCCGGCTTCCGAAAGTGTCACGCTATGGAAGCGCGCGATGGCGGGCGATGTGGCTTCCGCGTCGAGGGCAATAATTTCGAGCGCCATGCCATCCGGGTCGGTGAACGTGATGCCGTCCTGGCCGAAGCGCGTCCGCAGCGGCTCAGCCCCCGGAATGCGGGCTTTCCAGAATCCCAGATGATTGCGCGGTACGCCGTACGCAATGGCGGTCACCTGGCCCACGCCGTGCCGGCCGCGCGGTGCGCCGGCCCACGGAAAGAAAGTCAGAATGGTGCCGGGCGTGCCGGCCGCGTCCCCGTAGTAGAGATGATACGTGCCGGGGTCGTCGAAATTTACCGTCAGTTTGACCAAATGCAGTCCCAGCAGGCCGGCGTAAAAATCGACATTGCGCTGGGGGTCGCCGCAGATTGCGGTCACGTGGTGCAGGCCCTGTGTTTGCATCTTATCGATAGCGTCCACTCAGTTGATTCCTGCGGATTGTCAAAAGATCCAGGAACGGCCTGGCGCCGTTCAACAGGCTTACTTTGGTGCCCGCCACGTCATTCCACCGCACCGGCACCTCCACAATTTCAAAGCCCATCAAGCGCCCGATAAAAAGCACCTCGGCATCGAATCCGAAGTCGTCGAGCTGCTGGCGCGGGAAGATTTCGGCGGCGGCGGCGCCCGAGAACAACTTGAAGCCGCACTGCGTGTCGCGCAGCGGCAGTCCCAAAACCGTGCGCATCGCCGCGTTAAAGACCCGGCCTGCTGTCTCCCGAAAGCCGGATTGGTGCACGCCGATCAGCTTCCGATTCAGAGCGCGCGAACCAATGGCAATGTCGGCGGCGCCCGCCGTGGCCGCCAGCAGCTTTTCGATCTCCTCAATGGGAGTTGAAAGATCGGCATCCGTAAACAGGCGCCAGTCTCCCTGCGCCTCCCGCATGCCGTGGCGCACCGCATAGCCCTTGCCGCGGTTGCCGGGATTGCGCAACAGCCGGACCGCCGCATCACGCTGTGCCAGGTCCGCAACCAGTGCTGCCGTATGGTCCCGCGAGCCATCGTCGACTACGATGATTTCGTAGTCGGTCCAACGCGCCTCGGCCGCGTAGGCGCTGATTCTGTCCAAAGTCGAGGGGAGGCGCTGCTCTTCGTTGAATGCGGGGATGACTATCGATAAAGATTTGCCCAAACGCTACATCTTACAGGAGTGCGGCTTACCATAGGGAAATTGACACAGCGATTTGAATGGTTTGTCGCGGGGCGCTATCTGCGCGCCCGGCGCCGCGAAGCAGTGATCTCGGTCATCACCGTGATCTCGGTTTTGGGTGTGGCCGCCGGCGTGATGGCGCTGGTAATCTCGCTCGCCATCAACAACGGCTTCCGCAACACGCTGCAGCGCGACCTGCTGGGCGCCACCGCGCACGTTAACATTCTCGAGAAAGAACCGGGCGAGGGCATCCGCGACTGGCGCTCCCTGGAACAACGTTTACGCCGCATGCCGCACGTCATCGCGACCGCGCCCGTGCTCTACGGCCAGGTCTTCCTCTCAGGGCCGCAGATGAGCCACCAAGCCGTCATCAAGGGCGTGGATATCGACGCGGAACTGCGCACCAGCGATACGCTGCGGCATCTTCGACAAGGCTCGGTCGAGCGGCTGAACCAGCAGGAAGGCCTGCCCACCATTATTCTGGGGCGTAAGCTGGCCGACGATACAGGCATGCTGCTGAACAGCGTCGTCACGGTCATCAGCCCGCAGGGCAAGCTCACGCCGCTGGGACCAGTGCCGGCCACCCGCCGCTACCGCGTCGTCGGCATCTTCGAATCTGGTTTCTACGACATCGACGATAACTGGGCCTATGCTTCCCGCGAAAACGTGCAGCACCTGCTCTCCGTGACGGACGTGGTCAATTCGATCGAACTGAAGCTGGACAACCTGTATCTCGCGCCGGAAGTTTCGAAGCAAGCCGAGAAGCTGGCGGGCCCGCGCTATGCAGCGACCAATTGGGAAGAGCAGAACCGGCAGTTGCTAAGCGCGCTGAAGATGGAACGCATCGTTACCTCCATCACCATCGGGCTGATCGAACTTGTCGCGGCCCTCAATATTCTGATCACCCTTGTCATGATGGCCATGGAACGCTACCGCGACATTGCGGTGCTGATGGCCATGGGCGCCCGTCGCAGCCAGATCCGCGGCATTTTTATGCGCCAGGGCTTGATGATCGGTCTGGCCGGCACCATTGTGGGGCTCACCGCCGGCTATACATTATGTTATTTCGCCGACCGCTACCACTGGATTCGACTAGACGAGACCGTCTACGCGCTGGCTTTTGTGCCGTTTGAAGCGCGCGTGCTGGATGGCGTCTGGGTGGCTGCGGCGGCCATTGCTATCAGTTTCTTAGCGACAATTTACCCGGCTTCTCAGGCCACCAAAATCACCCCCGTCGAGGTCCTTCGTTATGAGTAGCGACTGTATCGCTTGAGACATTTTCAGTTCGCAGCAACTCAATGGCCAGCGCATATAATGAAGCCAGATGAGCTCGCTCTCACAGGGACTGCACCTCAAGGTCGCGCAGAAGCAGATCCTGACCCCCGGACTGGTCCAGATGGTCACGGTCCTTCAGTTGAACCGCATGGAACTGAAGGAAATGATCAATCAGGAGATTGTCAATAACCCGGTTCTGGAGGAGTCCGCGGACGGCGGCGAGGAGGTTTCGCCCGAAGAGTTGGCGCAACTCCTGGAAGGTGACCGCGTGGAATCCTCGGACCGCGGCATGCTCGACGCCTTGGCCGGCCCTCTCGCGCCAGTGGAGATCAGCGAGGAACCGGCACCGGCGTCCGTCGATCTGATGGGCAGCGAAGTCGCCGCTACTGACGCGGCTCTGACCGAATCACCGGTCAGCGATCCGTTCGACGAGATCGACTTCGGCTCGTTCTTCGATGACTACCTGGACCCCGGCTATAAGAGCCCGGCCTCGGAGTCGATTGAAAAGCCATCCTTCGAAACATTTCTATCGCAGCCCGTAACGCTGCCCGACCACTTGCGCTCGCAGTTAAGCGTGCTGCTGCTTTCTGACGAAGCGCGCGACGCGGCGGAGTCGATCATCGGCAACCTCGATGAGGACGGGCACATCACCGCGCCGCTCGACGAGATTGCCGCCATGGGCAACCACTCGCCGGAAGATATGGCGGCGGCGCTGAAGGCCGTGCAGTCGCTCGAGCCTGCCGGCGTGGGCGCGCGCGATTTGCGCGAGTGCCTGCTCCTACAGCTGGCCAGCCGCAACGGAGAAGGCGGCGTGGCTTGGCAGATCATTCAGAAGCATCTGCGGCTGCTCGAAACCCGGCAGTTCCGTGAGCTGGCCAAGGTGATGCAGCGCCCGCCCGAGCATATCGAGATCGCCGTGGACGTGATCCGCCATCTGAATCCGCGGCCGGGCCTGCGCTATTCGGCAAGCGGCGCGCGCTCCGTCGAGCCTGACGTTTATTTCATTAAAGACGGCGACGATTTCCGCATCCAGATGAATGAGGAAGAGCTGCCGCAGCTGCGCTTGAACGCGCAGTACCGCAGCATGCTCAACCGCGAGAACGGCGCCACCAAAGAGGTTCGCGACTACGTGCGGGACCGCTATACGTCGGCGATCCAGCTCATGAAGAACATCGAGCAGCGCAAGCAGACCATCCAGCGCGTGTGCGAAACCATCAAGCGGCGGCAATGGGATTTCCTGAAGGCGGGGCTCGATTTTCTGAAGCCCATGATGATCAAAGAAATTGCCGAAGAAGTGGGCGTGCACCCTTCCACGGTCAGCCGCGCCGTCGCCAACAAATACGCGCACACGCCGCACGGCGTGTTCGAGCTGCGCTACTTTTTCTCGGAGAGCGTCCAGGGTCCCTCGGGCGGCGAATTGCCCCTGCTGCTGCTGAAGCGCAAAGTGAAAAAGATGATCGATGAAGAGAATCCGCGCCGCCCGCTGACCGACGAACAGATCACCTCGCTGCTGCAGGCCGAGGGTATCGATGTCACGCGCCGGACGGTGGCGAAGTACCGGGAAGATATGAAAATTCCCTCGACGCACCAGCGGCGCGTACGGGAGTAGGCTAAGTTATGAAGGTAACTTACACGGGACGTCACGTGGACCTGGCGCCGGCTCAATGGAATCGCATTGAATCGCAGTTCGCCAAGCTCGGGAAATTGCTGGACGGCAAAAATGAACAGGAAGCGCGCGTGATTCTGTCACTCGAACGGCACCTGTGCAAAGCGGAGGTCACGGTGCAATACCATGACCATCCGCTGGTAGGCCAAGCGGCCGATCCGGAACTGTTCACGGCCATTCACGGCGCGATCCAGAAGCTCGAAAAGCAGGCGGTAAAGGTGCGCGCGAAATGGCGGGAATCGCATCGCGGCGTGAACGGCAAAGAACAGGGCGTGGCCGTGGCGGAGCCGGCCGCCGAGCCCGCCGCCGAACCCGAAACAACCGAGCAGAAGATTTACCACGTGACGCCGCCGGCGCATCAGAAGCCGATGGCGCTCGACGAAGCCGTGCTCGCGATGGAAGCGGACCGGGACTACATCGTGTTCGACGATCACGAAGCCAAGTGCCCGCGGGTCCTGATCCGCCGGCGCGACGGGCACTTCGACCTGTTGGAACTCTGATCACTCGGGATGGCCAAGCGCAAGGCGCCCGCCGGGAAAGCAACCAAACCAAAAGCAGCCGCTAAAGCCAAGCGGCTGCGCCCCGCCGTCGTGGAAGATGGCCCCAAGCCGGAGTTGGTGATCATTACTGGCCTGAGCGGCTCTGGCAAAGCCTCAGTGCTCAAAGCCCTGGAGGACATCGACTACTACGCGGTCGATAATCTTCCCGTCGACCTGATTCCAAAATTCGCGGAACTGACGCGCGACTCGGCGACCTTCCGTTCGGCCGCGCTGGTCGTCGATATCCGCGAAGGCGAGGGGCTCAAGCGCTTCCCGCAGATGTATGAGAAGGTGCGGCACAGTATTCCGACGCGCCTGCTGTTTCTCGAAGCCGATCCCGAGACGCTGATGCGGCGCTTCAGCGAGACGCGCCGTCCGCATCCGCTCGGCGTGGATCAATCGGTGGCCACCAGCATCGCGGCCGAAATCAAGGCGCTGAAGCCCATCCGCGACTTGGCTGACCTCACCATCAACACTTCGAAATTCAACGTGCATGAACTGCGCGATTTCGTGCGCGCCAAATTCCGCGGCGTGCGCGATGAGTCGAAAATCATGATCTACGTGACCAGCTTCGGTTACCGGCACGGCGTGCCGCCCGACAGCGATCTGGTCTTCGACGTGCGCTTCCTGCCGAATCCGAACTACATTCCGAAGTTCAAGAAGTTGTCCGGCCGTCACCCCGGCGTGGCCCGCTACATCCGTTCCTTCCCGCAGACCACGGAATTCATGACGCGCATCTCGGAGCTCCTCATTTACCTGCTCCCCCACTACATTCACGAAGGCAAAAGCTACCTGACGATCGGCTTCGGATGCACCGGCGGGCACCATCGTTCCGTGATGATCGCCGACCAGATCCGCAAGAACCTGGTGAGCGCCGGTTATCCCGCGAAAGTGTCGCATCGCGACATGCTCAAGCCTGTTTAGAGCGGTTGCTACACTGGCGTCATGCCCATACCCATCGTCCAGGTTGACGCGTTTACGGCGCGCCCCTTCGCGGGCAATCCGGCCGCCGTGTGCGTGCTTCCCGAGCCGCGCGATGCCGCCTGGATGCAGACGGTCGCCCGCCAGATGAATCTATCCGAGACGGCGTTTTTGCTGCGGCAGGACGGCGGTTTCAATCTGCGTTGGTTCACGCCGGCGATAGAAGTCGATTTGTGCGGGCACGCCACCCTCGGCAGCGCGCACGTATTGTGGGAGACCGGCCAATTGGCCGCCGGCAGCGAGGCGCGCTTCCATACCCGCAGCGGCTGGCTAAAAGCGGCCCAGCACGGCGACTGGATCGAGATGGATTTCCCAGCCAAGCTGGAGACCGCAACGGACCCGCCTCCGGTGCTGCTCGAAGCGCTGGGCTGCCAGCCCGTATATGTGGGCAAGAATCAGTTCGACTACCTGATCGAAGTCGGTTCCGAGGAGGAACTACGCTCGCTACGGCCGAACCACGCGCTGTTGAAGACTCTCCCGGTGCGCGGCGCCATCGTGACTTCGCGCTCGGCTGAGTTCGATTTCGTCTCGCGCTTTTTCGCGCCCGGCGCCGGTGTCGAGGAGGATCCGGTCACCGGCTCGGCGCATTGCGCGCTGGCGCCCTACTGGGGCAAGAAGCTGGGGCGCACCGAAATGCGCGCGTTTCAGGTCTCCGAGCGGGGCGGGGAAGTGCGTGTTCGCCTGCGGGGCGACCGCGTGATCCTGGCCGGCCAGGCCGTGACGGTGTGGCGCGGCGAGTTGCTGGCCTGATGCACCCGATGCCGGATGAACCGCCGCCCTTCCTGGGCAGTTGGCGCAAAGTTTACGCGCTGGTGCTGGCGTACCTCGCGGCGGTAATCACGGTGTTCTGGATCTTCACGCGGTACTTTGCCTGATGCGGCCGCTCGACTGGGTCGTATTGGTCGTGACCCTCGTCTCGATCGTGGCCTACGGCCTCTACAAAGGGCGCGGCAGCAAGACCGTCAATCAATATCTGCTGGCCGGCAAGACCATGCCCTGGTATGCCATGGGCCTCTCCATCATGGCCACGCAGGCCAGCGCCATCACCTTCATCTCCACCACCGGCCAGGCCTATGCCGACGGCATGCGCTTCGTCCAGTTCTACTTCGGGCTGCCAGTTGCGATGGTGATTCTGGCGGCCACGGCCGTGCCCATTTTCCATCGCGCCGGCGTTTACACGGCCTACGAATATCTGGAAAAGCGCTTCGACGCCAAGACCCGCGCGCTGGCCAGTGTGATTTTTCTGATCCAGCGCGGATTGGGCGTGGGGCTTGCCTTGTACGCGCCGGCGCTGGTGATGAGCGTCATCTTCGGCTGGCCCGATCAGTTGACCACGCTGCTCATCGGCGTGCTGGTGATCCTCTACACCGTAACCGGCGGCATCCCCGCCGTGACGTGGACCGACGTGGTCCAGATGGGCATCATCTTCTTCGGCCTGGTGCTCTCGCTGGTGCTGGTCTTGCGCATGCTGCCGCACTCCGTATCGGTGCTGGATGCGGTCTATCTGGCGGGCGCGGTGGGCAAGCTCAACGCAGTAGACACGCATTTCGACTGGAACAACCGCTACAACCTGTGGAGCGGCTTGCTGGGCGGTTCATTTCTGGCGCTGAGCTACTTCGGATGCGATCAGTCGCAGGTGCAGCGCTATCTCACCGGAAAATCGATCGCCCAAAGCAAACTCAGCCTGCTGTTCAACGCCATGGCCAAGGTGCCGATGCAGTTCTTCATCCTCTTCGTCGGCGCCATGGTGTTTGTGTTCTACCTGTTTCAAGCGCCGCCGGTTTTGTTTCAGCCAAACGCCATGCGCGAGATCAGCGGGCAAGCCGAGTTTTCCGGCGTGCAGCGGAAATTCGACAGCGCCTTTGAACAGCGGCGCGCCGCGGCCCGCGCCATCGGACATGCCGGTGATCCAGCGTCCCGCCGCCTGCATGTCGGCGAATTCAAGGCGGCGCAACAGCAATTGAACGGCGCCCGCCAGCAGGCCATCGCGCTGTTTGAGAAAGCCGAAGGCAAGAAGGGCTTCAACGACAACAACTACGTCTTCCTCACGTTCGTGACCACCTATCTCCCCGCAGGCGTAGTGGGTCTGATCATCGCTGTCATCTTCGCGGCGGCCATGTCGGCAAGTTCGGGCGAGGTCAACTCGCTCGCCACCGTGACCGTCATCGACATCTACAAGCGCCATGTGCGCAAGCAGGCATCGGACCGTCACTACCTGATGGCTTCGCGCCTGGCCACCGCTTTCTGGGGTCTCTACGCCGTGGCGTTTGCCCAATACGGAAAGAACCTGGGCTCGCTGGTCGAAGCCGTCAATCTGGTGGGGTCGTTCTTCTACGGCTCGCTGCTGGGTGTGTTCACGTTGGCCTTCGGCTTCCGCAGCGTAGGCGGTACGGCCGCGTTCTGGGGCATGGCCGTGGGAGAAGCGGCTATATTACTGGTCGCACGCTTCACCGCCATCTCTTACCTTTGGTACAACGTCATCGGCGCCGTGGTCGTGATTGTCACGGGTCTGCTGCTTTCGCGCCCTTTTCCGAACCTGCGCAACCAGGATGCGTTAGACCAGCAGGGTGGAAACGTCCACGGTTGAGCGGTTGCCCTCCACCACCACAATGCCGGTATCGGTGACGTGGTAAAGCTCCCGGTCTTTCTCCAGGTCGAAGCCAATCTTCGCGTCAGGCAGCACCCGGACATTCTTATCGAGGACCGCCCGGCAGATTTGCGCGCGGCGCCCGATGTCGCAGTTATCGAGAATCAGGGAATCCTCGACGCTGGCGCCGCTGTGGACGCGGACGCCGCGAAACAGAATCGAGTTTTTGACCATGCCGCCCGAGAGAATGCAGCCTCCCGAGACAATGGAATCGATCGCCACCCCGCGCCGCTGCTCCATATCGAAAGCGAATTTGCCCGGCGGATCGGGATAGCTGGTCGTGCGTAGCGGCCATTGCCGGTTGTAAAGATTCAGTGCCGGCGAAACGGCGCGCAGGTCCATATTGGCCTCGTAGTAAGCGTCAATAGTGCCGACGTCCCGCCAGTAGACCTTCTGATCCGGCGGCTCGCCCGGAATTTTGTTCGACTGGTAATCGTAGGCGAACACATGCTGCTGCTGCACCAGTTTGGGCAGGATGTCGCGCCCGAAATCGTGGGAGCTGTCGGGGTTCTCGGCGTCTTCATACAGCTCCTGCAGCAGCGTGCGCGTGGAGAACACGTAATTGCCCATGGACGCGAACACGTTGGCGGGGTCGCCCGGAATCGTCGGCGCATCCGGGTTCTTCTCGTGGAAGTTGAGGATGCGTCCCTCAAAATTTGTTTCGATCACGCCGAATTCATGCGCGTGTTTGCGTTCCACGGGAATGGCGGCGACCGTTGCCGCGGCTTTTTTGATCTCGTGAAACTCCACCATCTGCGCGATGTTCATGCGGTAAATATGGTCCGCGCCGAAGATAGCCACCACGTGCGGGTCAGCCTGTTCAATCAGATTGATGTTTTGGTAGATGGCGTCCGCCGTGCCCTGATACCACGTCTCCCCGGGAGAACGCATTTGGGCGGGCACCGGGATGATGAACTGATTCTTCAGCAAACTGCCGAACTGCCAGCCTTCGCTCAGGTGCTGTAACAAACTCTGACTGCGAAACTGCGTCAGCACGTAGAGCGAATAAATTCCTGAATTGATGAAATTGCTAAGAACGAAATCGACGATGCGATATTTGCCGCCAAAAGGTACGGCGGGCTTGGCACGCTCTTTCGTCAGAGGATAGAGCCGGGTTCCCTTACCGCCGGCCAGGACAATTCCGAGTACCCGCAGTCGCATATTTGGCATCGCTATTGTATCCGACGCCGCGCCTTCCGGAAGGCTCGTGCGGCACAAGGCGGTGTGATATGGTGCCGGGATGCACAGGTTATTCTGGTTGCTCCCGCTAATCGGAGGCATCGGCTTGGCCGTCACAGCCCATGAAAAGCTTTCGAACCCGCGCGTGAAGGTCAGCGAGGTAGTCTACGAGCCCGGTGCCCCGCGCGAACGCTACATCCGGCCCACCGATCAGCTGATCGTGTTTCTGGACGATTGCCGCTACCAGCGCGTCGACTCCGTCACGGGAGAGAAAACAGTGCGCGAGCGCAAGTCCGGCGAGGTGCTCTGGCATCACAAGGGCGACGATGCCCCGGTGCTGATCAATCTGGGCGCGAAACCCTACCGCACGCTGGTGATCGAGCTTAAATGAGATTCGAAAACGCAGTCGTAATCGGCACCGGAATGATGGGCCCCGGCATTGCCTTGACTCTGGCGCTCGGCGGGATGAGGGTGACGATCGCCAGCCGCAGTGCCGAAGGCGCGGCGCGGGGCATCGAAACAGCGCGGCGACAGATAGAGGTGTTGCGGTCGAACGGGCTGATTACAGACGACGCAGCGGCCGCCGGCAGGGCCCGCATCACAGCCGGCGTCGATCTTGAAAATCTAGTACGAGACGCGAACTTGGTGATCGAATCGGCGCCCGAAAATATGCAGTTTAAACAAGAGTTGTTCGTCCGCCTGGACGGCCTGACCAGCCCGGACTGCGTGCTGGCCAGCAATACCTCAGGCCTCAGCATCACGGCCGTAGCATCGCGTTGCACCCGGCCGGAGCGCGTCTTGACCGCGCACTTCTGGAACCCGCCACACCTGATGCCGCTAGTCGAACTGGTCAAAGGAGAACGCACGGCGGACAATGTCGTCGAGGCCGTACGGCAACTGCTGCTGCATTGCGGGAAGGTACCGGTGGTGGTGAAGAAAGACCGCCCCGGCCAGCTCGGCAATCGCCTGCAGATGGCGCTGGTGCGCGAAGCCGCCTATATTGTGCAGGAAGGCATCGCGACCGTCGAAGACGTCGACCGCGCCGCCAAAATGGGCTTTGGCCTGCGTCTTCCGGTATACGGAATCTTCGAGCACCAGGATGCCGTCGGCCTCGACATGGGCCTGCACATTCTCGACTACGTCGCGCAGGATTTATATAACGAGCCGCGCGCCCCCATGGAATATCGCGGACACGTGGAGCGCGGCGAAACGGGCGCCAAGAGCGGCCGCGGCTTCTACGATTGGTCTACCAAAAACCTGGATGAAGTGAAAGCCCTCCGTGACCGCTTTGTGCTCGACGTGGTGCGCGACTACAAGCTGCCGCCGGATTAGGCGCACGCCGCGGCATGCGAGTCGTCCGCGTGATAGGAACTGCGCACCAGCGGCCCGGCTTCCACGTGCGAGAAGCCGATCTCTTGCCCGCGCCGGCGCAACTCGTCGAATTCGGCCGGCGGCACGTAGCGGATAATCGGCAGATGCTTGGGCGACGGGCGCAGGTACTGGCCCAGCGTCAGGATGTCGACGCGGTGTGCATGCAGGTCGCGCATCACCTGCAGCACTTCGTCCTGGGTTTCGCCTAATCCCAACATTAGCCCGGACTTCACTGGCGTCTCGGGCGAGAGTTCCTTCGCATAGCGCAGCATCTCGAGCGAGCGTTCGTACCGCGCGCCCAGGCGCACTTGACGATACAGACGCGGCACCGTTTCGGTGTTGTGATTGAGCACGTCGGGCCGCGCCGCCAT
Organism: Bryobacterales bacterium; assembly: GCA_003517725.1. Taxonomy (GTDB): domain Bacteria; phylum Acidobacteriota; class Terriglobia; order Bryobacterales; family Bryobacteraceae; genus DOZZ01. Next base: position 15,165 of record DOZZ01000298.1, on the reverse strand, counting down.
CACCGTCTCCATGGCGGCATGCTTCCCCTGAAAATCGGGCACCAGCACCTCAACCTTGCAACCCGGCACGCGCTCGCGAATCGCGTGGATCACCGCCGCAAACATTTCAGCCCCGCCGTCTTTACGGTCGTCGCGATTGACGCTGGTGATCACGGCGTAGCGCAGTCCCATGGCCGCCACCGCTTCAGCTACGCGCCGCGGTTCATCGTGGTCTACCTCGAGCGGTGCGCCTTTCTGGACCGCGCAAAACCCGCAGCGGCGGGTGCACACATTGCCCAGAATCATAAACGTTGCCGTGCGCCGGTTCCAGCATTCGCCAACGTTAGGGCAAGCCGCGCTTTCGCAGACGGTGTGCAGGTTCAGCGAAGCGATCAGTTCCTTGAGCTCGCGGTAGTTACGGCCCACCGGAGCCGGAGCGAGCAGCCAATCGGGTCGGTTCGCGCGTGGAGCGATGGTAACAAGCACTACGCTTATTCTAGCGTGCGCAGCCGTGCCAGCCGGGCTTCCAGCACGTGGTCGGGGCTCATATTGAGCCACCGCAGGTCGTGGCCGGAAGACAAATCCAGGGCCCGTGCCGGAATCAATCCGATGAGTTCGCTGCCGGCAACGCCAATGCCAAGCCGCGCGGCGTGCTGGACCACGGCCTCAAATACTACGTGCAGCGGCGTCTGCTCAAAATCCACCAGGTTGATCGACACCTGCACCCGCCGCCGCGACCGCAGTTCCAGCCCCATCGCTTTAACGGCCGGCAGACCGCCGCTCGACGTACGAATTTTGCGGGCAATCTCGCGCGCGGCGGCCAGGTTCTCCGAATCCAGAATAATGTTCCAGGCGATCAGAAATTTTCTGGCGCCTACGGCCGCGATGCCCGCCGTAGGGTGCCGGTCGTCGCCAATATCGGGAAGTCCGCCGAACCCGGAGCGCCGCAAATTTTCAAGTCGTACGCGCTCGGGATGCCGGGCGGCCGCTTCGTAGAGGTAACTAGGGATGCGAAAGCGCTCCCACAATGCTGTCGCGCAGCGCTCCGCCAGCCGCGCGCAGTCTTCCAGTGTGACGCCGTGCAGGGGCACGAACGGAATCACGTCGGCGGCTCCGATGCGCGGGTGAACGCCAGCGTGTTGGCGCAGATCGATCAGGCGCGCGGCACAACCGGCGGCCCGCACCGCAGCCTCGCAAGTTGGTTCAGGCCGCCCCGCAAAGGTGAACACCGATCGGTGGTGATCGTAATCGCTCGAGCTGTCGAGCAGCGTCACGCCCGCTACCCCTGCAATAGCGGCCGCAATTTCGCCCACGGCCGCCGGGTCTCGGCCCTCTGAAAAATTGGGCACGCACTCGACCAGAGGCTCTCCGCGTTCACCAGCTGACATCCGCCTCCCGGGAAACCACTTTGCCCGCCTTCACCATCAGGTGCACTGCATTGACGCCGGGGCGCGCGAAGAGTTCGCGGTAATCACTCACATTCAAAAGTATGAAGTCGGCCCGTTTGCCGGGCTCCAGCGATCCGGCTTCCGCCCCCGCGCCCTGATTGTAGGCGGCGTTGATGGTAGCGGCCGAGAGTGCCTCGGCAGGATGCAAACGCATGGCGGTCACCGCCAGATAGAGGGCGTGCTGCATGCTGTAGGTCCCGCTCGCGGACGGACGGAAACCCGTCGCGAGAGCGATGGCCGCGCCCTCCTCGACTAGCGCGCGGGCTACCTCGGGGCGCTCGCTCGTGGACATATCCGGCTGCGGACAGGTGAGCAGCGCCATGGTCGAAGCCAACGCCACCTGGCGTATTTGAGCGGGCCCCAAACGATTCAAGCGGCTCACGGACGTGGCTCGCGCCTCAAGGCCCAGACGAACTCCGTCGCGCGGGTCGAGAGCATCGCACAGAACTTTGATACCTAGCCCCGTGGCTCGGGAGGCATCCAGAATCCGCCGCAGGTGCGGATTGTTCACGTCCCCAGGTCCGGCGATCACGGCGACAAAGCGGGCCAGTTTCTTCCGGGAGACAGCCGGCAGAATATCTTTGCTGACCTGTTCCAGCATGTGCTGCCGGGACTTGCCTGGAGTGGCTACGAAGGTGGACCTTACGGTGATCGGCTGCCGGTCGACGCTGGCATGGATGCGAAGCGCCTTTAACGACCCCGAGGCATCCATCGCGATGCCTGATAAGACCTCGACTTGCCCCGTGCCGTGTCGCGCCATGCGCTCCAGCAGCACCCGCGCCTGTGCCGAAATGCGCTGCGAGGACTTGCTCGATATATTGCGGGCGACAGCGCTCCAGTTTTCGTAAAAGTGTTCCGACGGGAGTGGAACGGCATCTTCTGCCGCCTCCTGCGCCGGACCAGTCGGCGAGAGCAGTTGCACTTCGCTGTCGATCAAAGCCGGCATCACCACCCGGCCCGAGGCATCAATGTTGATGGCCCGGCGCGCTGCCGCCAGGTTCTCAATGCGGCGCGTGGGGCCCACGTCCACAATCAGATCGTCGCGGATCAGAAGCGCCCCGTCGGCTACAAGGCCCAACTCGCGCAATGCCGGCCCGCGCCGCGGACCAGTACTGCCACGCAAAGTGATCAGTTGCCGGGCCGAGCGCACAAATAGCCACTTCTCGGTCATGTTGACCAGACCGGACCGGCGACCATGTACCAAGAATTCATTTATTCTTTTATGATCTTCGACAGGCCCTTCACGCGGGCTTTAAGTTCTTCAGTCGCCTCGGCGATCTGAGTCGTGTCATAAATCACGCGCGGTGTCAGAAACACAATCAGTTCCGTGCGTTCTTTGTGGAAGTTCTTGTTGCCGAACGCATTGCCCAACACCGGTATTCGGTGCAGGAACGGAATCCCGGACGAGCCTTGAGTGTACGTCTCCTGGATGATGCCGCCGATCGCCACAGTGTCGCCATCCTCCACCGTCACCTGCGTGCTCACGTCGCGATGCGAGAACGATGGCGATTCGATGGTGCTGGTGGTGTTGGGCTGCGGCGCGCTGACTTCCTGATCGATGACCATGGTCACGACGCCGCTGGCATTCACCCGCGCCAGGATATTAAGCGAGACGCCGGTACTGCGCGTCGCGATCGATTGCGTGAACTGCGACGTGCCGCCGCTGGTCAGCCCGGGGTCGACCGCCTGCGCCGCCAGCGTCGGTACATCGCTGCCGACCGTGATAGCCGCCGGTATACTATCGGTGGCGATTACGGCCGGCGCGGAGATCACTTTCGTGCGGCCTTCTTTCTCCTGCGCCGTAAGAAAGCCGAGCAACTCGCGGCTATGCCCGACCAGCGCGCCGGCTGTCAGCAAAACACCGGGATTGAACTGCAGGTTAGAAGACCCTTCCACTTTGCGGTTCGCCCCAGTGCGCTGCTGAACCAACGCTTCCACGCCGCTGGCGAGGTCGCCCGTGAGATCCACTTCATAAACCTTAGCCTCAATCAGCACTTGGCGCGGAGCCACATCCAGGGTCTCGAGCAGCTTCGAGATCTGTTCCCACTGTTCCGGCGTGCCCTGCACCAGCAGCGTGTTGTCAAAAGGATTCGGAACAATGCGCGGAGCCAGCGCTTGGCCGCCGGAGCCCCCCGTCATGCCAAGAAACGTGCCGGTCTGATCCGTCGTAGCGACTGCCGCTCCGGCTGAACCCGCAACTTGCCCAGCAGCGGCTGACCCGAACGGCGAGCCCGCCGGAGCAGCCGCGGCTACCGGTGCACCGGCGTATTGCGGTGCGGCGCCCGCAGTGTTGTAAGCGCTATTGCCATAGGCTCCATAACCCTGCTGCCCGTAGCCCTGTTGTCCGTAACCCTGCTGCCCATAACCCTGTTGACCGTAGCCCTGTTGCCCGTAGCCC
>DOZZ01000298.1:6802-11261 GCA_003517725.1 Bryobacterales bacterium | reverse complement strand
TTGCCCGTAGCCCTGTTGCCCGTAACCGCCGCCGCCGAATAGCCCGCCGCCACCGCCGTTGAAACCGCCGCCGACACTGCTGTTGCGGAAAGCGCCGCCAAATCCTTGTGGATAGGCGCTCCCGAATCCGGCGCCCCCTAACGGCGCGGGCAAGCCATACAGTTGGCTGACGACATTGCCCAGAATTTCCGCTCGCCCATACTTCAAACGATAAACGTGATTATCAATCGAGCCTGCCGTAATGCGAACCGGCACATCCAGCTTCTTCACCCACCGGTCTACCTCCTCGAAACTGCCGGGATTCGGCGCCAAAGCCAGCAGCGTTCCAATCCGGTCCAGTGGCAGAAATCGCACTGCCGTCGCTTTATCTGAAAATGCGTAGGCTTTGAAGATCTTGTCCAGATCCTTCGCCAGATCGCTCGGCCGCGCGTTGGCAATGCTGTAAGTTCGCACGCGCTCACCGGCCAGGTTCTGGCTATCGAACATGTTGATCAGGTCCACGGTGCGCTTCATATTGCGCGAGTTGTCCTGAATGATCAGCAGGTTCGCCGGATCGTACGATACCATCTTGAAGCCTTCGCCCATGAACGGTTCCAGCAGTTTAGCCATCTCGCTGGAAGTCACATACTTCAGAAAAACCAGATTCAGGACCATCCGTTCATCGTCCGGAAAATCCTTGGCATTGGCCTGCGGTTCCACCGGCAGCCGCGACGCCTGGTCCGCTGGCACGATGCGGTAGAGATTGCCCACCTGCACCATACTGAAGTTATTCATCCGCAGAATCGTCTCGAGCAGATTACGCAGATCGAGTGCGCGGATCTCGCCGTAAGTATTGACCGTAACCGTGCCCTTTACCTTCGGATCCAGGATGTAGTTAATGTGCAGATCACGCGCCAGAATGTCGATCACTTCCGTCAGCGACGCGTTGGTAAGATTCAGGCCGCCGGGGATGGTCACCGGTTGTGTCGCCACCGGAGGCGGGGTCGGCTGCGGGGTCGCCACTGTGGGCGTCGGACCCTGCGTCGGCGGAACGGGAGCCTGAGCCAGGCACAATGCCGCGGCGGCGAACGCGGCCCCGGCGGCCGTCATTTGGGTTAAGCGCGGATTCAATCGCATGCTCCGGCTTATTTCTTAAAGCGATCCCAGATCGCCTGCTCTTCAGGAGTCAATTCAGTCTTCTTCTTCTGCCAGTGCGAAACGCCAAAAGGTCCGGTGCGCTCAAACTGGACCGAGTCGCCGGCATCCTTCGCGCTCACCCGCGTCTCATGCGCGGGATCCGGAGCCACTACGGGCTCGGGAGCCTTGTAGGCCGCCTTGGTGATGCCGAAAGGAGTCTCGCGGTAGATCCAGACCTTGCCTTTCGAATCCACCACGCGATAGCCATCGTCGGTTTTGACCGCGCCTTTCGGAATCGTAATCGGCTTCACGCTTTTCGCAGCGCCGTGCCTGGGCTCCGCGCCCGTCTGCGCCGATGCTGCGCCGAGCGTCAGAGCCGCCACGCCAATCAGTAGAACAGTCTTCATGAGATCTCCTCTTTCCATTCCGAAAATTACTTGATCGTCTCCCAATGGCACACGTTGCCGAAGGGGGTTGCTGTCGAAATCTTGCGCATGCCGTCCACCACGGCGCCGTTGGGCGTGGTATCGCCCGGCTGGCAGGCGCGAATATCGGCCGTCATCTGCACTCCGGGCGTTCCCATTTTTCCAGACGGCGGGGCCACATTCGTTACGCTCGCCGGTGCTGCCGCCGGAGCCACACTCGCCGCCGTTGCCGCTGCCGTCGCCGACGGACCGTTGCTGCGGTCGATCATGTCGTTGATGTCTTTAGTAATGGTCTTGTCTTCCCACTGCAGCGTGATCTGTTTCGTAGTCAGGTCCGAAATCTTGAATTCCCCAACCGTTTCGCCCTTGCGATAACCCTTCGATCCTTTGCCTGGCGCTTCGCTCAGCAACGCCACCGGCCCGCTGGGCAGCCCCATCACGCCGTAAAGAAGCGGCAGCGGCGGCATCGGCTTGGGCGGTTTAACTTCCACCGGCGGCAGAATAATGGTGGGATTGCGATCCTTCGAGAACAGCATCTTTTCGGCGATCTCGCTATATCCCGCGGCCGTCACGGGCGACGGCTTCACCGCGGCCAGCGGCGCTGGTACCGCAGGCGGCGGAACTTTCTTCTGCAGCACCTGCGCCTGATGCGCCTGCGCCGATTGCCACTGTTGGCGCAGCTGCCAGATAGCCGCGCCCAGCAGCACGACCAACCCGAAATTTAACCACAGCATCTTGCGATTCAAAACGAGACGAACCCCTTCTTCTCCGGCACCAGCTTGCGCGGCACCACCCCGGCCAGTACCATGCGCACCACAATGCTCTTCTGATTGTTGGTGGTGTTGATCCGAATCTCCGATGGCGCGATCAAATCGGATTCGCGCGAGAGCGCCGCCATAAAATTCACAAACTGTTCGATGTGGCACTCGAAGGTAGTCGCGGCCGTCACCTCGCCATAGCGGTCGCCCAGCGGCTTGGGCTGGCCGAACTCGGCCGAGCGCAGATCAATCTTCTCCTGCGTCGCCAGGCGCCGCGCGGTCGCCAGTAATTGCGCCTGGGCTTCGGGTGCCGTGTTCGAACGCAGCACATTGCGCTCGCGCTGGTCCAGCTCACTCTGCGCCTGCCGCAGCAAGGTCTCCTTCGCCGGGACCGTCGCGGCGATGCGCCGCAGACGGTCCAGGTGCGCTTCCGCCGCGGCCACCGTGCTGTCGCCCGAAACGACAGCCGGTGCCACCGGTCGCGAAAGATAAAAAACGATTCCGGCCACGGCGATTCCAAGAATCACGAGAGCCCGGACATCGCGCGTGCGCAACGTCATGGCTGGGCCCTTCGCAGAGCTTTGATGCGGAACTGCTCCGCGCCATTCGCCTTGGTCACCGACGTCACGAACTCCGCCCCCTGGAACAGCCGCGACGAATTCAACAACTTCAGTAACGGTTCGGCTTCCGGAGCCTCGCCCGTCAGCACCACGGAATCTGGATAAATCTCCGTGGAACTGATCCACACTGGCGGAGCCAGCAGGCGCGTCAATTCGTTCAGAACATCCAGACTGGCGTGGGTCTGCCGCGCGAAGCCATCGAGCAGTGCGGTACGCGCGCGGGTTTCGGCCGTTTTGCGGTCCAGCGCGGCGGCCCGCGATGCCAGCGGTTCCACGCGCGCAATCTCCACGTGCAGCCTGTCCAAATAGCGCCGATCCATCACCGAACCCGCAAACAGCAATGCCATCGCCGCCATCGCCACCAACACACCCAGCACAATCGTGGGAATCAGCCACGGGCGCGTCCGAGCCGTACGCCTTTCGGGCGGCAGTAAGTTCACCGCCGACGTCAGCCACGGGCACGCAGCCCCCAATGCCGTGGCGTAGAGCAGAGCGTCGCTCCCCGCTTCGCCGCCAGCTGCCGGCAAAAAGTCCTGCAACGCACCCGCCGGCGCGCCATCATCCAGCCGCAGCTCCGAGGCCGCCAAACCCACCGCGCGATCGAGCGGCAAATCAATGTCGGCCGAGAAGATTGGGCGCGACGGACTTTCGCCATACAACTCATGCCCAAAAGCGCTATCGCCGTAAGCCAGGAATGCCGCCGGGGGCGCGCCGGTCAAACGCAGCGCCGAGTGCACTGCCGCGGCGTGAAACGTAAAGCCGCCCACCGGCACCCCGGCTTCCGCGAATAGTGCGCAGAAGTGGTCGATCGTGGTCTGTCGCGCAATGCCGATCAGCAGCGCGCCGTTGCGGCCTGGCAGCGCGCGCCACGCCGACACCGCGTCTTGCTCGCCATAAGGATGCAACGTATCGAGCTGCAATGCGATGGCAGGCGCCAAATCTTTCTGCGCCACGCCGGGCATCGCGATCTGACGCACCGACACTTCGCTGCGCGGCAGCAGCACGGTAGCGCCCAGCGCGCGTTGATCATGCTGCTGCAGCAGGCGTCGAATGCGGCTGCCCCACTCCGCGGCCGGTGTTGCCGCGTAGTTCTCAATCGTCTCGGTTGCCGCGATCCTCACGCCGCCGGGCCTCACCAGCAGCAACAGCACCTGCAGGTCCCGCGGGCCCACGGCAATCGCCAACGCGGACCCAAACCCGAGCGCTTTGCGCCACCCGGTAATCACCGGCGACGCATGCGGCTCTGCCGTGGCTGTCGTCGGATCAGCCGCGGTCATACCACCTCAGAATCTGGTAAGCGTCTTCCGCGTTGCGCAGAAACTTCACGCGCGCGGCTACCGTTCTGCGCAAATCCGAAAATTTGCCATCCGGCAAACGCAGCCGCGCCGTAGCCCGCAACAGGTACATCGAATTGCCGCCGAGCCTCAGGAACTGCTGTGATCCGATGTCAAGCGACGCCTGCAATTCATCCAACCGCACAAAGGGCTGTTGAACACGGCGCGCCACCACCGCGCTCACATCCGCCGGAGCCATCCCCACG
>DOZZ01000298.1:0-6631 GCA_003517725.1 Bryobacterales bacterium | reverse complement strand
ACGTGCGGCGCCAGCCGCGGCTTGCCATCCGCCCCGGCCTCTTCCACATACGTTCCGTAATAAATGTCCGGCGTCATCCCGCGTAGCAGCAAAAGTTCCTCGGTCTCTTGAAAGGACGCGTGACGCGATAAAAAAGACGGAGCTCTCGACAAGTAAAATTGGTCGAACATGGTGGGCTGCCCATCCGGCGCCGGCTGCCGCCAGTCGGCAATCGCGGATGCAATCTCGCGCGCCTCTTCGTCGGAGGTGCCCAGATTCAGCAGCAATCGGTAAAACACCTCCGGACGCGCCTGGTTCAAGCTCAACTTCGAGCTCTCCGGAATCACTTCCACCACCACGTGCCCTTCCGGAAAATCCAGTTGCATCGCGGGCTGGCCCGGTTGATAGAACATCGCCCCGCCATCGGGAGCGTTGAATTGCTTAGCCCACAGCATGTGCAGGATGGCCCGCTGTATGCCTCCCTGCGCCAGAAACTGGCTCTTGACGTCGTCCACGTTCGTACCGGCGCGCGCCGTCTCGCTGCGCACCGTGGCCGCAATGCTGAACGCGATCGCCGACAGTGCCGCCGTCAGCCACAGCACCGCCAGCAGCGCCGCGCCGCGCCGGGGCCGCTTAGTCATCCTGGTAAATCCTGTTCTGCTCGCGCACCACGTGGATGGGCGCCGTGATGGTCATCATGTGCAACTGCCGCGGCGTGCCATCGAGCGATGCCATCTCGATGCGCACGGCCGTCGGCCACGTCGGATGAATCCACTGCTGTCGCCACACCGCCAGATCCGGTGGCGGCGCTTTCTCCTGATAAAAAAAGCGACAGTAGCTCAACCGGTCGGCCAGCACAAACGAATCCGGCCGCGCCTGCACCGGCACAAACTGTGGCACGGCAGCGCCCACCGTCGCATCCGGAATCAGTCCCAGCGACAACGCGCCAGCCGACAACGGCCCCGTATAGAGCAGTTCATTCACTACCAGCCGCACGCCCTCCTTCTCGCCCGGAATCACAAACAGCTCCAAAATTTGCGGAGCCCCGCGCGAGGCCTCGGCCAGCGAGTACGTCGAGACGAACCGCATCACCTGCGGCTCTCCCTCAAAAAACAAAATGGGCTGTGCGCCGCCATTACCTTCCGGCCGGTACAGTGCCGTCACCGGCACCAGTCCTGCCAATTGCTGCTCGATGATGCGCTGTGTGCCGGCCACGCGGCGGTTCTGCATCAGCCGCACATTGGCCTTGTCCATCGCGTTCAGGCCGATGCGCAGCGCCAGCATCATGCCCACCGACAGCACCGCCACCAGCGTGATCGCGATGGTCACCTCGATCAACGTTAGCCCTGCCTCGCCCGAACGGCTCCCGCTCATGACGTCGCCGCCATAGGCAGCCGGTTCGGACGATACCCGTGAATCTCCATCTGCCGCCGCTTGCCGCCATCCATCCACCACACCTCCAGGTCGATGGCCTGCAGCACCACCGCCCCGGGACCAGCGCTAGGCGGCGCCTCCGCCACATGCAGCGAGGCGTGCCAGCCCGCCGCGTCCTCCGCGCTTTTGCCGCTGTCGAACAAGCCGTCGATAGAGCCCTCGATAGGCAGGTGCGGGTCTACCAGCAGTTCGTCCAGCTTGGTCCGCCCCAGCAATGCCGCGCGGTCATACTCTGTCACGCGCGAAGCATTGCGCAGCGATGTCGAAATCGCCGAAAGCAAGCCGACCACCGCCAACGCCATAATCAACGTGGCGACCAGCACCTCGAGCAATGTGAATCCGCGCTGTCTCACAGCGGGGCAGCCTCATCCGAAACCGCCGGCACGCCCGTGATCGGGTCCAGCCGGATCAGCTTGTGCCGCCCTTTCGAACTGGAAAGCGTGATCGTCACGCGAGGCGGCGCACCGCCCGGCATCAGCATGAAGTGGCGCTCCTCGCCCAAAAGTGCAATCGACTGCGGCAGTTGCAGCGTGTGCCGGAAGCCCGGCTCGGTCGACAGCAGCACCAACTGATTCTGCTTCGGGTCGAGCACCAGTTCGAGCACTTCCTGACGCCGGTCGACGCGGTTCATCGCCGCATTCAAAAAAGAGCCCACTGAGTCGCTGGCCGATTTCAGGCGAATACTTTCCAGGCCCGACGACATCGCTGGAAATGAAATGCCCGTGATAATCGCGACGATCGCGACCACCACCAACATCTCCACCAGCGTGACGCCTGCCTGGGGTCTCCGCATGCTACTTCCAGCTAACGACGTCGGTGTTGATGCCGTCGCCGCCGGGCTGTCCGTCAGCGCCGTAAGAGATGATGTCGGGCTCATCGCCATGCTCGCCCGGATATTTATAAATGTAGGGGCGAGACCACGGATCGTTGGGCACTTCCTGCGGCAGGTAAGGCCCATTCCACTGCTCCACATTGGCGGGCTTTTGGCGCAGCGCCTGCAAGCCCAACTCAGTCGACGGATACGTGCTGGTATCGAGCTTGTAAGCTCCCAGCGCTGTGACGAATGAGGATATCTGCGCCTTGGCCGCGGTCTGCCGCGCCGTGTCCGCGCGCTTCAGCATATTCGGCACCACCAACGCGGCGAACAGCGCAATGATCGTGACCACCACCAGCATCTCGATCAGCGTGACGCCGGCTTCGAGCGATCTGCGTCTCTGCTTCATCTCAAGAATTCCTCTCTAAACTGCGACATCGTTGATGCTGGTGATGGCCAGCAGCATACTCAAAATCAGGGCGCCCACCAGCACGCCCATCACCAGAATAATCAGCGGTTCGAACAGCGACGTGAAGCGCTTGACCGCGGCCCGCGTGTCGTTCTCGTAAATATCGGCCATGCGATTGAACATGTGGTCCAGCCGCCCGGTCTCTTCGCCCACCGTCAGCAAATGCGCCGCCAGCGGCGGAAACACCGCGGCTTTGCGCAGCGGCGCCGCAATGCCTTCGCCGCGCTTCACGCCCTGCGCCACCTGCCGCAGTCCCGCCGCAATGCCGCTGTTACTCAGGATCGCCGCCGAGATGCCGATCGACTGCACCAGCGGCACGCTGTTGGCCACCAGCGTAGCCATGGCCCGCGCGAACCGTGCCGCATCTGCCTTGCGCAACACGTCGCCCAACAGCGGCAGCTTCAATTGCGCCCGATGCCACCACTGCTTGCCCTCGGCCGTCGCGATGTACGCTCGCCACCCCACCGCCGCTCCCACCACGATCAGCAGCGCCAGCCACCACCAGGTCTGGATCACTTTACTGGTCTCCAGCATCAGCAGTGTCGGCGTCGGAATCTTGATGCGCGATTCCTGGAACACCGTCGCAAAGCGCGGGACCACAAAAGTCAGCAGCACCAAAATCGACCCCAGCCCCACCATCAGCAGCAGCGCCGGATAAATCATCGACGTGATGATGTAGCCGCGCAGATCGTCCCGCGACCGCTCAAACTCCGCCAGCCGCTCAAACACTGCCGCCAGGCTGCCGCTCGCCTCTCCCGCGCGCACCATATTCAGGTACAGCTCCGAGAAATATTCCGGATGCGCCGCCAGGCTGTCGGCCAGCGAGCGCCCCGTCTTCAGCACCCGCAGCATCTCCAGAATCACGCCGCGAAAATGCGGCCGTTCGCTAAGCTCTCCGGCAATCCCTAACGCGCGGTCCACCGGAATCCCGGACGTCAGCAGCGTCGATAGCTCCTGCGTGAAAAGCAAAACGTCTTTACGTCGCCCGCCTCCGAAGCCCGGCAGTTTAAAAGCCTTGCCGCCGCGCGCCTGCATCCCCACGTAGACCGGCGTCAGCCCCTGCCGCTGCAACTCGCGCGCCACCATCTTGTCGGAATCACCCGCCAGACTGCCCGTTCGCAGCTTACCGTCGGGCGCCACAGCCCGGAAAAAATAAGTGGTCACGGCCTAAAATTCCTGGGTCACGCGCAGCACCTCGGCCGGCGTCGTGACGCCCGCGGCGATCTTCTCCCAGCCGTCTTCGCGCAGGTTACGCATGCCGTTGCGGCGCGCGGCCTCGGTGATTCGCGAAGCATCGGCGTTAGCCATCACCAGCCCGCGAATCTCTTCATTCATCTCCATCAGTTCGAAGATGCCGACGCGCGATTTGTACCCGGTCCCGGAGCAGCTCTCGCAGCCCGCGCCCTGAAAAACCGGCACCATTTCGCCAAAGGGCGACTGCGCCGTTCCCGCCGGCCGCTTGCAATCCGCGCAGATCACCCGCACCAGCCGCTGCGCCAGAATCGACACCACCGACGAGTTGATCAGATAGTTCTCAATGCCCATGTCGGTCAGCCGCGTCACCGCGCTCGGCGCGTCATTGGTGTGCAGCGTCGAGAACACGAAGTGTCCGGTCAGGGCCGCGCGAATCGCCACATCGGCCGTTTCGCGATCGCGGATTTCGCCCACCATGATCACGTCAGGATCCTGCCGCACAATGTGCCGCAGACCATTGGCGAATGTCAGCCCGATCTGCGGATTCACATGCAACTGGTTAATGCCGTCCATCTGGTACTCGACCGGGTCTTCAATCGTGATGATCTTGCGCTCGGTCGTGTTAATGCGTTTGAGCGCCGAATACAGCGTGGTCGATTTGCCGCTGCCCGTCGGCCCCGTCACCAGGAAAATGCCGTGGGGCAGGGAAGTGTAGTGCTCCATGCGCGACAGCATGTGGTTGTCGAAGCCCAGTTTGCGCAGATCGTAAAAATCACCGGCGGAACGATCCAGCAGTCGCATGACGACGCTCTCGCCATACAGCGTCGGCAGCGTGGAGACGCGCAGATCCACCTCGCGCCCCAGAATTTTCAGCTTGATGCGCCCGTCCTGCGGCAGCCGCCGCTCGGCAATATTGAGCTTCGCCATCAGCTTCAGGCGCGACACAATCGCGGCCTTCATCTCGCGCGGCGGCGGCTCCTGGCTGAACAGCACGCCGTCCACGCGAAAGCGAATCCGGAACTCCTTCTCGAATGGTTCGATATGAATATCGCTGGCGCGCTTCTCCACCGCCTGCGCAATGGTCGAGTTCACCAGCCGGATCACCGGCGCCTCGCTCGCCATGTCGCGCAGATGTTCCAGGTTTTCGCCGTCTTCGCTGTCGAAGCCGCTCTCGACGCTCTGCTTCTCGCTCTCGCCGTAGTAGCGGTCCAGCGCGTCCAGAATCTCCTGCTCGCCCGCCAGCTCCGCTTCCACGCGCAGCCCGGTGAACGACCGCACGGCGGCAATGGTCTCGAAGTCCAGCGGATCGGCCATCGCGATGCGCACCCATGTATCGCCCATGGCCGTCGGCAGAAATTGCGCCTGTCGCATAAATCGCGGCGAGAGCCCATCGAGCTCGGGCGCCGACGGAGGCGGACCGTCCAGTGCCGCCACCGGAATATCGTTCTGTTCAGACAGCACGCGCAACAGGTCGCGCTGAGCGATCAGCCCCATGTCGACCATGATCTTGCCGAGCTTGTCGCCCCGCTCTTTTTGCAAATCGAGGGCCCGGTCCCGATCCTCGGCCGCAATCAGCCCGCGCTGTACCAGCAGCTCGCCCAACTTCGGCGGCGCCAGCGCCGTCACCCTCACAGCTCCGTCACCTTCACGATCCCGTTCAGCGCGCCACGCCCGGCCAGCAGCTTCTGCTTCTCGCCCTGCATCACGATCTGCGCCGGCAGCCCCTTGCGGTCTTCCCAATTGTGATAGTAAAGATTCACGAAATAGACCACCTGCTCCTTGGGCCCAACGTTGTCGAGCGAAGCGCTGGCCGACAGCAGAAACGCTTGCATCGCCTTGCGCAGCGCGGGCAAACGCAANNGCCCCATAGCCTTCCAGATACACCCCTCGCGTGTTCCCCAGTAGCTCGAACGGATCCTCGCGCGCCGCCAATGTCTTGTCCGCCAGTTGCTCCATCGAAGCCACCGCCAGACGCGCCCCTGCGCTCGAAGGAGCCGCCGCCGACGCCTGCAGCAGCAGCGCCGCCAGGCACACCGCCGCGAGAGTTCTCATCGCCCGCCCATGTCCGCGCTGGCCACCTGCATCACGTTCATCTTCTTCTGCCAGTAATTCAGAGTGTCCTGCACATTCAAAAGCAACTGCTGCCGCTCCAGTTCATGACGCCGCTCCGCATCGGCTAGCAGCTCTTTGGTCTTCTGGGCGCTACGCACTTCCGATTGCGCCACCGCCTCACGCACCAGCGCCTCTACCTTGCCCGGGTCCTGCGCCACATGAGAACTAGCCACCTCCACCGTACGCACGGGCGCCGTCCTGTAGCTCATCACCCAAAACACCACCAGCGCCGACAGAGCCGCCGAAGCAAACACTGGTCCTGCGGCAAAGAACCAACGCGCCACACGCGAACCCACCGAAGGCGCCAGCACTTTATCCGAGACAAACGCGATGCGCCGCGGCGGCTCCTGATCCGGCAGCATGCGCAACGCCCTGGCCGTCATCTCCAGCTGCCGCAGCTCGGCGCGCAGCTCTGGCGAAGCCGCCAGCTGTCGTTCCATGTCCGGCCGTTCGCCCGCCGGCATCTCGTCGAAAAAATAATCCCGCAAGCCGCTCATTCAGTTCTCCCCGCCGCCACCGGAGCCAATTCATCACGCAGAAGATCGAGCGCCGTATACAGCCGCGACTTCACCGTGGACACCGGGCAATCCAGAATCTCCGCCATCTCGTCGAACTTAAAGCCTTGATAA